>DJYQ01000048.1:1668-121652 GCA_002450165.1 Prevotellaceae bacterium UBA6974 | reverse complement strand
GCAATATTGGCGTTGATGCTGGTTGATGTGTGCTTGAGGCACGGTATTTTGCGTCTCGGGTGATTTTAGGTTGCGGAATTTTTTATTTTCTGAATGAAAAGATGTACCTTTGTACGCGAAACTAAATGTTGTAATTAAATGAAGGAACTGGAACTGAAGTATGGTTGTAATCCCAACCAAAAGCCCTCGCGCATTTTCATGGAGGAGGGTGAGTTGCCGTTGGAGGTGTTGAACGGTCGTCCGGGGTATATCAATTTCCTGGATGCGCTGAATTCGTGGCAGTTGGTCAGGGAACTGAAACAGGCTACGGGGTTGCCGGCGGCAGCCAGTTTCAAGCATGTGAGTCCTGCGGGTGCGGCTGTGGGTTTGCCGTTGAGTGATACGCTGAAGCGTATATATTTTGTCGATGACGCTCCGCTGCCGCTGAGTCCGATTGCTTGTGCCTATGCTCGAGCCAGGGGTGCTGACCGTATGTCGTCGTATGGTGATTTCATTGCGCTGAGTGACGAGTGCGACGAGTCAACGGCTAGGCTTATCAACCGCGAGGTGTCGGACGGTGTGATTGCTCCGGGATACACGCCCGAGGCGTTGGAGGTGCTGAAGGCCAAGCGCAAGGGTACATACAATGTTATCAGGATTGATCCGGAATACCGTCCTGCTCCGGTGGAGCGCAAGCAGTGTTTCGGGGTTACGTTCGAGCAGGGGCGTAATGAGATAAACCTGGCGGACGATGCTCTGTTCGAGAATATCCCGACGAGGAACAAAAACTTTCCTGCCGAGGCTAAGCGTGACTTGATAATATCGCTGATTATATTGAAATATACGCAGTCTAACAGTGTCTGCTATGTGAAGGACGGTCAGGCCATAGGCATTGGGGCTGGTCAGCAGAGCCGTATCCACTGTACGCGTCTGGCTGGCAGCAAGGCTGATATATGGTGGCTGCGCCAGCATCCGAAGGTGATGTCGTTGCCGTTTGTGCCGGGTATCCGCCGTGCTGACCGTGACAATACGATTGACATATACATTGGTCCCGAGCGTGAGGATGTGTTGCGCGAGGGAGAGTGGCAGAAGTTCTTTACACGGAGGCCTGAGCCTCTGTCGGCTGACGAGATGCGTGAGTGGCTGGCACAGAACAGGGATGTTGCGTTGGGTAGTGATGCCTTCTTCCCGTTTGGTGACAATATCGAGCGTGCCTACAAGTCGGGCGTGAAGTATGTTGCGCAGGCTGGCGGCAGTGTGCGTGACGACCATGTTATCGAGACGTGTGACAAATACGGCATCGCAATGGCGTTTACGGGTGTGCGTCTGTTCCATCATTAATATTGCGGATGTATGGGTAGTTTTGGCGGTGACGATATAGACCTGGTTATAATGAGCGGAATCACCTTCAAGGGTGGTCCCAAGAAGGACAGGAAGGATGACCCGAAGGTGAGGACGAAGGCCAAAAAGAAACAGTACATAACGGGTGCTCATGGAAGCGGGGCGGCCAGGAAGAAGGCTGATATCCGTACTAGGAGGGCCAACCGTCCGTCTCAAAGGAAAAACAAATAGGAGGTTTCGACTTGAGATGAAGGCGCTGAAACTGTTGATAATGGCATTTGGAGTTCCTCTTCTGACGCTTGCTCAGGAGAGGGATTCTGTGGTTATGAACAGTGATATGCACGAGGTAACGGTATATGGCAGGCAGAGGGACGAGATTGTGCCCAGCCAGCGGCTGAGCGGGGTGCGGCTGGAATCGTTGCGCTCGCAGTCGGTTGCGGATGCGTTGCGTTATTTCAGCGGCGTACAGATTAAGGACTATGGCGGGGTGGGTGGCCTGAAGACGGTGGACGTGCGTAGCATGGGAACTAACCACATGGGGGTGTTCTATGACGGGATACAGTTGGGAAATGCGCAGAATGGGCTGGTTGACCTGGGGCGTTTCTCGATGGAGAATATCGAGGAGATTGCGCTGTACAACGGTCAGAAGGCGCAGATTTTCCAGCCTGCCAGGGATTTCGGCACCAGTGGGTCGGTGTATATACGTACGCGTCGTCCGCGGTTTGAGGAGGGGAGGAACTATAATCTGCGTGTCGTGCTGAAGGGGGGCAGTTTTGGTCTGATAAGTCCTACGGTGGTATGGGAACAGAGGTGGAACAGGAGGATATCGACCAGTTTGAGTGCTGATTATACGGGGGCTGACGGGAAATATAGGTTCAGATACCGTCGTGTCCTGCCCTCGGGGACGGTTGCGTGGGATACGACTGCGGTGAGGCAGAATGGTGACTTGCGCAGCTTCCGTATCGAGGGGGCGGTGTTTGGCAATACTGATGATGGGACGTGGAATGCCAAGGTGTATTATTACGACAGTAACCGTGGAATTCCTGGGGCTATCGTGAACAATGTGTGGCGGTTTGCTCAGCGTCAGTGGGACCGGAATTTCTTTGCGCAGGGTAGTTGGACAAAGCATGTGAGCGAGCGGTACAAGTTCCAGCTTTCGGGCAAGTATGCACATGACTGGATGAGATATCTGAATCCCGACGAGACGACAATGCTGATTGACAACAGGTTCCGCCAGGACGAGTTGTATCTGAGTACGGCTCATAATATTGAATTGCTGCCGCACTGGGAGCTGAATGTGTCGGCTGACTATCAGTACAATGCGCTGGATGCCAATCTGGTCAATTTCGTACATCCCAGCCGTCATACGCTTCTGGTGGCGTTTGCCACGCAGTATCAGTGGCGGCGTTTTCGTGCTATGGCAAGTCTGTTGGGGACAAATGTCTGGGACAGGACTACGGTGGCGCAGTCCAGGGTGCGGGATGCGCTGAGTAGGTGGACTCCTGCTGTCTATATCTCGTACAATCCCATCAGGGACAACAGGGATCTGTCGCTGCGTTTCTTCTACAAGAAGATTTTCCGCCTGCCGACTTTCAATGACCTGTATTATACCGAGGTGGGCAATACGAGCCTGAAGCCTGAGAATACGCAGCAGCTGGACCTGGGCCTGATTTACCAGCATGACTGGATGCGGGGTGTGTTCCGTCATGTGGAGTTCAAGGCTGACGGGTATTACAACAGGGTGGATAACAAAATTATTGCGGTGCCCAGGGGCAGCGGACAGTACCGCTGGATGATGATGAACGTGGGCAAGGTGCGGATACTGGGTGTCGAGACTACGGCGCAGACGGTAATGCGGTGGTGTAGGGACTGGAGTCTGGTGCTGTGTGCGAATTATACGTATCAGAGCGCCCAGGACAGGACAGACCCGTCGGACGATGATCCGTATTACGGTACCTATGGCGGACAGATTGCCTATATCCCGTGGCACAGCGGCTCGGCTACGGGGAACCTGAGGTGGAAGGGGCTGTCGCTGAACTATGCGTTCGTGTATGTGGGCGAGAGGTATCATGCGAGCTCGAATATCAGGGAAAACTACGAGCAGCCGTGGTACACGCATGACCTGAGCTTGGGCTATACGTTGGACAGGGGGGTGTGTCCCGGGATTGGAAAATGGTTCAGAAGCATGACGTTTACGCTGGAGTGCAACAATGTGTTTGACCAGCAGTATGATGTCGTGCCCAATTATCCGATGCCGGGGCGTAACTGGAGGGGTAGTATCAGGGTTGAGTTATGAAAAAGGTACGGGTGTGGTTCATAGTCTGTGTGATTCTTGTCCTGATGGTGTCGTGCCGTCAGGAGGTGATTGTATGGCCGACAGAGTCGGAGTCTGCAGGTAAGATTGTCCAAGGGCCTGTTACTGGGTTCTATCTGCTGAACGAGGGTAATATGGGATCGAACAAGTGTACGTTGGATTTCTATGACTATACAAGTGCGACATATACTCGTAACATATATGGTAATGCCAATCCCGATGTGGTGAAGGAATTGGGTGACGTCGGCAACGACTTGCAGGTATATGGGAGCAGGCTGTGGGCTGTGATTAACTGCAGCAACAAGGTCGAGGTGATGGATGCGGCGACTGCCAGGCGTATAGGGCAGGTCGAGATTCCGAACTGCCGCTATGTTGCTTTTGACGGGCCTTATGCTTACATTACGAGCTATGCTGGGCCGGTGCAGATAGATGACAACTACAAGCAGTTGGGCTACGTGGCTCGTGTAGATACGGCAACATTGCAGGTTACGGGCACTTGTCTGGTGGGTTATCAGCCTGACGGTATTGCGATAATGGACGGATATGCCTATGTTTGTAACAGCGGTGGGTATATGGTGAATAATTACGAGAGGACGGTGTCGGTGGTTAACCTGTCGTCAATGACCGAGGAACGCCGTATTCCGGTTGCGGTGAACCTGCAGTATGTGGTTGCCGACAGATTTGGGCAGTTGTGGGTTTCGTCCCGTGGGGACTATTATGACATGTCTGCAGCGCTGTATTGGATAGACCGCCCGGGAAGTGTGGCTGCCGTCAACGAACTGCGGACGCCTGCAGGCGGACATGTGGCTGCCAGTGCAATGACGTTGTGCGGTGACTCGCTGTATATAGTGGGAAGTGAGTTCAACTATGTGACGCAGGAAACGACTACGACATACGGTATTGTCAATGTCCGCACGCACAGTCTGGTGAGCACGAAATTCATTACCGACGGGACTGACAGCAGGATAAGGCGTCCGTATTCGGTTGCTGTCAATCCGGAAAACGGGCAGATATTGGTTGCTGATGCACGGGACTATGTCAATCCCGGCAGATTGTATTGCTTTTCGCCCGAGGGGGTGAGGCTGTGGGATGTGAGGACGGGTGACATTCCCGCTCATTTCGTGTTCATGCGCCGGTAGGTAGTCAGTTCCTGATCCATCCCGTGGTTACAATGCGTTTGCTGGAGTCGGTCGGCTTGACGGTGAATGTAACTGCTGCACTGGATATCTTGATGCTGATGTCTGCACCAGAGAACCAGTTGGTGTAGCACAGGCGTATGTTCAGTATTCCATCGTTGCTCCACCCGTAGCAGCCGGCGACTTTCCAGTTTTGCGGCAGATTGCTGAAGTTGTTTAGAAATGGCCGCGGGTTGTATGGCAGACCGTTGATGGTATTCTCGGTCCATTTCTTGTTCCCCAGTACCAGGGTGTAGTTTTTGTTGTCGGTATCGGTGACTTCCAGACTGAGTCCGTTTATTGACGGCTTGATGATGACGTTTTGCCATCCCAGGACATTGGGGGCAAGCTGAACATTGGTATTGCGGATACATACGTGGCTGTAGGCGTTGCCCTGGACGGTTGGGATGGAGTATTTCTTCTGTGCCTCGCGCAGGATGTCCAGGTCGCTGGCTAACTGGTAGGTCTTGACGGTGCGCCCGTTGACTTTCCTGTATAGCTTGCGATACACTATGGCAACGGGTTTCTTCTGGCAGTGTGATGCCAGGATTGTCTTGATGAGTTTCTGGTGTGGAATGCCTTGGTAGTTGCAGGCGGTGATGACGACGACCAGATCCTTGTCGGGGATGATGTCGATGTACTGGCCGTATGCTCCGTTGGCTTCGGTCCATCCATGATAGTTGCCCTGCCACATCTGATATCCGTATTTGCCGGTTACGCTTTGGGGTTTCATCATTTCGCCAACCCATTCCCTGTCTATGATTCGGACTCCGTTCCAAACGCCGCCGCGCAGGAGCAGCAGGCCGAACTTGGCCATGGATTCGGGCTGCATGTACAGCCCCCATCCTCCGCAGGTTATGCCCTCGGGGCTTTCTTCCCATGCTACCTGGGTGATGTGCAGGGGAATGAAGAGCCGTATGCGCAGGAAATCCATCAGTTTCATGCCGGTTACTTTTTGTACGATTGCCGACAGCATATATGTTACGATGCTGTCGTATGCCCACAGTACGCCGGGCATGTCTTTGGGCTTCTGTGCCAGATAGAAGCGTAACCATTGGGTTTCGACGGTGCGCATCCTGGTATCTACAGGCAGGCCGCTCTGCATCGTGAGCAAGTCGCGGACGGTGATGGCCTGAATGGTGTCGTTTGGCTCTTCGGGGTAATATTCGCCCAGATACTTGCAGATGCTGTCGTTTAGTGTGATGAGGCTGTCGCTTATGCACATGCCTATGGCGGCTGCAGTGAAGGTCTTGGATGCTGAATAGAGGGCGTGGCTGTTCCCTTTTTTCCAGGGAGTGGGGTACATTTCTGCGATTACGCGGCCGTGCCTGACTATGATGCAGGAGTGAATCTGCATGCTTCTGAATGTCTGCAGGGTGTCCAGAAACTGTTTGACGTAACGTGATGCTATGCCTTCGGCTTCGGGTGTGGAGCGTATCAGTTCGTTGAACTGTGCCTTGCTTTCGAGGTGGGGAATGAGGATGAGCAGTATGAATATGATTCTCTTCATCGTATGGTAAATTTGTACTGAGTTCTGCGTGGGGCGGGGGTCAGGTCACGGGGTTCGGATTCGTTTCCGTAATCGTCCAGCTCTGTCACTGCCAGGTGCATACCCCACAGGCGTCTGGTAAGTTCGTCCCATTGTACTTGGCCCCAATAGACGCGGACCAGGTTATGTGGATTGGTTGTATCTACGGGATAGTCTGTGGAGGCGTACAGGACGTAGCGTTTGGCTCTTGATGGAGCATTGGGGTTGCTGTTGACTGCCTGTTGTTCTGTTGTAAGCGGTGGAATGATTGCGGGGGTGGTGTAGTAGAAGTTGCGTATCCATGTCTCGAGCCCCTTGACGTCATCCAGCAGGAAGCGTGCACGGAAGAATGCTGCTCCAGACATCCCCTGGCTGCGTATGTAGCAAAGTTCGCGGGTGACGTCGGTCAGGTCCCAGTTTCTTTCGTTGGGGTGCAGGAAATATATGCCTAATCCCGGTGCTACCAGCTTGCTGTTGCATTGTTCCTGCCAGTCTGCGCAGAATGGGTAGAAGTGGTCTCCCTTGAAGTACATCATGGGGGAAATCATGTCCATGATTCCCTGGTGCATCCATGATACGGCATCCTGAAACACGGTGTCGTAGGCGTTCCATCCGCGCGAGGGGTAGCGGCTGACGTCGTAGTATTTGCCTACGGGGCTGCATGATATGCGTAGCCAGGCTTTTTCGGCTTTTATGGTGTTGTATAGCTTGCGTACTATGCGGGTGATGTTGTCGCGACGCCATTGTTGTCTGTTGCTGGGCGTGTTCTCGGGGTAGCGTATGTAGTCGAAGTGGATGCCGTCCACGTCGTAGTTGTGTGCGATTTCCTGACAGATGCGGCTAAGGTATTGTTCGGTTTCCTCACTGGCAGGGTCCAGGTAGTACATGTCGTTCTGTCTGAACAGCAGTCCGGGGTTAGTATGGACAAGGGAATGTTTGCCGAGCTTGCGTGCTGTTTCTGTCTTGACGTATGGTATTGTCACAATCCAGGCGTGGCATTCAATCCCGCGACGGTGACATTGCTCAATGGCAAAGGCGAGTGGGTCGTATCCGGGTGACTTGCCGTATTTGCCGGCAAAGATGGCGTCTATGGGCTCGATAGCAGATGGGTATATGACTGCCCCGCGCGTGCGAGTTTGCAGGTAGATGAGATTGATACCGTCTTTCTGCAGACGGTCCAGATCGCGGCACAGCTCCTGTTTCTGGATTTCCATCGTTGCCTGGTCAGTGGCCTGTGTCCGTGGCCAGTCCAGCCCCATAAGTGTGGTGTACCAGACGGCGCGTATCTCGTGCTTGGGATTGGCGCGGACTGTGGCGTCGCTTGAATATGCAAGTGCAAAAAGGATAATGAACAACAGCCTCATGCCTACAAAGGTATTACTTTGCGAGTGATTTTCCAAATTTTATTTGCGTTTTTGGAAACTTAATCGTATCTTTGTCCGTGAATAGTGTAGTTCGCAGAATTTAAGATGAGCACATTTGTTTTGGCATTGGCGATACTTGTTGCCGGCTATTTTATATATGGGAGTTTCGTGGAGCGTGTCTTTGGTCCTGATGCGGGGCGAAGGACGCCGTGCTATACCAATGCTGACGGTGCGGACTATATCCCGATGCCTACGTGGAAGGTATATACGGTGCAGTTTCTGAATATTGCGGGTACGGGACCTATATTCGGTGCGCTGATGGGTATATTGTATGGTCCTGCGGCTTTCCTGTGGATTGTGTTTGGCTGTCTGCTGGGAGGTGCAATGCATGACTATATGGCCGGAATGATAAGCTTGAGACGTAATGGTGCGTCGCTTCCCGAGATTATCGGTGACGAACTGGGGAGTGGGTGCCGTCTGGTGATGAGGATTGTGAGTCTGGTGCTGATGCTGTGCGTGGGGGCAAGCTTTACATTGATTCCGGCTGGTCTGATGGATACCTTGACGTTGCAGACGGTGGGTATCCAGGGAACCTATGTCTATTGGGTTGTTGCCATGATGCTGTTCTATGTGTGCGTGACGGTATTCTCGGTCAGCAAGATTATGGGTAATATCTATCCGGTCTTTGGCGTGGCATTATTGCTGATGGCATTGTTGGTCGGGGTGGGGATATTTACAAATGATGGCGAGATTCCCGGACTGGCTTCGGCATTTGCTGACCATTACCCGATGTCATTGGATCCGGCAGGAACACCGCTGTTTCCTGCGTTGTTCATCACGATTGCCTGTGGTGCAGTTAGCGGATTCCATGCTACGCAGTCGCCAATGATGGCGCGTTGTATAAAGAATGAGAGATATGGATTGAGGTGTTTCTATGGTGCAATGGTGACGGAGGGTGTCATCGCCCTGATATGGGCTGCTGCAGCAATCAAGTTCGTCGATACCCTGGATATGGTGGCTTTATATGGTCAGGGGGCATCTGTGCTGAATACGCCTTATGAGAAGTTATATTATGCTATGACGCATACGGTCGGTAACGATGGCGTGACGGAGGTCAGAATGAATCCCGCCCTTGTCGTGAACATGATATGCAATGACTGGCTTGGCAGGCTGGGGCTAATACTTGCTGTGCTGGGTATAGTGGCTGCCCCAATGAGTACGGGCGGAAGTGCCTTCCGTGCTGCAAGGCTGATTTGTGCGGATTTCTCGCACTATGCCCAGAGGTCCGTCGTCCGTCGCCTGTTGTTGTCGCTGCCTTTGTTTGCAATAGCAATAGCAATGATCAGCATAGGCTCGTTCAAGGTGCTGTGGCTATATGTGAGTTGGCTGAACCAAGTGCTTGCCTCGTTTACTTTCCTGACGATTGCACATTATCTGGGGCATAGGCCCGGTGCTTCGTCGTGGGCGTGGCTGATAAGTTTTGTGCCTGGCGTATTCATGTGTGCAGTGAGTTCATGCTTTATTCTGATTGACAGGGGGAATGGCTTTGGACTGGATGTGGGGACTGGATATGCAATAGGTATGACATTTACGGCATTTGTTGCCGTTGCTTTTTTGATATATAATAGAAGAAGATGTTGACATTTACCATAGCTTTGGCGTGCCTGTTGGCAGGCTATTTCCTGTACGGAATGCTGGTGGAAAAGGCTTTCCGTCCGGACAGTGGGCGTCGCATGCCTTGTGACGTGAAGGAGGATGACGTGGATTACATGCCGTTGAGTGCATGGAGGGTGTATCTCATTCAGTTTCTGAATATTGCCGGAACGGGTCCTATCTTTGGCGCTATAATGGGTATCCTGTACGGACCTGCGGCTTATCTGTGGATTGTGCTGGGTTGTATTTTTGCCGGTGCGGTGCATGATTATATGTGCGGAATGATATGTGTCCGGCAGGGTGGAGCGTCGTTGCCTGAAATCGTTGGTGCCAATCTGGGGCAGCCGATGCATTATGTTGTGGGTGTTGCTTCTCTGATATTGCTGGTGCTGGTGGGGACTGTGTTTGTTATAACACCTGCTTCGCTTCTGGATAATATGACTCCTGACCGTGGATTCCTGTGGGGACATGTGTTTTGGATAATTGTGATATTCCTTTACTATATACTGGCTACGCTTCTGCCTATTGACAAGCTTATCGGTAGGATTTATCCGTTGTTCGGGACTGCCTTGCTGGTCATGGCGCTGGGGATTGGGTACTGCATTTTTGCCAAGGGAGGCTATTTGCCAGAACTGACGGATGATCCTTTCGTAAGTCATCATCCCAAGGGGTTGCCGATATTTCCAATGCTGTGCGTGACGATTGCATGTGGCGCTATAAGTGGTTTTCATGGAACGCAGTGTCCCTTGATGTCACGCTGTATGACGAATGAGAAGTATGGGCGTCCTATTTTCTACGGTGCAATGATAACCGAGGGTGTGGTGGCTCTGATATGGGCTGCTGCAGCCGTGAAGTTTGCTGACAGCCTTCCTGGCGAGGCTGGACAGACTGCATACGAGAAACTGGCTGCATTGGGTAATCCTGCTTTGGTGGTAAAAGAGATAAGCACGTCATGGCTGGGGGTAATAGGGGCAATATTGGCAGTCTTGGGCGTAGTGGCGGCTCCGATTACCAGCGGTGATACGGCATTCCGCAGTGCCAGGTTGATTTTGGCTGATTTCATAGGTATCAGCCAAAAGTCTTTTGAGAGGCGTCTGATGTTGTGCCTGCCTATGTTTGTCATCGCTGCGGCGTTGATGTTTATGGAGTTTGATGTGCTGTGGAGATACTTTGCATGGACAAACCAGACGATGGCAACAGTGATGCTGTGGACTGCTACGGTATGGCTCAGGAATAACAGGGGGGCGTTGATGGCGTGCATGACGCTGGTGCCGGCCATGTTCATGACGGTTGTGTGTGTGAGTTATATTATCGTTGCTCCCGAGGGGTTGCGCATGTCGCTTGAGGCTGCCCTGGTTTCGGGTGTTTCGGTTGCGCTTGTATTGGGTGCATTGTATGTGCTCGTGGAATCAAGGAAGAAACATGATATAAAATAATTATTAACAAGAACTGAAAATGATTATGAAAAAGTTTGTTGTTACACTGCTTCTTGCAGTATTCACGCTGGGTGCAAGTGCTCAGTTTGAGAAGGGTACACATTATGGGGAGGCAAGTCTTTCCGGTCTGGGCTTTGGCTATGAGAAGAACAAGTTCAGTTTTGGCATTGGCGCAGGATACGGCTATTTCGTCGCTGACAACTGGATGGTAGGCGGTCGTCTTGGCTATCGTCATCAGGGTGATGCCAATTTTGCTGCAATTCAGGCTTTGTTCCGTTATAGTTTTAAGAAAAATGGTCTGAATCTGGGTGGTGGACTGCAGTATGAACATGCAGGTGCTGGTTGTGACTATATTCAGCTGTGCCCGCAGGTGGGTTATACTTTCTATCTGAATCATTATATCAGTCTTGAACCTGCAATATATTGCGACCTGGGACTTAATGAGATTAAGTATGGTACTAACTTCGGTCTGAAAATTGGTGTGGGACTCTACTACAATAAAAAGAAGAAGTAATAGTTAATGGTAATAACTGCGTCTTAGGGATGTATAAATGTTGATTGTTATGAAAAAGTATGTATGTGATGTTTGTGGCTGGGAGTATGATCCAGCTGTGGGCGACCCTGAAAACGGGATTGAGCCAGGTACTGCCTTTGAGGATCTTCCCGAGGATTTTGTGTGCCCGTTGTGTGGTGTAGGCAAGGACGAGTTTAGCGAGGCTTAGTCTTATAATTTTGACTTTAGGAATCTGCCCGTGTAGCTATCAGCTATGCGGGCTATTTCTTTGGGTGTGCCTGTACCAATCAGGTTGCCGCCTTCTTCTCCGCCTTCGCGCCCCAGGTCAATTATCCAATCGGCGCACTTTATGACCTCAAGATTATGCTCGATGATTACGATGGTGTGTCCGCGGTCTATAAGTGAGTCAAAACTGGCGAGAAGTTTCTTGATGTCGTGAAAATGCAGGCCGGTTGTGGGTTCGTCAAAGATAAACATTGTCGGGACGTGTTTCTCCATTCCTAAATAGTATGCGAGTTTGACGCGTTGGTTTTCGCCTCCGGAGAGGGTGCTACTGCTTTGCCCCAGCTTGATGTATCCCAGTCCTACGTCCTGCAGTGGCTTTAGCAGGCGTACGATTCTGTTTTCGCCGTGTTCTTGAAAGAATTCGATGGCTTGGTTCACGGTCATCTCCAGTATGTCGTACACATTTTTTTCGTGGAAGCGTACTTCCAGGATATCCTGCTTGAAACGTTGACCGTGGCATGATTCGCATTCCAGAACCAGGTCTGCCATGAATTGCATTTCTACGGTCACCGTCCCTTCGCCCTTGCATTCCTCGCATCTGCCTCCGTCTGTGTTGAAACTGAAGTATGCTGCGGTGAATCCCATTTGCTGGCTAAGTGCTTGGGCTGCGAAGAGCTTGCGTATTTCGTCCCATGCCTTGATGTATGTTACTGGATTTGACCTGGTGCTTTTGCCGATGGGATTCTGATCTACGAACTCTACTGCCTGAATGGCATCCAAATCGCCCTGGATTGATGCAAATTCACCGGGGCGGTCTGCAACCTGGTCCAATTCGCGTTTCATCGCATTGTACAGGATGTCACGTACCAGACTGCTCTTGCCCGAACCGCTGACACCTGTCACGCAGGTCATTATATTCAGTGGGAACTGCACGTCAATGCCTTTCAGGTTATTGGCGCGGGCTCCCTTGATTTCGATATAGCGGTTCCATGGACGGGATGATGGCGGAACATCGATGGTCTCGGCACCGGACAGGTATTTTATGGTGTGCGAATCGGTGTTGTTGAGACGGTTAGGTGATTTGATGTTCTCTATGGGCTCGTTGAATATGACCTCGCCTCCAAGCCTGCCGGCATTGGGCCCGATGTCGATAATCCAATCTGCGGCGCGCATTATTTCTTCATCATGTTCTACTACAATAACGGTATTGCCTAAGTCTCGCAATTGTTTTAGTACATGTATAAGACGTTCGGTATCGCGGCTGTGTAGTCCTATGCTGGGTTCGTCCAGAATGTACATGCTGCCAACCAGTGCGCTACCTAATGATGTGGCAAGGTTTATGCGTTGGCTTTCACCGCCTGACAGACTGTTGCTTGGCCTGTTTAATGTGAGGTAGGGCAGGCCTACATCCATCAGGAATTTGAGTCTGGACCGGATTTCGGTCAGCAGGCGTTTTGCAATCTCGTTTTCATGTTGGTCTAATTGCAGCCTGTCAAACCATTCCTGCAGGTCGCTTATGGGCATCTGTACCAAATCGGTGATGGTTTTTCCTGCAATGCGTACATATTCGGCTTCCTTGCGCAGCCTACGTCCCATACAGGTGGGGCAGGTGGTCTTGCCTCGATATCGCGCAAGCATCACGCGGTTTTGGATTTTGTACTGCCCGGCCTTGAGCATGTCAAAGAATGCGTCTATGCTGAGTAATCCCCATTCTTTTTCTTCGGTGCTTAATGTCCAGGAATCGGGTATTTTGATACTTTTTACATCTTTGGACGCAGGATTCAATCCAAATGGACTCCCATGCCACAGCCAGTCCTTTTCTTCGCGGGTAAGCTTGTAATATGGTTTGTGTATGGGAAATCCGCGTTCGCTATTGAAACGGATAAACCAGCTTTTCCATTCTCCCATTTTCTCGCCACGCCAGCATTGTACACACCCCTCGTACAGTGACAGGGCTGAATTTGGGATGACAAGTTTCTCGTCAATGCCTATGATTTTTCCGTATCCTTCGCATTCGGGACATGCCCCCAAGGGTGAGTTGAATGCGAACATCTGGTCGCTGGGTTTTTGGAAGGTTATGCCGTCTGATTCGAATCTGCTTGAGAAGGTGTGCAGGATTCCTGCCGGTAGGAATCGTAGCATCATTTCGCCATCGCCTTCGTAGAATGCTGTTTCGACCGAGTCTGTCAGCCGGGCAGTGGAATCATTGTCGTTTTTTACGCTCAGACGGTCAATAATCAGGTATATGTCATCTGTATCGCTCAGTCCCGGCTTGGAGGTAAGTGCCCCATCGGCTATCACGTCCTCGATTAGCCGGATTTCGCCGTTGATTTCAATTCGCGCAAAACCTTGTTTCAGATATTTATTCAGAGCATCGTTTAAATTGCTGTTTTTGATATCTGCCCGGGTCATTACCATAAACCGTGTGCCCTCACGGTAGCTGCGCACACAGTCTATGACGTCTTCTGCATTCTGGCATTTGACTTCATCACCACTGACAGGGCTGTATGTCCGTCCGATGCGTGCATACAGGAGACGCAGGTACTCGTATATTTCGGTACTGGTGCCGACTGTACTGCGAGGGTTGCGTGTCGTTACTTTTTGCTCGATGGCAATAGCGGGCGGAATTCCTGTGATGAGGTCACATTCTGGTTTGCTCATCCGTCCCAAAAACTGTCGGGCATAACTGGACAGGCTTTCGACATAGCGGCGTTGTCCCTCGGCATATAGTGTATCAAACGCCAGTGATGATTTGCCAGAGCCTGATACGCCTGTGATGACAATCAGTTTGTTGCGCGGAATCTCCAGATTGATGTTTTTGAGATTGTTTACGCGCGAGCCTTTTATGTATATTTTTTCGCTCATACCCGTGGTTAGGGCTAATAGGTGTTACTTGAAAATGTCGTTTAAAATTTTTGCCAGACGCAGTCCTCCGCGCAGGAACTGTTTTTCGACAACCGGTGTCCATGCCAGGATGTATGCGTAGGATATGTTGCTGTCCGGGGGGGTGTCCTGGTAAATTTGTTGGGCTATAACGTAACTTTCGTATGCCCAGTCCCGGGGGGTGCCTGACTGCACTGAATTGATGTCGCAGGTATTGGGCTTATCCAGCTCCTGAGCCCATTCTGTATGGCTCCAGTCATGTATGGCTTCTACCAAAAATGAATCCCATGCGGTATGCAGGTCGGTATCTCTATGGAAGAATGTGATTTTCCAGGTATTGCCGCCACGGTCACTCAGGTGTCCCAAATGTAGGGGTTGGTGAAGGTCACCAATCAGGTGTATCAGGAATTTCAAAGCCAGGGATTTTTCATCGCGTGTTGCCTTGGTATCCTTGAGTATTGCAATCTGTTTGTCAATGGCTGTCAGAATATCGCCCTTGGGACTAAGTCTTGCATTGTCGAACGTTTCGTCCGCATCAATGTTCTTGTAATGCCAGTACTTGGTGTGCAGGTACTTCTGAATGTTGTTGCTTGCCTGGTCCATCCATGCAGCGTAGTATATTAGGCTCTTGCCGTCCAAAAGTGATGTGACGGCAGATTGTGATTTCTTGTTCAGATGTCTTGTTGCAATTGCACAGGTTACGTCATGTCCTTTGTTCCCCCACGAAAAAGCACTTCCAACAAGCAGTTGGGCTGAGAGTGCTAATAATAGTATTCGTTTCATCCTTTACGAAGTGTTGTGTAGGTCATAGCTATAGCTTTACTTTTACGGCCTTGCTTTCGTTTTGCATATGGTCCAATGCGGTTATGATGTATGTGTGACCCTTTGCGTCGGGTGGCAGTGTATAGTGACAATCGCGAGTGATGGCAATCAGGTGGTGACTATTCCTAATGTCCAGTTTCCCATATTCGTCACTTCGGTATATTGCATACCAAATTGCTCTGTCCATCTCTTTTCTGGCTTTTGGTGCATCCCATGTTATGACTGGTCCTTGGATTCCTGCTTCGATGGCAATATTACGTGGCTTGCCAGGGGATTTCTTGTCTATCCACTTCATTTGGGGCTGCAGGGCTGGGTAGCGGTGATATACCATTTTTAGCATTGTGCCGTAATTACCTGGGTTGTCAACTACGGCTTTGGCATACCATTGACATGATCCGGATATGCCTGGCAAGGTGCGCTGCAGTGCGTACTTTGCTCGCATCTGATGACTGTTTGCATCTTGCAAATCAGGGTACTTTACGGTGCGCTCGACATCTTGTCCGATATATAACGGACGGTTGTATGTGTAGCGGCTCCACCAGCGAATCAATTTGTCGTAATCTGCCGCCTTGTTGCCTATTTCCCAGTAAATTTGGGGCAGATTGTAGTCAACCCATCCTTTTTTGAGCCATAACAGGATGTCTGCATACAGGTCATCGTAGTTCTGTGTGCCGTTTGTGTCAGAGCCTGGTATTGCTGAGCCGTTTCGCTCATTGTGATATATGCCAAAGGGGCTTACTCCAAACTTGCACCATGGCTTTGCCTGACGCAGGATGTGGTGAAGTTCGCGGATAAAGGTGTTTACGTTTTCGCGACGCCAGTCGTCGAGTGACATTCCTTTGCCATATCTTGCATACGAGGCTTCGTCGTGGAAGGGCAGGCCCTTGACAGGATAGGGATAGAAATAGTCGTCCATGTGCAGACCGTCAATATCATATCTGTTGACAATGTCAACGCAGACGCTGTAGATGTATTCCCTATTTTCCGGCAGACCGGGGTCGAAGATTAGTAATCCATCGTATTCGATGAAACGCTCGGGATGTAGTATGGCAGGGTGGTTATATGCCAGTTCGTGTGTAAATTTAGTCTTTGCCCGGAAGGGGTTTATCCATGCGTGACATTCCATTCCGCGCTTGTGACATTCTTCTATCATCCATTGCAATGGATCCCATCGTGCTTCGGGTGCTTGTCCCTGGCGGCCGGTAAGATAGCGACTCCATGGCTCGATGTTGCTCTGGTACAGTGCATCTCCTTCTGCGCGCACCTGAAACATGATTGCGTTTATCCCGTCCTTTTGCAATTCGTCAAGCTGGTATCTGAGTGTCTGTTGCATCCTGTCGCGTCCAAGACCTATCCATTGGCCGTTGACGCATTGTATCCAGGCTCCGCGGAACTCACGTTTAGGGCACTCCTGGGCATGTGATATGATACTGAATATGATTGCAGGCAAAAATAAAAACAGGTATTTTTTCATTTTGTTGTTTTATTTGTCGTTTGCAAAGATATAAAAAAATTCGTTTTCGTTTTGCCAATCGATTATTTTTAAGCCTCCGTTCCGTATTTGTCATTTATATTGTGTATATTTGTAGCGCGAATATTATAGTTTATGGAAAACAGATATATCAAGGTAGAGTACAAGCTGTATGCTCCGATGGGGGAGAGTAAGGACATACAGATGATTGAGGAGACGCGTGATGATATGCCGTTTGATTTTATCAGCGGTATGAATATGGTGCTTGATGCTCTGGAACAGCAACTTGCCCCTTTGACGGATGGGCAGGAATTCCGTATCGAGTTGAGCGAGGATGAGGCATATGGTCCTTATATTCCTGAGGGAGTGCAGGAAATCCCGGCCGAGGCTTTCTTTGTAGAAGGCAAAATGGATACGGAACATGTGTATGAGGGTGCTGTGGTTCCGTTGCGTAATGCAGATGGTGAGCAGTTTAACGGAACAATAGTCAGTATTACGGACAAGACTGTTGTCGTGGACCTGAATCATCCTTTGGCCGGTAAGAATCTGACTTTCCAGGGCAGGGTTCTGGAAAACCGTATAGCTACCAACAAGGAGATTGAGGATTATCTCAACTCGCAGGGAGGCTGTGGCGGTTGTGGCGGATGTGGTGGCAACTGTGGCGGATGCGGTGGCGGTTGCTGCTAAATTAAAAGCAAGAGTTTTGAATACTTTCGGAAATATATTCAGACTGACTACTTTTGGCGAAAGTCATGGTTTTGGGGTCGGTGGTGTTATCGATGGCATGCCGGCTGGTGTTGCTGTTGATATGGAGTTTATCCAGAAGCAACTGGATCGCCGCCGTCCCGGACAGAGTCGTTTGACGACATCCCGCAGGGAGGATGACCGGGTTGAGGTGTTGTCGGGTGTTATGGACGGATGTACTACGGGTCAGCCTGTTGGTTTCTTGGTTCGTAACAATAACCAGCATAGTCAGGACTATGACAATTTGAGGGATTTGTTCCGCCCAAGTCATGCGGATCTGACGTATTATATGAAGTATGGCATACGTGACCATCGGGGTGGAGGACGCAGTTCGGCCCGTGAAACTGTGAGTCGTGTCGTGGGCGGTGCTTTTGCCATGCTGGTGTTGCGGCAGAAAGGTATCTCGATACGTGCTTATACTCAGCAGGTAGGGGATGTCGTGCTTGCAGGAACATATGCTGATTATGACCTGGAGCAGACGGACAGCAATGATGTCCGTTGTCCGGATGCGGAAACTGCACGTCGTATGTCCGACCTGATAATGGAGGTAAAGGGTGAGGGCGATACTATTGGCGGTGTAATTGCATGTGTCATACAGGGCTGTCCAGTAGGATTGGGCGAGCCTTGTTTTAGAAAGTTGCACGCCCAGCTTGGTAGCGCAATGCTTTCGATAAATGCTGCCAAGGGGTTTGAATATGGTCAGGGGTTTGGTAATATGAATCTACGTGGCTCACAGCAGAACGATATCCTTATACCATGTGACGGTGAAATTTCACGAAACCGGATGCCAGAGTTTAAAACGAACAACTCTGGTGGAATCCAGGGTGGAATAAGCAATGGTCAGGATATATACTTCAGGGTTGCATTCAAGCCTGTTGCTACCTTGCTTATGGAGCAGGATACAGTCGATATACACGGCAATGCTGTCAAATTAAGGGCGCGCGGTCGTCATGATGCCTGCGTTCTGCCACGGGCAGTGCCTATCGTCGAGGCAATGGCAGCAATGGTCATATTGGATAATATGAAACTTGCGGGAATGATATAAAAGATGTATGACTGAAAAATAGTGGAAAACAGATAAATTTTTTGTTGAAATGAATATTTTGGAACTGAGTGAACAGGAAATAGTTCGTAGAAATAATCTTCAGACACTGCGAGATATGGGTATTGAACCGTATCCGGCAGCTGAATATCCGGTGACAGCGTGGAGTACGGATATAGTGGCTTCCTTTGTAGATTTGCCGGTGATTGGAAAGGACGAGGAAGGGAATGATGTCCGGGAAATAGCTTCTGCTGAAAACAGTCCTGTGGTCAGTGTTGCCGGTCGTATGATGGGCCGTCGTATTATGGGAAAGGCTGGGTTTGCAGAGCTACAAGATAGCAAAGGACGTATTCAGGTTTACGTACAGCGCGATGCCATATGCCCGGATGAAAACAAGGATATGTATAATGTTGTTTTCAAAAAGTGTCTGGACCTGGGCGATTTTATAGGTGTAAAGGGTTATGTGTTCCGTACGAAAACAGGAGAGATAAGTGTTCATTGCATGGAATTAAAGGTCCTGAGCAAGAGTCTGAAGCCTCTGCCAATTGTCAAGACTGATGCTGAGGGTAATGTATATGACAAGTTTGATGATCCTGAGTTACGATATCGTCAGCGTTATGTCGATCTGGTTGTGAACGATGGTGTCAAGGAAACATTCATTAAGCGTGCTGCTATAGTCCGTACCATGCGTAATATACTGGATGGTGCTGGTTATACCGAGGTTGATACACCAATATTGCAGAATATTGCCGGAGGTGCGAGTGCACGTCCATTCATGACTCATTTTAATGCCCTGAACCAGGATATGTACATGCGTATTGCAACGGAGTTGTATCTGAAACGCTTGATTGTAGGAGGTTTCGAGGGTGTGTATGAGATAGGCAAGAATTTCCGCAACGAGGGCATGGACAAGACTCATAATCCTGAGTTTACTTGTATGGAGTTGTATGTCAGCTACAAGGATCTGAATTGGGGTATGGACTTTACAGAAAAGATGCTTGAAACTATCTGTACCGCAGTCAATGGTAAGCCCGAGGTGGAAATTGACGGCAAGGTCATATCATTCAAGGCTCCGTTCCGCCGCCTTCCTATATTGGATGCCATTAAGGAAAAGACAGGTTATGACTTGTATCCTATGAGTGAGGAAGAAATCCGTGAGGTCGCTGTGAAGTTGAATATTGAGGTTGACGAAACGATGGGTAAGGGTAAGCTGATAGATGAGATATTCGGTGAGACTTGCGAGGGTGATTTCATCCAGCCTACTTTTATTATGGATTATCCAGTGGAGATGTCGCCTCTCACCAAGATGCACCGTAGTAAGCCTGGTTTGACAGAGCGTTTTGAATTGATGGTAAACGGGAAGGAACTGGCAAATGCCTATAGCGAGTTGAATGATCCAATAGATCAGGAAAATCGTTTTAAGGAGCAGATGCGTCTATCTGAGAAGGGCGATGACGAGGCTATGATTATTGATCAGGATTTTCTTCGTGCTCTGCAGTATGGTATGCCTCCGACATTTGGTATAGGTATTGGCATAGATCGTCTGGTAATGTTGCTTACAGGTAAATTTGCTATTGGCGAGGTTATGCTGTTCCCACAGATGAAACCCGAGGTGAAGGCTCCTCGTGACAAGGATGAACTGTTTATTGAAAAGGGGGTTCCTGCCGAGATTATTCCCATTCTGCGCAAGGCAGGGTATAATCTGGTATCAACACTGCAGGGTGTTGCTCCGGCAAAGTTGCAACAGCAGATTATAGAAATCGTTAAGAAATACAAACTCCAGATAGAGAAACCAAGTCAGGATACGATTGCTGCTTGGACTGTGTAAAATTACTGTGGAACGTGCATAGTGCGCATTGAACGGCAAAACTATGATAGGAAAGATAGCAGTGCTGGGAGGTGGTAGTTGGGCAACAGCTATAGCCAAGATGTTGCTGGAGCAGACAGACGAGATATGGTGGTATCTGCGTAGGGACGACCGTATCAGTGATTTCAAGCGTCTGGGTCATAATCCGGCATACTTGACCAGCGTACACTTTGATGTCAGCAGAATTCATTTCTCCAGTGATATCAACGAGGTGGTGTCCAATTGTCATACTTTGGTATTTGTAACCCCATCTCCATATTTGAAGGGACATCTCAAGAAACTGAAATGCCGTTTGCGTGATAATTTTATTGTCACTGCAATCAAGGGTATCGTACCGGACGAGAACCTTATCTGTAGTGAGTATTTTCATCAGATATACAATGTCCCGGACGAGAATCTTGCAGTTATAGGCGGTCCCAGTCATGCCGAGGAGGTTGCTCTGAACCGTCTGACGTATTTGACCATAGGTTGTGCGGATGTCCAGAAGGCGGAGGAGTTTGCATCTCATCTGGGCAGTAGTGAGTATGTCAAGACCAAGGTCAGCCAGGATGTAATAGGCATTGAATATGCAAGTGTACTGAAGAATGTGTACAGTATTGCCTCCGGTATATGTCACGGTTTGAAATACGGTGATAATTTTCAGGCAGTCCTTATGGCCAATGCTGCTCAGGAGATGCAACGCTTCCTCCAGACGGTGTATCCGATGGCAGACCGCAATATCATAGACAGCGTGTACACAGGTGACCTGCTTGTTACCGGCTATAGCAATTTCTCAAGAAACCGTGTGTTCGGTACAATGATAGGACAGGGATACAGTGTTAAAAGTGCACAGTTGGAGATGGAAATGATTGCTGAGGGATATTTTGGAACTAAATGTATGAAGGACATCAACCGCCATTTGCACGTTAATATGCCTATTCTAGACGCCGTCTATAATATATTGTACGAACGTATCAGTCCAAGTATAGAAATAAAACTCCTGAGCGAGGCTTTTAGATAATATAATTTAATATACAATAATAATGGTAACACTTGACATTACAAAGGCATCATCATTTGTGGGTGATGCAGCAATCAGTGCCTTTGAGAGCAGGGTTGCAGAGGCACAGAAGTCATTGGAGGACGGTACCTGTGCAGGTAACGATTTCCTTGGTTGGATGCATCTTCCCAGTAGTATCACACCTGAATTTATTGCCGAGGTAAATGCTTGTGCAAAGACGCTGCAGGAAAATTGTGATGCAGTAGTAGTGGCTGGTATAGGTGGCAGTTATCTGGGTGCACGTATGGTTATTGATGCGTTGAGCAATTCCTTTGGCTGGCTGCAGAGTACCAAGTATCCACGAATCCTGTTTGCTGGAAATAACATAGGAGAGGATTATCTAAGTGAGCTTATTGGGTATCTGAAGGGTGTACGATTTGGTATAATCAATATCAGCAAGAGTGGCACAACCACCGAGACAGCTTTGACTTTCCGTCTGTTAAAAACTATGTGCGAAGAGCAGCGTGGTAAGGATGAGGCTCGTAAGGTTATCGTAGCTGTGACAGATGCCAAGCGCGGCGCTGCACGTACAACAGCTGACAAGGAGGGATATACTTCATTTGTTATTCCTGACAATGTAGGAGGTCGCTTCAGCGTGCTCACACCGGTGGGTCTGTTGCCAATAGCCGTGGCGGGTTTTGATATTGCAGAATTGGTCAAGGGAGCTCGGGATATGGAGGAGCAGACATCCCTTAGCGTGCCGTTCCGTCAGAATCCTGCTGCTTTGTATGCTGCGACACGTAATGCCTTGTATCAGAGCGGAAAGAAAATTGAAATACTTGCCAACTATCAGCCTAAACTGCATAATGTGGGAGAGTGGTGGAAACAGTTGTATGGTGAAAGTGAGGGTAAGGACGGCAAGGGTATTTTCCCTGCCAGTGTTGACTTGACAACAGACCTGCATTCAATGGGACAGTGGATACAGGATGGTGAACGCACAATCTTCGAGACTGTGCTGAGTGTTGCACAGCCAAATCATGAGTTGCGCGTGCCAAATGACAAGGAAAACCTGGATGGACTAAATTTCCTTGCAGGCAGACGCGTGGACGAAGTCAACAAGATGGCTGAGTTGGGAACTCAGCTTGCACATGTTGACGGTGGTGTCCCAAATATCAAGTTTACAATTGACCGTATAGATGAATACAATATCGGTCAGTTAATCTATATGTTTGAAAAAGGTTGTGGTATAAGCGGTCTGTTGCTGAAGGTCAATCCGTTCGATCAGCCTGGTGTCGAGGCGTACAAGAAGAATATGTTTGCATTGTTAGGCAAACCGGGTTATGAAAAGGAAACAGAGGAGATAAAAGCTCGCTTGTAATATAGGTTGGCAAAAAATACTAAGGGCTCGGAATTTCCGGGCCTTTAGTGTGTCTGTTTTAGTCTGTATGCCAGTTCAGCCATATTTGGCAGAACTATGTCTGCTCCTGCATCATACAGGATATGGTCTCCCAATGGTCCAGTGTTGACCGCGATACAAAAGATTCCGGCTGCTTTTGCAGCTTGTATTCCAAGCGGTGCGTTTTCAACGACAATGGCATGGTTGGCAGGTAGTGGGGTGCCAAGCCCTAAAGCGTGTCCGGCTTTTTCCAAGCCCATAAGGTATGGTTCGGGATTGGGCTTACCATGTTTTACGTCAAAGGCGGTGACCATTAATTCTTCTTTAAAATGTCCAGGATAGGCTTTCTCAAGTCGTTCCAGAAGTGATAACTGTCCGCTGCCTGTTACCAGTACTCGCATCACTGCCCGTTCTCGTATATGGTTCAGCACATTTGCTGCGCCACTCATTGGCTGCACAGCAGGAAGTGTGTTGAATATGTCGCTTTTGGTCTTGTATATGGCCAATATTTCCTGTTCATTGGCATCACGCCCCCAATTGCGTTGCGTAAAGATATCTATTGTGCCTTCGCCAGTACGTCCTTCGTTCATATACACATCTTCCCTGGTCATTGACAGCCCATGCTGTTTCATGGCCCTTATCCATGCTTCGGCATGGTTTCCCATGCTGTCAAACAGGACACCGTCCATATCAAACAGCACTGCCTTCAAAGCAGCGCTGTTTAGTTTGATATTAAGATTTTCTTCCAGATTATACACCATCCCTGTCTGAGTCGTCATCTTCAAAAAGACTGTCGTCTTTTGATAAATTGTAACTGCCATTGGGCGCAATTGTCAGCAGGAACGGCTGACTCATATCGCTGTCGGGATAGCTGACGGCAAGTTCAAAATATACATTGCCACCATCTACTTTGATGAACCGGCAACCATCTACAATGCTGTTGTCCAGAAATTCCTCAGTCAGGTAAGCCTTGAAACTGGCTTTTGTAAATGTGTGACTGAACATATGGCTGCCGTCACGTGTTACACCTATAGTAAGTGTGGTTGCACTGAACTTATCCCCAAATTCGTCAATCACATATCCAAGTGAGTCATTGGAAATGCGGTCTATAGTATAAACGTATTTGTGTCCGTTAGAATTACATGTGTCAGTTGTGTGCAGGTCGGGCATTTTGCGTGAAAGTACTCCTTCCTGTTTCTTTGGCGTATTTTCTTGCTGGACGGTCTTGTCCTTGCATCCTGACAGGATTATGGCCGGCAGGAGTAATATCAAAAGGTGCTTCATTATTTGATTTCTTCAGATGGAGCCTGGTCGATTAAGTCCAGGAACTGATCCAGTTTGGGAGTGATGATAATCTGTGTACGACGGTTGCGTGCCCTG
Source organism: Prevotellaceae bacterium UBA6974 (assembly GCA_002450165.1). GTDB lineage: Bacteria > Bacteroidota > Bacteroidia > Bacteroidales > Bacteroidaceae > Physcousia. The sequence goes on along the minus strand of DJYQ01000048.1, from coordinate 97,539 downwards.
CCATCTGCAGTACTGTTGTCTGCAATGGTGTTGTATTCTCCACGACCGGCTGCACTCAGCCGTTTGGGATTTACATTGTACTTGTTCTGGAGTTCCTGTACGACGCTACTTGCGCGTAGAGCACTCAAATCCCAGTTGTTGCGAATGTTAGTCTTACTGATAGGTACATTGTCTGTATTTCCCTCTACAAGCACTTCGTAGTCGCTATAGTCTGTGATTATCTTTGCAATTTTGGACAGAGTCTCGCTTGCAGCCGGGCTGATTTCATAACTACCGCTCTTGTAGAGCATATTATCGTTCAGACTGATATAGACCACACCCTTCAGTACCTGTACATCAACATCCTTAAGTTCCTCCTTGCTCAGCGAGCGTGTCAGACGATTGCTGAGAGCCAGGTTCAGACTGTCACTCTTGCTCTTGGCATCAATCAACTGCTTGATATATTTGTTGCTTGCATTGATTTCATCAACAAGTTTGCTGATGTTGGCACCGCCTTGGTTAATGCTGTTATCCAGGGTTTGCTGCATGACTCTCATCCCTTCCTTCATCTCTGTGATAGTAGCATTCTTTTCTGCCATCTGGCTTTCCAGAGCCTTGTTCTGAGCTTGGTACTTGGCCAATTCAACCTGCAGATTGTTGTTGTCGCTCTGGCATGTTTCCAACTTGCTTTGTGCAGCAAGAAGGTCCTTTTTGCTGGCACAACTGCCCATAAGCAGAACAGCAGTTGCAGCTATCATACATAATTTGCTTGTCTTCATAATAGGTAAGTATTAATATTATGGTATGTTTCGTCTTGTTTTGCCGTGCAAATGTACGAATTATTCCGTATTCGCCATATTTTTCAGTGTTATATTTTGTTGAATAGCGTTTCAAAAGTATAAAAAATTATACTGTAATAATTACATTTTTCATTAAAAAGATATATCTTTGCTGGCAAATTGATAGTAAAATTCATGAGTAAACTACTAAAACCTGCAAATTATAAGCCTGCTCTTGACTTGAAGCAAACAGAGCTTGCAATCAAGAAGATTAAGGATTTTTTTCTTAACAGCCTCAGTACAGAGTTGCGTTTGCGCCGTGTAACAGCACCATTGTTTGTGTTGCGTGGGTTGGGATTGAATGATGACCTGAATGGAATTGAGCGTCCGGTTTCGTTCCCCATAAAGGATATGGACGAAAGCATAGCCGAAGTCGTACACTCGTTGGCAAAATGGAAGCGGGTCACTCTCGCTGAGTATGAGATACAACCTGGATATGGCATTATCACAGATATGAATGCCATACGTGCTGATGAAGAGCTGGATAATATTCATTCCCTGTATGTTGATCAGTGGGATTGGGAACGTACCATGACTGTCGACCAGCGAAACCTGGCTTTTCTGCGCCGCATCGTTAAGAAAATCTACAGCGCAATACTACGTACCGAGTTCTATATTTGCGAAACATACCCCCAGCTAAAGGCATTCCTGCCAGAAGATGTATACTTTGTCCATAGCGAAGAACTTGTACGTATGTACCCGGACAGGTCTCCCAAGGAGCGTGAGGATTTGATATGTCAGGAATTTGGAGCAGTGTTTATTATTGGTATTGGTGGCAAGTTGAGTGATGGCAGGGAGCATGACTTGCGTGCACCGGACTATGATGACTGGAGCAGTCCAAATGAGGATGGCTTCAATGGCTTGAATGGTGACTTGCTTATTTGGTATCCTATTTTAGGTCGTAGTATCGAACTCAGTTCAATGGGTATTCGTGTTGACAAAGTGGCTTTGGAGCGTCAGTTGGAACTTCAGGGAAAGACAGAGCGTCGTAATCTTTATTTCCACCGTCGCCTTTTATCTGATACATTGCCACTGAGTATTGGTGGTGGTTTGGGTCAGAGCCGTTTATGTATGGTTCTTCTGCATAAGGCTCATATAGGTGAGACACAGTCCAGTATCTGGCCGGAGGAAATGCGTCGGGAATGCAAGAAATTGGGAATGACGCTGATTTGACATTGTCATTTTACGATTAGCTTCAATAAAAAATCTCCAGAGTGAATGTCGTTCATTTCTGGAGATTTTGTTATATGTGCTCCCGTGGCAGGATTACCTTACGGAAATCTTGCGGCCTTCGATGATATACAAACCAGGAGCCAAACCGGTCGTGCTGTTAAGCAATGGTACTTGTCTGCGTATGCGTATGCCGTTAATTGTATAGACATCTACCAGCCTATTCGGACCTTGCGGATCGTTCATCAAACTTTGTACATCAGTAGGCTGACCGGGATCTTCGGGCTTGATGATATCGTCTTCGTAGATGTCAGCATATTTTGCCAGATTATTCCATAAAAAGTTATAGCGTGTGGTCAGCCAGTTCTTGGCATTTGTCGTCTGTGTAGCATAGTTGTTGCCCTCTCCGTTCCACTGGCTTGCATTGTGCTGCAGTGAAGGCTGAGCGTAATTGTAATAGTCATCAATGTGTTCTAGCAGGTCAGTCAGGCCGTCGTGGTCTACGTAATGTCTCCATACCTTGTAATATGCCTGTTGTGCCAGTATAGATGTGCGTAATGCATCAAAGAAAGGATAGCCGAGGTTACTGGCTGTACAACCATTAAGGATATCTGTGTCAGCACTGTAGACATAGTATTTACTTGTGCCGTCGTAACCGAACGCCCAGTCAAAATCCCATACTGGACCGAATTGCCACAAGGCTCCATTCTGGATATCTTCGTTGTAGACATACCAGCTCTTGGGGTGTTTGCACTCCTGATTTCGTGTCAGGTCATTAACGAACCAGGCGCGTGCCCATGCATCCATATCTATATAGTCTGTATATCGTTCATAAATGCCTGCATTATATGTCGGACCGTTCTTCAGCAATGTTGCTACCTTGTTAAAGCTGTTCTTGATTTGATTCTCGGTCAGCGTGCGTCTGTCGTCAGATTCTTCGTAATCCGGAGATTTGATGTTGGTTGCTATGCTGTATTGGAATGTCTTGAACTTGTGTGTCTCGTCATAATATGTGTCCAGTTCCAGCAGACATGCGTTGGCTTCCTTAACTAATTTCTCCTCCGACAATTGGTCATCTGTCCAACCTTCGTACTTGGGATCATTCTTGTCAATTGTTATGTCAATGCTGTTGTTGGCAATACCGACCTTTTCTGTCAGATTGTAACTGCCGCGATAGTTGCCGTTGACGTACAACTCTACAGGGATGATGTGGTTACATGCCAGTGAACCTACCTGATCCGCAATCTTCATAGCTATGGCATTGGTCGTCATACTGCCGGTCAGCTTGTTTGCCAGCAGGACCCAGTTCTTTCCTCCGCTTAGTCCGCACATCTTGACTTTCTCGGGGAATTTCATGCGATAAGGATTCTTGCTGTTATATGAAGGTGTCCAGGATGAATTTCCGCGTCCCTTGACTTTCATAGACGTTGCTGGGATATCCTCCCATACGCCGGCTCCGTCCATTGTGAATGTGGCATTGTGCCATGTTTCTTTGCCATTCATGCCAATCCAATGACTGGCATCCCATGCTGATGATGTGTTTCCGTCACCGAAATTAATGGTCAGATCAATGCGTGGTACGCTATACTGGGTAGTCGGGTGGTCTGTTGGATAGTCTACAATTACCTTGTATGTACGGCCAAAGGGGACGAATGTATGATCATATATGGCAGGCTGAATCAGTTCGGGCTCTTCGCTGATCCCGGTATAGTCTGGATTAGGTTCGGCCTTGTACATGGCGAATTCGCTGAACACGAGGTAATTCTTATTGCCTGAGGCTGTTAGTTGTATGCGGAATTTGCTGTATGGCTGTTTCAATTGTATGACGTTGGACAAATATGTGGTTTCCAATTTATCGGGAATATCATCCGTCTCTTTTTTGTAGTGTTTGATGTCTATCCAGTTTGTTCCGTCGTTGCTTGCCTGCAGGATGAATCCAAGAGGAGCATATTTGTCGTCAGTGTTTCGTGTGGTGTATCCGAATTTGAATGCCTCCAAGGACTCTGCCGGCTCGATTTGCAGATATGGCCATACGGTATACCCGTCACCCCAATATCCGTTAGCGCGCCATGTTGGCTGTGCAGAGCCCCATCCTGTGTGGAAGCATGTATTGATGTTGTTGTCTACAAGACTTGCAACTCCTTCACTTGCGTTGAAGCTGGGGTAGTCTGTAGAGAAGTTGTCAGGGGTGAGGTTCAGTTTTGTGAGTATCCATTTATCATCTTCGTTAATGATTCCGGGTGTGCTCCAGATTTCGTCTTGAACCTTACGTGTGTGATATATGTAGTTTTTAGGGTAAGCAACGGTGTATTGTATGGGAGTCTCGAATCTATGACTTGTCTGTTTGCTGATCTGTTGGATTCCGTCAACGTATGCATTTGCACCTTCGGGTAGTTTGAAACTTGGAATCAGGCGCTTGCCGATTACTGCTGCTGTAGCAGTAACCTTGTTATTAACATTGTCGATGGTTCCTTCTGCATCATCAAACAACTGGTCGTTGAACTTGTTGTTAAACTTGAAACTCTCGAATGTTGGCAGGTCACCAATATAATTGTCCTGGATACTGGACAGTTCCGAGTCTGCAAGTTTAAATTCGTCGTCTCCCAACAGATTCCATGTGTGGACTTTGCCTACATGAGTGTATGAGACTATATATTCCGTAGGAATAACTACCAGTTCTCCGTCACTCTTGTAAATGTATTTGCATGATTCGGTTTCAGTTGATTTCACGGTAACCTGGCAACTGGCGCTTTTGCCATTATGTGCCGTTGCCGTGATAGTTGCGGTGCCTGGACTAACTGCAGTTACGAGTCCCGAACTGCTGACTTTGGCTGTGTATGGATCAGTGGTAGTCCATGTCAGAGTCTTGTTCCCGGCATCTGCAGGCAGGATGTTGGCAGCCAGCTGCTCTGTTTCCGATTCCTTTAATACCAACTCCGACTTGTTTAATGAAACAGAGCTTACCGGGGTAGGATTTAGAACCGTTACTGAACACGTGGCAGCGGCGGAACTGAATTTTTCCTTAACCGTTATTGTACATGTGCCGGAAGAGATAGCTGTGACAAACCCCTTGGTGGAAACGGTCGCAACAGCAGGATTGCTGGACGAGATGTTGTAATAAGTCTCATATGTATCCACATTCTCTTCTTGTCCATAATAATATATTTTCAAGGAGTATGTCTCGCCTGGATTCAGCCGCAAGGAACTTTTGTCTAATGTAATTGCCTGTGCTGCAGTGTTGAGCAAAACTGCAACTAAGAACAAAGTGGAGGTTAATAGCCTTTTCATATTATTTTGTGTTTTGATTTAATTTACGTTATCGCATGTCAAAAGTATAAATAAATTGTTGTATATTTGTGCGACTTCAAGGTTATTGATACTTAAAACCTAATTTTTTAACATTTTATTATGGATAAAACGAATAATTCAGGAGTTAGACAAGTCACTTTCCGTCGTTTTGGCGGAAAAGGATGGTGCATCTTCCGAAGCCTTTCGTTGAACATCCGTATCGGTGTACTGAGCGTGGCGACTTTAGCTACTGCTGTATCTTACAAGGCTCATGCCGAGGTTTTCAGCGATGAAAGTCTTGTCGCTGTTGAGGATGATGGAAAGGAATTGGACGAGGTTACCATCCAGACTTCTATTGCTCCGCTGACTGTTTCGCAGTCAGCTCGGATTGTTACGGTTATCACCCGCAGGGAGATTGAACAGGCGGGAGCGACAACCGTCAACGATCTTCTGAAACTGGCCTCGGGCGTGGATATACGGCAACGTGGAGGCTGGGGCGTGCAAACGGATATCAGTATAGACGGTGCATCTTACGAGCAGGTGACAATTATGCTGAATGGGGTGAATATCTCCAACCCTCACACAGGCCACCTTGCCGCAGACTTTCCTGTAATCGTTAGCGACATTGAGCGTATCGAGCTCCTGGAGGGTGCCGCTGGCCGCGCTTTCGGAACGCAATCTTTTGGTGGAGCAATCAATATAGTTACCAAAAGTCCGTCTTTACAGGCTTATTTAGGTTCGGATAATAGAAAATCCGCTTGGGAACTGGACTTGGGAGCTGAAGGTGGTATGCACGGAACTGTATTGGGTGATGGCCGCGTTGGGTTGCTAAGAGGAAAATTATATAACAGTCTGTCTTTTGCTGGTGGCCGAAGCGATGGCGGGGTTCCTAACAGCGACTGGAAGAAGGGCAATGTTTATTTGCAAGGTTCGTACGCATTGAGACGTTCTGTATCAGATAACTCCAGACTGTTCTGGCAATTCGGATACAGTGGTAAATCATATGGTGCAAATACTTTCTATTCGGGTTCCAGTAACGACCAGTTTGAGTCGAATGACCGCGTTCTGGCAAATGTGCAGTTGGAAATAGGTAAAAGATTGCATTTGCGTCCTTCGCTTTACTGGATTCGCACTTACGATGACTATCAGTGGCATAGGGGAACTCCTACCAATTCTCATCATAGTGATGTGTATGGTGTACGTTTAAATTCATGGCTCCAATGGGCAATAGGCCGTACTGCATTCGGGGCGGAGCTGCGCCAGGAAGGTATAGTTTCTACTTCGCTTGGCAATCACACACGTACCAACCTGTCGTTTAGTCTTGAGCATAATTTGTTGCTTAGGAAATGGACTCTCAGCATGGGACTCTCAGCGGTGATGAACACTGGTGTTGACAAGCGTTTTCGTTTTTACCCCGGAGTTGATGTGGCATACCGTGCATCTGATGAGTGGAAGCTGTTGCTATCGTACAATATGGGTTTGAGGGTGCCTTCATATACTGACCTTTATTATTCCAGTCCGGACATTACGGGTAATGCCAATCTAATGCCAGAGAGAAACCAGAGTTTGTCGCTTGGTGCGGTTTGGCACAATACATGGCTTTCGGTTCAGTCCAAAGTGTTCTACAACCACGGCCATAATATAATTGATTATGTCAAGGAGTCATGGAAGGATGTAGCTCACGCTGACAATTTTGTCCGTGATGCCATCGGTTTCAGTGCCGAGGCAAGGTTCTCTTTTCGTAATATGGCCGCCAATCCTGGTGTGGCATCATGGCTACCGGATGTTAATTTCTCGTACACATATCTGTACCAGAAACGCAGGGATGCAAAATATCAGGTTTTCACTTCCCTGTATGGTGATGACTATCTGCGTCATAAGATGGTTTTTACAGCAAGCCAGAGAATATGGAGAAATCTAAGCTTGACCGTGGGATTGCGTGTCAAGGATCGTATGGGAACGTATCAGGTATATTATGGGGTTCAGCCAACTCCCGAATTGCGCAGATATGTGACAAATATAACGTTGGATGCCAAAATACGCTGGACGGCCAAGCGTTACGAAATATGGTTGAAGGGCGAAAACCTGACTGACCATCATTATCAGGATATCGGTAATGTTCCGCAACCTGGGATATGGATAATGTCAGGTGTTAGAATTAAATTAGCTATTTAAAAGAAAAAATCTCGGGGCCGATATAAGGTGCTCGGGATTTTTTTTCTATATTTGCCAAGCATTATTTGCAGGTATAGTTACATGATAAGACTCTACACTTTGTTTTTTGCTTTGATATGGGCTTTTACGACAAGCGCGTATACTATTGTGATTGATGCCGGACATGGCGGTCGGGATGCCGGCGCTTTGGGGTTGATTACAAAGGAGAAACATATAAATCTTGCCGTTGCCCTGGCTTTGGGTAAGATGATTGCTGAAAATTGTCCGGATGTCAAGGTTGTCTATACCAGGCAGACAGACGTGTTCGTGGAGCTGAACGAACGTGCAGCCATTGCCAACCGTGCAAAGGCGGATTTGTTTATATCCATACATACAAATAGTACGGCATCAGGTACCAAGGGAACCTCGGTACAGGGCACTGAGACATATACGTTAGGAATGCATCGTGCCAATGACAATCTGGCTGTTGCCAAGCGTGAGAACAGTGTTATAATGTTAGAAAAGAATTACGAACAAAAATATGAGGGCTTTGATCCCCGGAAGAGTGAATCGTATATTATTTTCGAGTTGATGCAGGATCGCAATATGGCCAGCAGCGTAAATTTTGCCAAGCATATTCAAAGCCAGTTCCAACAGACAGCACATCGTGTTAATAAGGGAGTCTATCAGGCGGGTTTCCTGGTTCTCCGTCAGACAAGCATGCCAAGTGTGTTGATAGAGTTGGGGTATATCAATAACGCCAATGAGGAGGCGTTCCTGAATTCGGCCAGTGGCCAGCAAAAGATGGCTCAGAGTATATTTAATGCATTCAGACAATATAGCAAGAAATGAAGAAAGAATACAAGATAGGCATAGTAGGTATTGTGGCCCTTGTGGCCCTGTTCGCCGGAATACGTTTCCTTCAAGGCAAGGATTTGTTTAATACAAATCATAAGTACTATGTGTCGTTCGTCAATGCCAAGGGGTTGGCTCGCAGTTCCAAGGTATATGCTGATGGCATTGATGTCGGAATAGTTTCTGATATTCTATACAATTACGAGAAACCCTGTCAGGTTTTAGTGGAAATCAGTGTGGATCCAAGACTTCTTCTTCGCCCCGGAACGCGTATTCAATTGGATTCAGGCCTAATGGGCGGTTGTACGCTGAATATTTATCCAAGCAAAAATCTCGCTGAACCCTATCAGAAGGGTGATACAATCCCTGGATATGAGCAAAGTGCTATGTTGGACAAGGCAGCTGAGGTAATTCCAGACGTTAGACAAGTAATTGCCAAGGTGGATACGTTGCTGACGACGCTTAATCGTGTAGTAGAAGACCCCAATATTCCGGTGATTGTCAGTAATGTGAGGGCGGTTACTGCCGACTTGCGCGTAACGACACAGAGACTGAATGACTTGCTGGGAAACGATGTGCCTATGTTGTTGACAACCTATAATCAATTGGGTGAGCATACTACAGCCTTGGTTGATCATTTCAAGAAGGTGGATATCCGCCCGACGATTGACAGTGTTAATTATACATTGTCCAATGTCAACGGTTTGCTTGCCAGAATCCAGAGCAATGAGGGAACGATAGGGGCATTGATTAATGATCGTTCAATGTACAACAATCTGAATCATACTATACAAAGTGCTGATTCCTTGGTGACAGATATAAAGGCACATCCCAAGCGCTATGTTCATTTCAGCGTGTTTGGCAGGAAAGACAAGTAATGATATTAGGCATTTTCTTTGCTTCAGTGCTTGATTAATTGAGAGAATCTGATTATATTTACAATTCATAATTACCAGACAATAAATAATGGCATCCAGTAAGGTTCAGTGGCAGCGTTGCATGGAATTGTTTCGCAATCACCTGAATGAACAGCAATATACAACATGGTTTGCACCATTGAGATTCAAATCCTTTGATGCTGAGACCCAGGAACTGACCATATTCATACCCAGTCAGTTTTTCTACGAGTATCTGGAGGCCAACTATCGTCGTCTGCTCTACATGGTGTTGTATCATGTATTCGGTCAGGGTACGCGCCTGTTATATCAAGTCGCAGTAATTCGCAACGAGAAGGTTGATGTACCAAGCCAGGGACCGCGTATTGATGTCAATACTAATGTCGAAGACGAGGATGTGCGTGTAATTCCAAAGGTTATAAAGAACGTTGTTCGCAAAGATGATTTGGATCCGCGGCTGAACATCGAGCAGACATTTGATAATTTTATCGAGGGTGTCAGCAATCGTCTGGCTCGCAGTGTTGGACAGGCTGTTGCCGAAGATCCTACCCGCAAGACATTCAACCCACTGTTTATTTACGGTCCCAGCGGATGTGGCAAGACTCATCTGGCAAATGCGATAGGTGTCCGTCTGAAGAGTCTGCATCCTGACAAGCGTGTGCTGTATGTTGCCGCGCATCTGTTTCAGGTGCAATTTATGGATGCACGTGTAAATAATAAAATTAATGACTTTATCCATTTCTACCAAAGTATAGACTGTCTTATTCTGGATGATGTTCAGGAGTTCAGTGGCAAGACGGGTACTTTGGAGGCGTTTTTCCATATATTCAATCATCTTCATCTCAATGGCCGTCAGATTATCATGACAAGCGACCGTCCACCAGTTGAGATTAAGGATATGGAAGAGCGTATGCTTACCCGTTTCAAGTGGGGTATGCTGGCAGAACTGGAGAGTCCGGACGGGCAGTTGCGCAGAGATATACTGCATATGCTAATGCGACGTGACGGTCTGTTGATTCCAGACGATGTAATTGACTACATTGCATCCAATATCCAGGACAATATCCGTGAGTTGGAAGGTGTGGTACATTCGTTGCTGGCATATAGTGTTATGGGGAGTAATTCGGAGATTAATCTCGATTTTGCACGTCGTATAGTCAAGGCAAATACAAGACGTACACACCGCAAGGTTACCGAGGAGGATATTGTCGAGAGTACATGCAGACATTACAAACTTACTCAGGAGGAAATAACAGGAACCAGTCGTCGTGCAGACTATGTTTTGGGTCGTCATGTTGCAATGTATTTGATACAAAAGCATACGGGCAACACCGTTAAACATATAGGTGCGATTTTTGGTGGACGTACCCATACTACAGTTTTGCATGGTATTCAGCAAACAGAGAAACGGCTAAAGACTGACTCTGCATTCCGCAAGGAGTTACGTGATATAGAGAAGACTTTCTAATTCAGAATATGTACGATTTTTCCCAGCGTAGGAGCATTCGTCGTTATAAGACCCAGGATGTCAGTGACGAACTTCTTAATTCCCTTTTGGTGCGTGCATCGCAGACTCAGACAATGGGTAACCTGCAATTGTATAGTGTTGTTGTAACCCGTAGCGACGAAATAAAACGTCAGTTGAGCCCCGCACATTATAATCAGTCTATGGTTACTCAGGCACCGGTTGTCTTGACATTCTGTGCCGATTTTCGCCGTACTACAGACTGGGCTTTGCAACGTAATGCCAATCCGGGGTATGATAATCTGTTGTCTTTCCAGAATGCATGCACCGACACTTTGTTGTATTGTCAGACCTTCTGCAATATGGCGGAAGCTGAAGGATTAGGGCTTTGTTTTCTAGGAACAACGGTTTACAACCCAGATACTATTATTGACATACTTCAGCTTCCTGTTCTGACATTCCCTGTGGCTACGATAACACTTGGGTGGCCTGATGAGGAAGGCAAGGTCAGTGACAGACTGCCGTTGTGTGCAATCCGCCATGATGAAGTATATCGCCCATTTAATGCCGAGCGAATAAATGCAAGTTATGCTGCGCGTGAGGCGTTGGAAGAAAACAAACGATTTGTCGAGGAGAACCACAAGGATAATCTGGCGCAGGTCTTCACTGATGTCCGCTACTCGGCTGATAATAATCTGAACATCTCGGTGGCTTTGGATGGTGCAATGCGCAGGCAGGGTTTTCAGGGAAGCCTTATAGGTGAGATGACTCGTCAACGCCCAGAATCACTGGAGTGTGATATAGTACGTTTCCAGAATAAAAAAGAGCGTTGGGTTGCATTTGTAGGATTGTGGAAAAACCGTCCTTATGAGATATTTACTGGCATCCTGGACGATGATGATGGCATCATGATTCCCAAAAGCGTATGTAAGGGACAGATTGTAAAGCGTTTGCTTGGTGATGGTTCACGCCGTTATGATTTCCAGTTTGTAAACAAGAGAGGTTACAAAATTACAATTGAGGGACTTAGCGAGCGTTTCAATCCCGAATATTGGAACTATGCCAAGCTTATTTCAGGTGTGTTACGCTATGGTATGCCTTTGGAACGTGTCATTGCACTTATTAAGAGCCTGCAGTTGGATTCGGACAATATTAATTCATGGACATCTGGGGTGGCAAAGGCTCTTAAACGATATATCAATGGTGGGCAGTTGGAGGACAAGGATACAGAAACAACCGAAGACTGATGCTCTGTGATATTCACATTCAGGAACTGCGTATCCCTGCGCACCATGGAGTGTTAGAACAGGAGCGTTTAATAGGAACTGATTTCCTGGTTACGATAGATGCCGAAGTTGATGTCGGTGAAAGTGCATTTGCAGATGATAATCTCGAAGGAACAGTGTCTTATGCTGCTATGATTGACGTTGTAAGGAGGCAGATGGATATTACGTCCAATCTGTTGGAGCATGTTGCCCATCGTATTGCAAATGAACTGCTCAAATCCTTTCCTCGAATTGTGAGTGTAACAGTATGTGTTGACAAGGAGAATCCACCATGTGCTGTGCTTGCTTCGGCTATCGGAGTGAAAATAACGCAGCACAGATAGTTGAATCCAGATGTTATATTAAAAGTAAAAAATAGAAATAATGGAAAATTTAGGTATTGGTTTGCAACTCATGATTGTGGGAATGTGTACCGTATTCCTCATCCTAATTATTGTTATTTATGGTGGTAAGCTGCTAATTATGGCAGTTAACCGTATAGCTCCCGAAGAGCTTGCTGCTGCCAAGAAGACAGTACAGACTCAAAGCGGATCTGTTACACCAACAACCATGGCAGTTTTAAATGAAGTTGTAAAACAATTGACAGGTGGCAAAGGACATGTTTCCTCGGCCAGAAAAAATTAAAAAACAAATACAAGATATGAAAGAAGTTAAATTTTCGCTGGTGTTCCGTGATATGTGGCAGAGTGCTGGTAAGTATCAGCCACGTGTGGATCAGTTGGTTAGGGTAGCCCCTGCAATCATAAGGATGGGGTGTTTTGACCGCGTAGAAACTAACGGCGGCGGTTTTGAGCAAGTAAACCTTCTGTATGGTGAGAATCCTAACAAAAGTGTACGTGAATGGACAAAACCTTTTCGCGAAGCAGGTATTCAGACTCACATGTTGGATCGTGCTCTTAATGGTCTGCGTATGAGCCCCGTACCAAAGGATGTACGAAAGCTTTTTTACAAAGTAAAGAAAGCCCAGGGTACTGATATCACCCGTATCTTCTGCGGTCTGAACGATACCCGTAACGTAATCCCTTCAATCCAGTATGCCAAGGATGCAGGTATGATAGCTCAGGCCAGTCTCTGTATCACACACAGTCCCATTCATACAGTTGAGTACTATGTGAATCTGGCAAAGACTTTTATCGAGGCTGGAGCAGATGAAATCTGTCTTAAGGACATGGCAGGCATTGGTCGTCCGGTTTCTTTGGGTAAGATTGTTGCCGGAATCAAGGCCTACAAGAAGGATATTGTTATACAGTATCACAGTCATGCCGGTCCAGGATTCAACATGGCATCAATCCTCGAGGTTGCCAAGGCTGGATGTGATTACATTGATACAGGTATGAGCCCCCTGTCCTGGGGTACCGGTCATGCAGACATCATCGCCGTTCAGGAGATGTTGAAGGACGCGGGCTTTAAGGTAAAGGAAATCAATATGGAGGCATATATGGAAGCTCGCTCCCTCATTCAGGAGATGTATGATGATTTCCTTGGCTATTATATCCCGGCCCTTAACCATATCAATAACTCGTTACTTGTCAAGCCTGGTCTGCCTGGTGGCATGATGGGCTCGTTGATGACAGATTTGGAGGATAACCTGAAATCGCTGAATAAGTGGAAATCGAAGAACAATCAGCCCGAACTGACAACAGACCAGTTGCTCGTAAAACTCTTTGACGAGGTTGCCTATGTATGGCCTAAGGTAGGTTACCCCTGCTTGGTAACCCCATTTAGCCAGTATGTAAAGAACCTGGCTCTGATGAATGTCATACAGATGGAGAAGGGCAAAGAGCGTTGGAGTATGATAGCCGACAATATATGGGATATGATACTTGGCAAGAGTGGTAAGCTTCCAGGTCCTGTAGCTCTGGAATTGGTTAATATGGCCAGGGCGGAAGGTCGTGAATTTGAAACTAACGATCCTCAGACTTACTATCCGGATAAATTGGACGAGTTCCGTGCAGAGATGAAGGAGAATGGATGGGAGTTTGGTGAGGACGATGAGGAATTGTTTGAACTTGCCATGCACCCCGAACAGTACCGTGCCTATAAGAGTGGAAAAGCCAAGGCTGACTTTGAGAAAGATCTGGCAGAACGTAAGGCTAAGAGGAATGCTCCTTCTGCCGTTGCCGAGATGCCCAGGCAGATAAAGGTTAGCGTTAATGGTCAGGCCTACGAAGTGAATATTGCCTATGGTAACGAAACTTCTGTTGAAGCAACGGCTCCCGTTGTCGGAACTGAAGTACCCACTGGTGAGGGTGCAGACTTTCTGGCCCCACTGGAAGGTAAGTTCTATTTAGTGAAGGATAACAGCGAGACGCCAAAGAAGATTGGTGATAAGGTTGCAGAAGGTGATATCCTGTGTTATATCGAGGCAATGAAGACGTTTAACGCTATCCGAGCTGACAGGTCAGGCATCATTAAAGCAATCATCCCTGCGTCTGGCGACAGTGTCGAGGAGGATGATGTAATAATGAAAATTCTTAATTCGTAATCTGAGTGTCAGATAAGGCAGGAATTAATTATCAATTACAATGCTGAATTATGAATCTGATAAGTGAAATACTGGAGAAATTATATAGCATGACAGCTTTCTCGGCCATTGGAGATAATCCGTTGTTTATTGTAATGTATCTGCTTGCATTTACATTGCTCTATCTGGGAATTGTCAAGAAGTATGAACCCCTTCTGCTGGTTCCCATTGCCTTTGGTGTACTGATTGCCAATTTCCCAGGAGGTGGAATGGGAGTGTTACAGGCAGATTCCAATGGTTTGGTTCCCGTAACGGTAAACGGTGTTACTGAAATGAAGGACATCTATTCGATGCCGTTACATGAGATAGCCCACGACCTGGGATTGATGAATTATCTGTATTATGCTCTGATCAAGTCAGGTCTTCTGCCGCCTATCATCTTCATGGGTGTGGGCGCACTGACAGATTTTGGACCGATGCTACGTAACCTGAAACTTGCTATCTTTGGTGCAGCAGCCCAAATGGGTATATTTGCAGTACTGCTTATAGCTCTCCTATGCGGTTTTACACCTCAGGAAGCAGGATCGCTGGGTATTATAGGAGGTGCAGATGGTCCTACGGCCATCTTTACTACCATAAAGTTGGCTCCACATCTTCTTGGCCCGATAGCCATAGCAGCATACAGCTACATGGCTTTGGTACCTGTTATTATTCCCTTGGTTGTGAGACTTACGTGTTCCGAGAAGGAACTTAGAATTAATATGAAGGAGCAGGATAAACTCTATCCCGATACCCTTCAGATTAAGAATATGCGTGTGCTGAAGATTATATTCCCGATAGCAGTTACTACAATTGTGGCAATCTTTGTACCTACGGCTGTCAGTTTGGTTGGAATGCTTATGTTTGGTAACCTGATTAAGGAAATAGGAAATGACACTTTCCGCTTATTCGATGCAGCAAGTAATGGTATTATGAATGCCGCAACCATTTTCCTGGGGCTCTGTGTCGGTGCAACAATGACGGTGGATGCATTTATCAATGTACAGACTCTTGGCATTGTGGCAGGTGGTTTCTGTGCCTTTGCACTCTCAATTGCAAGCGGTATCTGCATGGTCAAGGTATGGAATATTTTTGCCAAGAAGAAAATCAATCCTCTTATCGGAGCAACCGGTCTGTCAGCAGTACCTATGGCAAGTCGTGTATGTAATGGCATCAGCACCAGATATGATGCCAAAAACCATGTGCTTAACTATTGTATGAGTTCTAATATATCGGGGGTTATAGGTTCTGCTGTTGCAGCTGGTGTACTTATCTCATTCCTGGGTTGACAAATGAGCAAGATAGGATTCTATACAGGAATATGCTGGAGCATTTCGTTCTTGATTACAGCATATAGTTTGGGAAAACCTGGCATGGGGCTTGCTGGTGAAATAATCGGTCTGATGTCCATTTGGGTGGCAGGTATGCAATTGCGTACACACAATTTGCAGGGAATACGTCAGCGTTGGCACAGGTCATTGATGGTACAGCTTCTGGCTGCCGTACTATGTACATTCGTCCAATACATATATTTCCGCTATATGGATGGAGGTACATTTGTTCAGACTATTTTTGATTTTTACAGCAACCCTGAGAACAAGGCTGTTATCGAACAACAATATCCTGGAGTCAATGTACAAGAGGTATTGAAGGCATTATGTACAATCGAGCTCAGTCAGCTGATAATGAGTTTCCTGATTATGAATTCGCTTATTGCGGTACTGCTCAGCATTCCGACCATGTTTGTGGCCAGACCGAGGTCGGGAAGTAAGGAACAGTGAACCACCCATCATCGTAATGACAAGATTTCAATAGAAGATATGGTATGCAACTAAGGGATACATCGTTTGTTGACTTGATGCAAAAACGCATCTGTAATGTGCTTATTATTGCCAATCCGTACGATGCTTTTATGCTTGAGGACGATGGGCGTGTGGACGAGAAAATATTCTCGGAATACGCCAAGTTAGGACTCCGATTTCCTCCTCGTTTCATACAGGTGTCAAACGAAACCGAGGCTCGTTCCCAGATGGAGACTGGTAGCATAGACCTGGTTATATGCATGCCTGCAGCTGAAAATAACAATGTATTTGACATCGCACGCAGCATCAAGGCAGCACATACAGATATCCCCATTGTTGTCTTGACTCCGTTCAGCCATGGTGTTACCAACCGTATCGAGAACGAAGACCTTTCTGCTTTCGAATATGTATTCTGTTGGCTCGGAAATACCGAGTTGCTATTATCCATTATCAAGCTGATAGAGGACAAGATGAACCTCGAGCATGATATTCGCAGTGCCGGTGTCCAAATGCTCTTGCTTGTCGAGGACAGTATTCGTTTTTACAGTAGCATTCTGCCCAATCTATACAAATTTGTACTTCATCAGAGTCTGGCATTTGCTTCCGAGGCGCTGAACTCGACTCTTGAGGCATTGCGTATGCGCGGTCGTCCAAAAATAGTCTTGGCACGAACATACGAGGAGGCGTGGGGATTATACGAGAAGTTTGCCGACAATGCACTGGGCGTAATCTCGGATTGTCGTTTTCCTATATACAACGGCAGTCGCCAGGCTGACGAGATGGCAGGATTCAAACTGCTCAGTTGCATACGTGCACGAGATCCGTATATACCATTGATTCTTGAATCAAGCGAGAGTGAAAGGGCCGAACTTGCCAGTCAGTGTGGCGCTTTGTTCATTGATAAGAATTCCAAGAAGATTGGTGTGGACCTTCGTACCTTGATGAGTAATTTCTTTGGTTTTGGAGATTTCGTTTTCCGTAATCCCGATACTTTGGAGGAAGTTGCACGTATCCGTAACCTGAAGGAACTGCAGGACAATATTATGACCCTGCCGTTTGATTCTCTCTCGTATCACATACGCCACAATAACGTAAGTCGATGGCTTTCCAGCCGTGCCCTGTTTCCTATTGCCGAATTCCTGAAGCATATCACATGGGAAACCCTACAGGATGTCGATGCACACCGTCAGATTATTTTTGATGCCATTGTAGCATACCGGCGGATGAAAAACCGTGGTGTTGTAGCTGTTTTCCAGAAAGATCGTTTTGACCAATACTCCAACTTTACACGTATTGGAGATGGTTCGTTGGGAGGTAAGGGACGTGGACTGGCATTCCTTGATCGCATGATATCTAAGCAACGCGAAGGATTAGGTAAACTGTTATACATTCCCAAGACACTGGTGCTGTGCACTGATATCTTTGACGAGTTCATGGACTCGAATGACTTGTATGGTATAGCTCTGAGCGATATTGATGACGATGAAATCCTGAAGGCTTTTCTTCGTGGTCGAATGCCGCAGCGCCTGCTGTCCGATCTTGAGGCCTTTATGGATGTCGTCCGCTCACCGCTGGCAATCCGTTCCAGTTCACTGCTTGAAGATAGCCATTACCAGCCTTTTGCCGGAATCTATTCTACTTACATGATTCCATACACAGAAGACAAGTATGAACGTCTCAGTATGCTTGCCAAGGCTATCAAGGCAGTCTATGCCAGTGTCTATTACCGTGGCAGTAAGGATTATATGACAGCAACCAGCAATGTTATTGACCAGGAAAAGATGGCGGTAATCCTGCAGGAGGTAGTCGGTCAGCAGTACGGAGAGTGTTTCTATCCTACATTCAGCGGCGTTGCGCGTAGTGTTAACTATTATCCAATAGGAGACGAGAAGGCTGAGGAGGGAACTGTGTCCCTGGCTATGGGTCTGGGTAAATACATCGTTGACGGTGGAACCTGTTTGCGCGTTTGTCCTGCGCATCCGCACCAGGTATTGCAGATGAGTGAAATGGATATTGCCCTCCGCGACACACAAACCAGTTTCTTTGCATTGGGACAGAATGACTTGGAAAAGCCGGATCCGTTGGTAGATGACGGATTTAATCTGATAAAAGTCAGCGTACGTGATGCAGACAAGGATGGTTCTCTACAGTGGATATGTTCTACATATAATCCTGTTGACCAATGTATATACGATGGCTATTACGAGGGGCGCAACCGCAAGGTTATCAGTTTTGCGGGAGTCTTGCAGAATGGCGTATGGCCACTTCCTGAATTATTGCAACTGGTTTTGAGGATGGGGCAGGAAGAAATGCAACGACCTGTTGAAATCGAGTTCGCATGTAACCTGCATCCAGACAAGACCGGTGAATTCTATCTTCTGCAGATACGTCCCATGGTAGATAACCGCATGAACCTTGGTGAGAACCTCGCGGCTGTTCCTGACGAGCAGTGTATGATACGCAGTCATAATGCCATAGGTCATGGCATATTTTCGGAAATCGAGGACGTTGTGTATGTCAAGACTATTTCGGATACGAAAAATCCGGATTACAAATACAGTCCGTCAAACAATCCCCGTATAGCAGAAGAGATAGAGCGTATCAACCGGTTGCTGCTTACCCAGGATCGCAAGTGCCTGCTTATAGGTCCCGGTCGCTGGGGGTCCAGCGACCCATGGCTTGGCATACCTGTCAAATGGCCACAGATCAGCAGTGCACAGGTTATTGTAGAGGCAGGACTGGAGCATTTTCAGGTAGAGCCTAGTCAGGGAACACATTTCTTTCAAAATTTGACATCACTGGGTGTCGGATACCTGACAATAGATGCTTTTCGTGGTGATGGTAAGTATGATGAGAGTATTTGGGCAGGTTACGATACGATACAGGAAACTGACTATGTACGCCACATACGTCTCTCGAAACCGCTCACTATTAAGATTGACGGAATGAGCAAGGAAGCAATAGTAAAACAATAGAATATGATGAAGAATACCGTAGTCTTTGTGTTTGCCTTGTTAGTGTGCCTCGGTGTCGGTGCACGCAAGAAGCCGAAGTCAATAGTCGTTCTGTATGAAAATGACGTACATTGTGCAATAGACGGTTATCCTGTATTGGCAGGCTTGCGTTCACAGGTTGCCGATACAGCTGATGTCGCAGTTGTCAGCAGCGGAGACTTCTTACAGGGAGGTACATCCGGTGCAATCTCACGTGGCGAATATATTACTGAGATTATGCGGACTGTTGGATATGATGCAGTCACACTGGGGAATCACGAATTTGATTATCAAGTCTCACGTATGGTCGAACTTATCGACAAGTCCCGACTTCCTGTTACATGTACCAATTTTTTCGAATCCGGAAATACAAAGCCTTATTATGTACCATATATAATCAAGAAGATCGGTAAGAAGAAAGTTGCTTTTATAGGTACAGTTACCCCAACTACACTGAATTCGGAACAATATGCATTCTTTGACAAGGAGGGCAATCAGTTGTATGACTTGCGCCCGAATCAGGTTTACCGACTTGTCCAGGATGCGGTGAATGCGGCAAGAAGGAAAGGTGCGAAGTACTGTATAGTGCTCAGCCATCTTGGCGAAGACGACAATGCTATGCACGTCACAAGCCATGGTTTGGTAGCTGCGACGTCAGGTATTGATGCGGTTCTGGACGGACATACTCATAGCGTCATTCCATGCCAACTGGTTGCAAACAGGTATGGTAAGATGATACCGGTCAGTCAGACAGGAACAAAGTTCAATTATGTCGGGCATCTGCTTATCGATAAAAAGGGTCGTGTCAGTACACGGTTGATACCGATTCGTAATAATCAGACCAAGGCAATAGATACATCAGTCCTGACCAAGGCATCAAATAGTTTGAATAAGACACAGACCGCGACAGACAGTATCAATAAATTGGTTGACGAGCAGACAGCACGCATTGTTTGTCATTCGGATTTCCCTATCAGTATCCTGGATTCAACAGGAGCTCAGGCGGTTCGTTACAGCGAGACAAATGCAGGCGATCTGGTCTGTGATGCATTCCGTGCGGTTACAGGTGCACAGGTTGCCCTTAACAATGGCGGAGGCATTCGCAATCAGTTATCGGCAGGTGACCTTACATACGGTGATATTATCAGCCTGTTGCCATTTGACAACTATCTGGAGACAATAGAAGTAACAGGCCAGGATATATTTGATGTACTGGAAGCATGCTGCCAGTTGCTTCCCGAAAAGGATGGACAGTTTGCGCAGGTTAGCGGACTACGTTATACAGTTGATATCAGTAAGCATCCAAGAGTCCAAAGTGTTGAGGTGCTCAATGGTGATTACGAACCTGTTCAGCCGGACAGAAAATATGTTCTCTGCACAACTGACTATTGCATAGATGGTGGAGGTATGTATAAGAAATTGAAGGATTGTCGCAAGCTCAGGGAAAGTATCATTCGCTACAATGATGCTCTCATAAAGTATGTAACAGAATATTTGAGTGGAAAAATCCCTGAAGTCTATCGTAAACCTCAGGGACGTATAATAATAAAGTAAACACTCTTACTATCTCAACCTTTGGCCGGTGGTATTGTACTTCCGGCCGTTTTTGTATATTACGACGCTATTGCCTCTCAGGAATTTGCCGTTAATATTGTTGACTTTATCATCGATAATAACAATGTCGGTTATTGCCGTTGGTCCATCGTATTTACTGTCTGATTGGAATATCAGGGCGCAGTTTGCATCGGATGTCCCGTAAAAACCGATGTTCCTGCCCGCACCTGTACCTCCCCATGTATTGATGCCTTTGGAGTTGTCCGAGGTTAGCGTAATTACGTATTCCGAACTTTTATTAGGATGCGAGGCAAGTCTGAATGACTTTGACGTACTTCCATACGAACTGCTATAAAGCAAAGTAGTTACGTCACCTTTTGTGGAAGTGGCACTCTTGGTGTTCATGTATGTGCCGTCAGCACAGTAAATCTTAAAGTTGTTGAAACTGTCCCCGATAAGAGCAAAAAACTGGCAGTTATCCAATGCTTCGTTTCTGACTGTTGCTAGATTAGCCTTACCGTTTGCCTGTAGGAATACATTGCCGTTGGTAAACTTTATCTTATACCATTTGGGGTGCTCCACAGTACTCGTTTCCGGTGTTACAGTCGTTTTGCTGTCCTTGCGTGGGGTGTATCCTGGCATCCAGTGATTAGAATATACATAGTCGTTTGTATCCAGCCACTTGGTGTGTTCTAGTAAGCGCGCGCGAAAGCTAGACCAGTCTTTGAGTTCCTGCTTTGTCCAACCTGCTTCGGCAATACATATCAGTCGTGGCATAGCCAGATATTCCAGATATTCGGGACTTCCAACGTGTTCGGTCCAGAAGGTACCCTGTACACCTCTCACAAGAGCCTCCTGTGCATCAGTCAGCCCGCTCGGCAAGGGTATCAGACTATAGCACCCCTCCACACTGTCATCACCGTCACCGGCTCCAGTAGGTTCACCATAATCCGTACACTGCCTGCGGTTTATGTAATAGCTCTGATTGCCGCGGTTATATTCGGTAACAATAGCAGGAAGCCCCATTCCAACAGCTTTACGCACACCCGATTCACATGGATTCCAGCACATGATTGTAGCACCGGTTCCCTTCATGATGTCCAGGTCGGCACCGCTGGCTGTGACACTTTCGTTCCAGCAGAACAGCTTCTTGCCCTTGGTAGCAACAAAGTCGCTGATTTGTTTTATGAAACGTGTCTGCAGCTGCCTGTAGTTGCTAAAACCCTCTGCCGAATACAATGCCTGGCACTGGGCATTGTTCTGCCATTGTGTGACGGGACATTCGTCACCGCCAATATGGATGTATGGGTAGGGGAATATTTCGCATAGTTCAGCCAAAATATTTTTCGTAAACTGTACCGCATTGTCATCAGCAACATTCAGTACATTGCTGCTTATTCCACCACTTGTCCAGACGGCAGGAGGATTGCTGGGATTACAGCTGTATTCAGGATAGGCTGCCAAAGCTGCCACAAAGTGTCCCGGCATATCAATCTCCGGTAATATGTCTATGTGACGTTCAGCTGCGTATGCGACAATGTCTCTCATTTCCTCCTGAGTATAGAAATAGGGGCCGTATGGCTTGCCTGTCATCCCCCCGACACCTGTCCAATAAGTCCATCCGTTTTCTATGACCTTGGTTATCGGAGTTTCGTAGCTGTCAGAACGCTGAGCACCGATGGTCGTCAGTTTGGGATACTGCTTAATCTCGGCACGCCAACCCTGGTCGTCTGTCAAATGCCAATGGAACACGTTCATCTTGTATCTGGACATTACATCCAGCATCTTCTTGACCTCCTCGACAGTAAAGAAATGACGGCTCACGTCCAGCATAAAGCCACGATACTGGAACCTGGGCTCATCCTCGATGCGAAGCAATGGGAGAGCATCGCCAAACTGTTCGTCCAACTGGTCCAGCGACAGCATGGCATAATACTTGCCCCTGTCTGTCGAGTACTGCACCTTTATACCATCAGCAGTGATGTCCAGTACATAAGCCTCAGCACCCAGAGACGCATCTGTGCTGAAATCAATACCATCCTTATTCCATCCGGACAATGTGCCTTCACCGTTAATGCTGACCGATGCGGGAGCAGGTATGATATTGGTGTTATATGTTGTTTTCTGCTTTACTTTATATATATATAATGTGGACCAGTTGCCATTTCCAGTGGCATATCTTACTGTCTTGTACCCGCTGGTATTGGTGTTCAGATAATACTTGCTGCCAGAGGTGAAGGTCAGCCAGTACGAACGTGTTTCATCTGCATCTGCTGCCGTATTGCTAACCTTTGCCGTAATCTTCTCGGGCGTAAATACCTTGGCATCAGACTCAGTTGATGTGCGTGCAAATGTACTTCCGGTACCGCCAAAGAACTCACCGCTCCTTACATTCTTCAGTTTTATGCCGCTACCGGACTTTACCACTTCAAAAACCGTCCCTCCGTCACTCTGAAACGTAGAACTGTTGTTTCCATCACTCAGATAGAATTGTGCAGTTGTACTGTTTACATACAGGGCAACCTTCAGACCTCCTGCAAGCAGCTCATTCCTTGTTATGCTTTCGTCGCTTATCGTGAACAGTGTTGTTGGCTGTCCTGATATGTTCAGGACAGATGTGCAGACGGTAATCAGTAATAATAATTTCTTCATAACACTATTGTTTTCTGGGTTCATAACCTTTCATCCAATGTTGGGAGTATATATACTTGTTTTCATCCAGCCACCTCGTCTGTTTCATCAGGCGATTCCGGAAGCATTCCCAGTTTTTCTGTGAGGGTGCGGTCCATCCTGTCTCGGCAATGCAAATCAGTTTTGGCAAAGCGAGATACTCCAGATAGTCATTGCTGCTGACCCACTCGGTCCAGAATGTTGCCTGCACACCGTTCACTTGTTTAAGCTGTTTGGTGTCAAGCCCATTAGGAATAGGGTCGTATGTATATGTTTTCTCGACAGTATCATCACCTGCACCTGCACCTGCAGGTTCACCAGTTTCATTACTCGGTCGTCGGTTTATGTAGTAGCTGCCGTCTGGGGCATGTATCTCGCTCAATACTACATTCAGTCCCATGTCAATGGCTTTTTTTGCTGCGGCTTTCGAACCAACCCAGCAAAATATCACGGCTCCGGTCTGTTTGATTACTTCCAAGTCAGCCCCCTCGGCCGAAATACTTTCGTTCCAGCAGATAATCTTTTTGCCCTTCTTATACACATGATTGCTAATTTCCTTTATGAAATCAGACTGCAAGGCACGCACATGTTTCAGACCCAGTCTTCTGCACTTCTCCTGACACATTGCATTCTTCTCCCAAGCAGTGGTCGGACATTCGTCCCCACCAATGTGTATGTAGGGGTAGGGAAATATTTCGCACAATTCATCCAATATGTCCTTTGCAAAGTTGATTGCCGCCTGGTTTCCTACATTCAGGACATCATCATTCACACCCCATCGTTCGGTCCATACCTTATGTTCGACTTCAGGTGTACAGCTGAAGTTGGGATATGCCGCCATTGCGGCCTTGAAATGACCGGGCATGTCAACCTCGGGAAGTACATCGATATGACGCTCGGCACAATAACGTACAATATCCCTCATCTCGTCTTGTGTGTAGTAGTACGGTCCATACTGTCTGTCGGTATAGGCAGCTGTACCAGTGTAGTATTTATGCTGTGCGGTCGTATTTATCGAATCCAGGTGGAAATCCGTTTCCCAACTATTTGAACGAACAGCCCCAACCGCTGTCAGTTTGGGCCATTTCTTAATCTCAGCCCTCCATCCGTGATCGTCCGTCAGATGCCAATGAAATACGTTCATCTTGTATCTGGCCATAACGTCAATCAGTTTTTTCAGTTCCTCAACAGAAAAGAAATGGCGGCTCACATCAAGCATGAAACCGCGGTATGCATACTGTGGGTGATCCTCGATATGCATACATGCAATACTGCCATTCGTACAATCCTCAGCCAGCTGTTGCAGTGTCTGTTCCGCATAGAACTTTCCCCTGTCTGTAGCCGATGTGATGGTCACGCCTTTTTTCGAGATGTCCAGACGGTATGCTTCATCTTCCATTCTTGCATCAGTCACATATCTTACATTCTTAAGTTTCCTAACCTTGACACTCCCCTCGCAGGTCATCATCTTATGCGGCATCGGGATTATATGTTGTGCATTGGCTGTTGAGCCGGATAATAGAATGCAGACGATGTAAAAGAATAACTTGAAATTTTTCATTTGAATAAGATTTAATATAATATATATACCCTAATCGGTGTCGAGCCTGTTTATTTTCTGCGCGTTGCAGCGTAGATAGCTATTACTGCATAACAGATCAGGGGTATTACGAATGCGATTGCCATGTCTTGTGTCTTGTCGGCAATGTAGCCCATCAGTACAGGTGCAACGGCACCGCCTACGATTGTCATAATAAGTAGCGAGGAAGCGAGCTTGGTCTTGGTACCGGCATCTCGCAATGCGAGGGAGAAGATTGTGGGGAACATAATACTCTCTCCAAGATACAGTCCGCAGAATGCGGCAAGCGAAATATTGCCGCTGCAGTTGATAACGATTGTGGTGGCAACAAAGGCAAGTATGCTGCAGGCGAGCAAGACAAACCTGGGTCTGATATAATTCATCATGATACCGCCCAATACCCTGCCTGCAAAGAATAGCCCCATGCCTCCGAATGCCAATAGGGTAGAGGCAGTCTTGCTGGGAATGTGTATTGTTTCTGTGGCATAGTTTATGAAGAAGCTGTTGACGCCGGTCTGTGCAGCAACGTAGAGGAAAAGGGTAATCATACCCATGGCAAATGCCAGCGTACTGATTTCAACCTCGGCGGTCTTCTGTTGGGTGTCTGCTTCGTATGCACGCCTGGGGTCAGGGAGTTTGATGAAGGAGAATACAAATGCTACTGCCAATACGAATATTCCGACAACTGTATAAGGAATGGAGATATCCACTCCGGTGAACAGTAGCTGTCCCCCGACAAGCGGTCCCACTATCCAACCGATGCCGTTCAGGCTCTGTGACAGGTTGATGCGGCTCTCAGCCTTGTCGGGATCGCCCAAGACTGTTGTGTAGGGGTTGGCGCTTGTCTCCAGACATGTCAGGCCGCAACCGAGTATAAAGAGACTGAATACAAAAAAGTAGAAACTGTTAATGTGTGAACCAGGGATAAACATAAGGGAACCGATGCCGAAGAGCACCAGTCCTGTAATGACGCCACGGCGATAGCCCCATTTTCGTATTATCCATCCTGCAGGTAACGCCATTAGGAAATAGGCTCCGTAAACTGCCGCCTGGGTAAGGGCAGACATGGTCTTGCTAATCAGGAAGGATTCCTGAAAGTGAGGATTAAGCACTTCCAGTATTCCGTGGGCAAAACCCCACATGAAAAACAGACTGCTTATGAGCAGGAACGGAATAAGGTAGTTGTGTCCTTGGTAGCGGAACATGGATTTCTTTTCTTGGTCGGTATTCATATCTTATGCAACTTTTGCTACAAAGATAGTGTTTTTCTGTAATATAATCAATCCAACAGATTATTATCTTACGTTTCCGATGTAAAAAGGATTAGCCATACTGCTCAGCTTACATAGCCATGCTGTCAAAAAAACAGAGAGAACACGGCGTTATGTTCTCTCTGTTTTGTCAGATTATTATATATTTCCAGTCAGTTGCTTACTTTACCTCAGTGCCATTCATGTAGTAAGCCTTACCAGCCTTGACTACGACAATCTGGCCGTTAACCATGTACTTGCCGTCAGCCTTGGTCTTAGCCTCGGTAGCAATGCTGCTGATACCGGTTGCATCGTCAGGAGCAAAGCCGAAGAATGTACGAGACTGATTAGGAGCAGGAACATCATCCTTGCTCAGGTAGCAACGGTTTGGAGCCAGGGTGAAGCCGTCACCCTCTACCTTGTACCAGCCAACAACATCGTTCTGCTTCTGCAGCAGATAGTCACCTGTCTCTACTGTGATATTGTAGTCATAGATGTTGCCGGTGTAGCAAGAAGCAACAGCAGCTTCGTTTGGCTGAGGATTCTTTGGCTCTAAGTCTGCTTCAAACGGCTCACCCTCAACCTTCTTGGCAACAACAACGCCAGTGTTGGCAGGAATAACGCCTTCTGTCAGTTCGTCCATACGAATCCAAGGAGTCTCGCTCTCTGTAATGAGTGTACCAGTGTAAGCCTTCACACCCTCTGGGATAGCAACAGCAAATGGAGCATAGAATGTACCCCAGCCAGCATCAGTGATACGCATGTTGGCAAGTCTTATGGCCTCGGGGAATGACATGGTAGAACCCATGTGACCGCCGGTAGCAGTCCAAAGCCAGATGTTCTGGTTCTCACCACTGGTATTGATTGTGAGGAACTTACCGGTAGATGCCTGATAGAAACCGCCTTCGTTGGCACGAACCTCCTTGAACTGGTATGATCCTGCCTCGGTGCTCAACTCAGTTTCTGTATTAACTCCTGTTGCGGTCACTGTAGGAATATATTTCTGTGCACCGATGTTGTAGAGCTTGAATGTAAACATTCCATCGTTGAACTCAGGATAGATGTACCAGTTCCAATTATTCTGGTTGGCAGCCGTTGGATTGGTGTGTGACTTGTTGTTTGCCTTCAATTTCCCGTCCTCGTTTGCATACCACTTGGACTCACCGAGAGATGATTGGATGGTAGTTGCATTCTTAACGGTCTCATTTGATATCGGGAATGGGAATTGTATATCAGCAGTAAGGGAATAACCGCCCTCGTCTGAGAATACGGCATTTGAATATGTGACTCCGTAAGCTACAGACGGCAAGGCTGTCTCGCTACCATTCCATTCTGTCCAGTAGGTGCCATTATAAACAGTACCATACACATCGGTCAGTGTCATTGCAACCGGCACTGTAGAAATGAATTCAACAGGGTAGATTGTCCATACGTTATTGCCCGAGGTAGCTGTATTAAGACCACTTCCCCAGAATGAAAGATCGTTGCCGGCACCATTGTTGTCTACACGTTCGCCTTCATTGGTGTCTTTGTTCCATCCGAAAGTTGTTCCCTCGGCAACAGTGTTATAGAATGCGTATGTGCCGGCATTGTAGACTGTCTGTGCAGTCTTGAGCCCTGAACTGATGTAATTGCCGTCAGCAAACTGGATATAGTAGAGACCTGTTTCCTTTTCAATGAAACGTACAAGGTATTTCTCATTGCCGGCAATAGGCTTGTTGTTAAGTGAAGCAGCATTTACTGATGTTGAGGCACGATAAACCTTACTTGTATATGTTGCCTTATTGTAGATGGCAGATTCACCATTACGTGACTGAGTAATTACATACCAGTGATCATTGTCGTCAGCTGAAGTTGCAGGTATCATTGTGTTGGCAGCGTCACCTGTAGCAATCATATAATGTGCTGGCAGGGCTGGAACATACGTGTCAGGCTTCAATGTACGGGTTACCTTGATTGTGCAGTCCTCTGTTCCGATGGTGCCTTCTGTGCTGTACTCATAGTCGTTAGCCTCCATGGAGCTTTTAATCTTCTTGAATGAATCAGGAATATTTACATCGCTGTTCAGTTCCTGCTCAACAACAGTACTTGTGACTAGTGTTGTTCCGTCGCTCTCATAGAGTTCGTAGGTTACATTTACCGATGCTAACTGTGTGTAGTAAACGTTAAGTTCGGCATCTGCCCCGTCAACGGTTACACTTCCACCTTCGGTGGTATAGAATGCAATCTCAGGTGCATTTACGGTAGTACCGTCAGTCACTATGATGGTCTGTGTCTGGAAGGTCTCGCTTGTTGCAATGTCAATGCAGTTTATTGTAACGACATAGAATGGTCCGAATACTGCATAAGTAGTCCACGCACCAGCTCCATTATTATATTTCACAGCATTGGCATTGTAATGCATGGATGAATTTGAAGGATCTTCAAAACTGATGCTCTTGTCTCCTGTGACAGCCTTTGTGGCATCGTTTGGGTTACGGTTCACAAGTTTAAAGTAAGAACCGCCGCTTGCAACAAAAGATGTTGCAGATGTTGAGGTTTGGACATATTTGTTATCACTGGAGCGCTTTACCCTATACTGACCAGCTTGACTGCCTGTTCCTTCCTCGAGGAAGAAAAGAGCATCTTCGTCCAGTGTTGTTGTATTGTGGGTAGATGTAAACTTGCACCAATGGTCACAACGAGGGGCATTATCTGCCGCAGTGTTACTGGAAGCCACAAAGGCAAAACGGCCAGATGTTCCTGCCAAAGCCTTGAATTGAGTTAAGGTTAGTGGGTCACCATAACCGGACACAAGCTGAGCCGTGATCGATTGTCCCCATGCACTGCTGACTGTTAGAATCAGCATTGCTAAAAGGAAGTAGATTTTTTTCATGATGTGATTATTTTAGTTAAAATATTGAATAATATCCAGTCGCAAATTTACAAAAAAAATTGTTAAAGTGGTATCCAATAAAAGAAAAAAATAATTGATATCCATTTTTGTATGAAGATACTTCGATTCTAAATTAAGATTTCTTTCCCTCTCCACGGATTTTTCTTTCTCTTACCACGGATTTTTCTTTCTCTTACCATGGATTTTTCTTTCTCTTACCATACTCAATTCTTTATTCTGCAGTGCTGAATATATATTCTGCGACGTGGAATTAATATTCTGCGACGTGGAATTAATATTCTGCGACGTGGAATATAAAATCCAGTGTGGTGGATTTAGAAATTTGCCGTGGAGATTGTAACTTTGCAGCAGAAATATTCTCGGATTATGGCAAGGTGCATCAAAAGGGAAATGGCGGACATGCGTCAGAATGCAGTGCACAGGGTGAGTTACAGGTAAAACCTCGTTTGACATAAAGGCAAAAATGCACGAATTATTGCATTTGTGCAAAAGATTGTATAATTTTGCATCCGATAATAAAACAACAGACATGTATTACATAAAGAAACGCATCGAGGTGTCGGGTAGCCACCACCTCACTCTGGATTACGAAAGCAAGTGCGCGGGATTGCACGGTCACAATTGGTATATAACTGTGTTCTGTAAGAATGATGTCCTTAATTCGAATGGTATGGTTATTGATTTTGCAGATATCAAGCGCTTGGTCAAGGACAAGATGGATCATAAGAATCTGAACGATATGTTTGATTTCAACCCTACTGCCGAGAATATTGCCCGTTGGATCTGTGACAACGTGCCATTCTGCTATCGTGTAGAGGTTGAGGAGAATTTTGGTAATACCGCAATTTACGAGAAGGACTGAATGAGGGTAAACGAGATTTTCTATTCCTTGCAGGGAGAGGGTCGTTGGACAGGAACTCCCAGTGTCTTTGTGCGTTTCAGCGGTTGCAACCTTAATTGCACTTTCTGTGATACGGACCATGCTGATGGGTACGAAATGACAGACAGACAGATAGTGGACCGCGTAAGGGATGCAGTGTCCAGTCTGTCGCTTTTCGCTCATGTCATCAATGGTATTCATGTTGTGCTTACCGGTGGTGAGCCTTCGCTGCAGGTTACGGCCGAATTGATAGACCTTCTGCACGACGAGGGATGGTTTGTGCAGATAGAGACAAATGGCACTCGTCAGTTACCCTCAGGTATTGACTGGGTTACGTGTTCGCCCAAGGAGGGTACTGCGTTGCAGTTGGATAGCGTGGATGAACTGAAGGTTGTCTATGACGGCAAGATGAATGTTGCACAATATGAGGGATTCCGTGCCCAGGTATTTTCGCTTCAGCCCATGGATACAGGCGATGCAGAAATCAATCGTCTGATTACCGAGCAGACAGTCCTGTATTGTAAGGAGCACCCACAGTGGCACTTGAGCCTGCAGACGCATAAATTGATAGGCATACGATGAAACGTTTTATTTTCCTGTTACAAATTGTCGTGCTCTTGTGTTCGTCATGCACAAGACGTACCGAACGCTGCCTGACCACGGGCGATACCATTCGTTTTCGTTATGCGCGTCTCCTGACTGTTGTACAGGACGGCAACGAGGTTGAGGTAACTGTCAGAAACCCATGGCAAAGAAGCAGTTCTAATTTCCCGGACAGTTCGGTCTTGCGCAGAATCAGATTGCAGGTGCCGATAAGGAATGCTGGAGTATATTCCATTGTTCATGCAGCACTGTTGCGCGAGCTGAACAGTGTGGATGCCGTAGGGGGAATTTGCGATGTTCAGTATTTGACGGATTCGATGATGCTGGCAGGTGTGCACAATGGCAGCATAGTGAACCTGGGTAGCAGTATGCAGCCCAGTATCGAGCATATTATAAGTCTCAGCCCCGATGTTTTGCTCAGTTCTCCGTACGAGGGGCAGCAGATGAATGACAAGCTGGAGAGATTGGGAATACCAATTCTGGAATGTGCCGATTATATGGAGATTATGCCATTGGCACGTGCCGAGTGGATACGCCTGTTCGGTATCTTGTTAGGTAAGCAGGAGATGGCAGACAGTATATTTGCCTCGGTCGAGTCACGGTATAATTCGCTAAAGGAAATGGCTGCAGGGGCAAGAACGCATCCTACATTGTTGGCCGAGCGTCCGTATCAGGGTATATGGAATGTTCCGTGTTCCGGTTCTACGACTGCAAGACTATACGCCGATGCAGGTGCAAGGTATCTGTTTGCGGATTTGGAGGGTACGGGAGTTAGGCCGTTGAGCATAGAGCAGATCTTGGATCGCGCCATAGGTGCCGATTACTGGTTGATTAAGAGTTTCGGACCGCTTACGCGTCAGCAGATAGATGCCGACTTTCCTGCACTGAAACCTATAAGGGCCCGTTTGCTGGTATGTAACAGTTCGTCCAGTGAGTATTTTCAGGAAATACCTTTTCATCCTGAACTTCTGCTCGAGAACCTGGTGGCAATCTTGCATCCTGAACTGGGTATCAAGGCCCGGAAGAGCTATTTCATGATAGATCCCTGACTTTACTCTCTGTTCCCTTTCAGTATCACCCATAATATAACAGGTACACCGAATAGTGGTGTGATGGTGTTGATGGGCAGGGTTGTAGATGATGGCAATGTGCATAGCTGGTTGCACAATAGGCAGATGCATGCCCCAAGCAGCATGGTGGTTGGTATCAGCGTGCGGTGCGTTGCGGTGCGGCATAGCATGCGCGAAATGTGTGGCGTGGCAAGTCCGACAAATGATATGGGACCGCAGAATGCCGTGGATGTTGCCGTAATTAGTCCTGCTATCAGGAAGAGCCTGCGGTTCATGTGCTGAGTGTTTATCCCCAGATTCTGTGCGTATGCGTCTCCCAGGAGTATTGCATCCAGTGGTTTGATGTGTAGGATGGATAGTACAAGGCACACGGACATCAGACCGGCGAAGACAGGGAGGCGTTCCAATGTGACGCCAGTGAAACCGCCCATTCCCCAGAAGGTAAAGGCTTGCAGACCATGTTCAGTCGTATGGAATTGCAGTAGGGAGATAAAACTGCTGGTGATATATGATATCATTACACCTGTGACAAGCAGCATGACAGGATTCTTGAGCAGTGTTGACAGCGAAGCTATGATGGCCATAATGACCATTGCACCTGTCATTGCTGCGAGGATGACCAGAAAATAACCGCCCAGTGTGGTTCCCATCATTGTGATTGTTCCTCCTGCAAGCATCATGACAATTGCGACTGCCATATTGGCTCCGCTGTCGATACCCAGAATTGACGGGCCGGCCAGGGGATTCAGGAATGCTGTCTGTAGCAGAAGTCCTGCTGTGGCCAGTCCTGCACCACATAGCAATGCTGTCAGCATCTGTGGCAGGCGGCTTTGCAGGATGATATACGACCATGATGGGTTTATACCGTTATCCTGGCCTGACAATATATGCAGGGTTTCTGTGAACGGAATATCCACAGAGCCTGTAAAGATATTAGTGAGGCATAATACAATGAGCAATATGGTGAGCAGAAACTGTTTCATAGATATTGTGCGCTGTCACCCAGGAACGTGGCAATGTCACCGGTGGAGCTGAGTTGCTGTGCCGTGCCTGTGTGCATGGTTCCGTCCGTATTCATCAACCACAGGGTATCAGCTGTTTTCAGTGCAAGTGATACGTCGTGAGTTGAGAGCAGTATGGTCTTACCATGATTGTGGGCCAGGTTGCGCATCATCAGCATAAGGCTGACCTTGCTGGGAAAGTCCAGGAAGGCAGACGGTTCGTCCAGCAGTATGACTGGGGTCTGCTGTGCCAGAGCCTTGGCAATCATTACTTTTTGTGCTTCGCCGTCACTAAGTGATGTCATGTTGCGATTACGTAAATCCAGCGTTCCGGTAGTTTGCATGGCTTCCAGAATAATCTCGTCGTCCAGTGCCGTCAGTTTGCCGAAATACCCTGTATATGGATGTCGTCCCATTGCGACGACGTCCCATGCGTGCAACTGTGCTACGTCAATACGGCTGGTGAGTACGATGCTGAGAGTATGGCTGTCGGTCTTTGTAACGGAACCGGAAAGGGGACGCTGTGCTCCGGATATTGTCCTCAGCAGGGTGCTTTTGCCAGAGCCGTTAGGACCTAATAGGCAAGTAAGGCGGCCTTCCTGCAAAATGGCATTCAGGCCGCATGATACTGTTTTATGTCCGTAACCCGTAGTGAGATTGTCCAATATCAGGTTCATTATGAGTCCTGTGTGTCTTATTCGTAACGACGGCAGTATTTATATCCCAGTTTGTCGTATATCTTCTGCATTGTTGCCAGACGCTTCTTGAAGTCCTCATAATCTTTCTTCTCAGGCTCTAACCACTGAATTTCGCTCAGTGCAGTGAGGCGTGGAAGCAGCATGTACTGAACGTGCTCGGGGCTTACGATATATTCGGTCCATAAATTGCATTGTACGCCTATGATATATTTCTGTTCCTCGGCAGTCAGTTCCTTCGGTACCGGTTCGTATGCATAGACCTTGCTGACAGGTGTATAGCCTCCGATAGCCAATGGCTGCTTGTTCTTGTCCTGTAGCTGATAGTGGTCGAAATAACACCAACCGCTTGGGGTCATTACGGCACGGTGATGCTGGCGTGCGCTGGCAATACCACCGTTTACTCCTCTCCACGACATTACCATTGCATTTTCGCTCAGTCCCCCTTCCAGTGTCTCGTCCCATCCCATGAGGATACGGCCGCGCTCTGTCAGGAATTTGTCCAGTTCCTTGTTTATATATGTCTGCAAGCCTGCTTCCTTGGTAAGCCCCAGTTCTTTCATCTTCGCCTGACACTTGGGACATGCTTTCCAGCGGTCGCGCGGACTCTCGTCACCACCGATGTGGATAATCTTGGATGGGAATACATCGCATAATTCGCTCAGAATCTTCTTTAGGAAAGGCAACACGTCTGGATTGCCTGCACACAGGACGTCCGGGCTGACACCCCATTTGGTCCATACGTTATAAGGACCACCTGTACAGCCCAGGTTTGGA
This sequence comes from Prevotellaceae bacterium UBA6974, assembly GCA_002450165.1. Lineage (GTDB taxonomy): Bacteria > Bacteroidota > Bacteroidia > Bacteroidales > Bacteroidaceae > Physcousia. Next base: position 63,334 of record DJYQ01000048.1, on the reverse strand, counting down.
TACACGCTGAGGGCGGCAACCATATGGCCTGGCAGGTCAATCTCGGGAATGATGTTGATGTAGCGTTCTGCTGCATATTTAACAATGCGGCGCAGTTCCTCTTGCGTATAGTAACCCTGCTCGGGGCTGTCATCGTAGATTCCGCAGTTATTTCCAATAATGGTGTTGGGGCGGAACTGTCCCTTCAGAGCCAGTTCGGGCATGCTCTTTACCTCGAATCGCCAACCCTGGTCGTCGGTCAGATGCAGGTGAAACTCATTCAGGCCATGCAGGGCCATTATATCAATGTATTTATAGATGAAGTCAGTAGGTATAAAGTGGCGTGCAACATCCAGATGTGCTCCGCGATATTGGAAACGTGGAGCACCCTCTATTATTGCGCATGGCAGGGAGATTTCTGTTCCCTCTTCCAAGGCTATGGATTTCAGAAACGTCTGTTGTCCGTGGAACACTCCAGCATCACTGGCTCCGTGAATTGTTACGCCTTTGGTGTCAACGACAATGCGGTATGCCTCGGGATTGTCGCTATTGAGATCAATGACAGTCTTTGGTTGTCGGTCTGTCTTCCACAGCAGGTGTTTTCCACTCTTTTCCATCTTGATACTTTGTGGTAGGGGGACTACCTGGTAGTCAACCTTGGCAATGCTGCAGACTGTCAGTGTTGCTGCAGCCAAAAGTGCAAGTATTCTGCTTTTCATAAATGTTGATTGAATTGTTTTGTGGTCTGTTATTATGTTTCCATCAGTCGCAAAGGTATTAAAAAAATGCAAATATGCGGTGTGCTTTAATCATAATTTACTTTTTTTTCTTATCTTTGCAACCGATGATTTCAGTACGTATGAATAAGAGAACAATACTTTGCCTATTTGCGGTTGTATTGACTATGTTTATGAATGCTCAACCCCTGACGCTCCGTTCTATTACGGACGGTAGTTTTTCTGCCAATGGTGTTTGGGGCGTAACGCCTATGACCGATGGTCAGAACTATGGTCAGATAAAGGATGGTAAGCGTATTGTCCTGAGCAGTTTCCAGACAGGTAAGGAGGTCAGTGTGCTGTTTGATGCAGACAATACAACAGGAAAGATAAAGTTAAAGCAGATTGATGGCTATATAATGTCTCCGACTGGTAAGGATATTCTGTTGCGGACACAGACACAACCTATCTACCGTCGCAGTCATACTGCTGTCTATTATATCTATAATGTGCAGAACCGCAGCATTGAGGCGCTTAGTGACGGCGGTCCACAGGAATGTCCATTGTGGAGCCGTGACGGCAATATGGTTGCATTCGTCCGTGACGGTAACATCTTTCTGGTCCGTTTGCGCTACAACAATGCTGAGACGCAGATAACCAAGGATGGCAAGTTTAACGAAATCATCAATGGCAAGCCGGACTGGGTTTACGAGGAAGAGTTCGTAACGAACCGCAGTTTTGACTTCAATGCAGACGGCACTATGATTGCATGGATACGATATGACGAAAGCAAGGTGCAGATGTTTTCTTTCCCTATGTACAAGGGAATGAAACCTGCCATGGAAGAGTATTCATTGTATCCGGGCAGTTATGAGTATAAGTATCCGGTTCCAGGTACAGCAAACAGTACTGTAACGGTTCATACTTATGAACTGAAGAGCCGTGTAGTGCGTCAGATGAAACTTCCTCTGGATTCCGATGGATATATTCCACGTATTGCTTTCTCGGATAATCCGGATAAACTATTGGTAATGACACAAAACCGCCACCAAGACCGTTTGGAGGTTTATTGCTGCAATCCTCGCAGTACCGAGTGTCGTCTGGTTCTGCGCGACGAGGTAAAACCTTACGTTGCGGAAACAGCTTATACTATGTTCAGGACAGTTCCTGGCGGATTTGTCATCCAAAGCGAGCGTTCGGGGTATGCTCATCTCTACATGTATGACCTGAACGGTACACAAAAGTGCGAAGTTGGGCGTGGGACGGATATCATAACGGAGTTTTACGGATACAATCCGTCAACCGGTACGTTTTATTACCAGGCAATAGATGATTGCCCTATGCGCACTGCGATATTCAAGTGTGATACCAAGGGCAAGGTTACTCGTCTGACAACGGAGAAAGGGCAGAACAGTGCTATCTTTAGCGAAGACTTCAAGTATTATATGCTGACACACATGAGTTTGGAAACACCCCCTGTATATTCTCTCAGAAGTGACAGCAGGACATTGGTCACGCTTGAAAATAACAGATCTTTGGCAGATAAGATTGAACGTTTGAATCTGGCAAAGCCTGAGTTTTTCAAATTCACTACTGCCGATGGCGTAGAGTTGAATGGAATTATGATAAAGCCTGTCAATTTCGACTCGTCAAGGAAATATCCCGTAATCATGTTCCAGTACAGTGGCCCTGGTTCCCAAATGGTAACTGACTCGTGGTATGCAGGAAATTGTAGCGCGGCATTATTGGAGCGATACATGGCTCAGGAGGGTTTCATCAGTGTTATCGTTGACGGACGTGGTACAGGTGGACGTGGTGCAGCTTTTGAAAAGCAGACTTATCTGAAGCTTGGGCAGTTGGAAAGCCATGATCAGGTGGAGGCTGCAATATGGTTAGGTCAACAGCCATACGTAGATAAGGATAGGATTGGTATATGGGGATGGAGTTTTGGTGGTTTCAATACATTGATGAGCATGAGTGATGGACGCCCTGTATTTTATGCCGGTGTAGCTGTAGCTCCTCCTACATCATGGCGCTACTATGATACGGTATATACAGAGCGTTATATGCGTACGCCAAAAGAAAATGAGTCGGGATATGATATTTCGCCAATGACGCGTGCATCGCAGTTACATGGTAGCTTGCTTATCTGTCACGGCCTGGCTGACGACAATGTGCATTTCCGAAATGTGGCTGAATATACCGAGGCTTTGGTACAGGCTGACAAGGATTTCCGGCAACTGACATACACCAATCGTAATCATAGTATATTTGGTGGTAATACTCGTAATCACCTGTTTCGCCAGATAATAAACCATTTTAAGAGCAATATGTAAATTCAGGCCCCGTAGCTCAGTTGTATAGAGCATCAGATTCCGGTTCTGAGTGTCGCGGGTTAGAGTCCCGCCGGGGTCACAAAATTCTCCCCATTCAATCCTTTATGGAAAGAATGGGGAGAGTTTTTTTATAGTCATCAATGACGGGTGGTGTATTACATGATACCTTGTGCCATCATTGCTTTTGCAACCTTCATGAATCCTGCAACGTTTGCACCCTTCACATAGTTTACATAACCATCTGGCTGCTTGCCATACTTGACGCAGTTCTCGTGGATATTTTCCATAATCCATAGGAGTTTGGCATCAACTTTCTCGGCACTCCATGAGAGACGCTCGGAATTTTGTGACATCTCCAGTCCTGATACCGAAACGCCACCCGCATTAGATGCTTTACCTGGAGAATACAAGATCCTTGCTTCTTGGAATACCTTGATAGCCTCTGGGGTAGTAGGCATGTTGGCACCTTCGGCAACAGCAATAACTCCGTTGGCAACCAATGCTTTTGCTTGTTCTTCGTTCAACTCGTTCTGTGTGGCACATGGTAGGGCAACGTCAGCCTTTTCGAACCATGGCTTAGCACCATCACCTACATACTTGGCTGTAGGATATTTGTCTATATATTCCTTGATACGGCCACGATAGATGTTCTTCAACTCCATGATATAGTCAAGTTTCTCACGATCAATGCCGTCCGGATCATAAATGTAACCGTCAGAGTCTGACATGGTCATTACTTTACCACCTAACTGCAATACCTTCTCAGCAGCATACTGAGCTACGTTACCGGCACCAGAAATCAGTACCTTCTTGCCTTCTATAGTGTCACCCTTTGTTTTTAGCATAGCTCGCAGGAAATAAACAGTACCATAACCGGTAGCCTCGGGACGAATCAAGGAGCCACCGAACTCTATGCCCTTACCTGTCAGCACTCCGCTGTATTCGCGTGTGAGCTTCTTATACATACCAAACATGTAGCCAACCTCACGACCGCCTACACCAATGTCACCGGCAGGTACATCAACGTCGGGACCGATGTGACGAGTCAACTCCAGCATGAATGCCTGGCAGAAACGCATAACCTCAGCATTGCTCTTGCCTCGTGGGCTGAAGTCAGAGCCGCCCTTGCCACCACCCATAGGAAGTGTTGTCAGAGAGTTTTTGAAGGTCTGCTCGAAGGCAAGGAACTTCAGGATACCCAGATTCACGGATTTGTGGAAACGGATACCTCCCTTGTATGGGCCGATAGCATTATTGTGCTGAATGCGGTAGCCCATGTTTGTCTGAATCTGACCCTTGTCATCCATCCATGTTACACGGAACTGGTAAACGCGATCAGGAATACACAGACGTTCAATCAGATTTACCTTGTCGAATTCCGGGTGTTTGTTGTACTCTTCTTCGATTGTACCCAGCACCTCTTCAACTGCCTGATGATACTCTGGCTCGTTGGGGAAGCGTCTTTTCAAATCTTCTAATACCTTTTTTGCGTCCATAGTTGGTCGGAGTTAATTATTTGAAAATTAAATTGTCATTTTGTCAACAGTAAAGCCTTTTGACTTTCCAAATGCTTTATTTTTGTGCAAAGGTAATAAAAAAAATCGCGTTTATACAACTTTTCTTGGAAAAAAGTAATGCAAAACGCGATTTTTGTGTCTTTTTGAGCTTCGATTTATCTATCTTTACTCTTAATGTTTATTTCTTATAACATTTCTTTCCGTCGACAATAAATATGCCCTTGCTTTGTGACAATTTCTGTTTACGACCATTCAGATCATAACAATCTGTTTTGTTTGTACTATTATTGTCAGAGTCAATATCCGATATGCCCGTAGGTACGGAAACCTCAGTTACAGTTATGGTCGAGCCTGCATCGGCACCACCGGTCCAGTACGCCAGCTTTCCGTCACGTACGTTCAGCTTACTGCTCGGATACCCGTCCTGGGCCATGAAAAAACCGTCTGTTGCATGGCTTGACTTGGAAACAATCCAATGATTTACCTGGCTTGATGTCTTTTTAGACAACTGCTGTACAAAAGGGTGGGTGTTGCCACCAGTATTTGTGCTCACGTCAATTGCAGATGTCAGTACAGCACCTTTTTGTACCGCACTAAAGATGTAATACCCGTCAAACGGATTTCCCACGAAAGCCCACTTGCCATTGTCGTTTGTGTCAGTAGGTTTTGTCGTCATGGATATTGTCTTGCCGTCGGAACCTACAGTCCAGTAACTGCTTGTGTTCTTGATTGCAATGTTGTACCAGTTTGTGATGCTCTCCTCGTCATCTGTTGCTACGAACGGAGTTGCCGGAGTAATCTCGATATCCTTGGTCACGTCCTCAGTAACATTCTCTGTGGGTAAGGTATAAGCAGTAAAGTCTGGCAGCATTGTTGGTTCCGGGAAGAAATTGCCCTGTTTTGTCTTAATTGTTTCTGATCCCTTCTTCTCACCGTTGAAATAATAGTTGTATGTTACGTTTAGGAATGAGTTAAGTATATCTTCGACCTCGATATTGGGGTTTTCTGTGAACCACAGGGTAGAACCATGGTCGCTGTATGTCCAGTTGCGTACACCTTGTGGTGCTGTATCCATGACGATACAGGCATAGTATGTTGATGTCTCACTCATGTTTCCTCCCGCATGTATGGCAAATACACCGTTACCACCATCCCGGATACCGTCAAGTGCTACCATGTCATCTGTAAACAGATAGTCACGACCGCTGCGTGTTACATATTTCTTCTGTCCGACGTTGTACAGGTAGTATTTCTCTCCGTCCTTCAGAATCTGCCACGAGTTGTTCTCGTCGAAAGGATCAATGGCATCCCTGTAGGAACTGTTGCCGACAGTTCCGGACTTTGTAACACCTCGCAGACTGACATACTGGGTAGTTACGCCAGGGTTATAGCAAAAATATCCCTCACCATTGGTCGAGTGGATATAGTATGCCTTTGAGTTTGATAGTTGGGAAAGTGCAGTTACCCTATCGCCTGTCTTAATCTCAGCATATGTCACTATAATATTCTTGTCGGATAATACTTTTGATTTGACAGCATAGCCTTCAACCGGATTGACCTCGACGTCATCAGCACTGAAGAACTGGCTTGCCTCGATAACCTGACCATTTGTATATGTCCTACCTGCATATTTAACAGATCCCTGTCCTTCGGGTGCACCTATAATAACCAGTGTAAATTCGTTTACAGACTGCATGTCACCACATAGCATGATTTTTCCTCCACGCATGTATTCGGCCGGAATATCATAGGTGTTGTCGGCACTGATTGCCGTAGCTGGAACGACTACCTCGATATAGTTGGGATTTCCGTTGTCGTCTGTTTGTGGAGTGTTCATGTCAACATCATATCCGTAACGGATGGTAAATCCATTTTGTATAAATCCTTCAGCAGGTACAATCTTGACAGACATTGTTGTTCCATAAGGATGTGAATAGTCGCTGAGGACAGTATAGTTGCCGTCATTTAGGTAAATATTACCGTTCAACTGTGACTGGTTTACGATAATGTTTGCTTCATGGATATCCAGCATTACATCTGTAATGCCACCACCATTGTTTGTAATAAGGTTGTTAGGACTGCTATTACCAGCAGGATCCGTACTGCTCCAGTCAACCTTGTATCGCATACGGTAGAAGCCTGGTTGTGTAGCTGCTGGAACAGTAAACGCAGCCATTGCGTTTTTAACGGTATTCCCAGGTCCTGTGGTAGCAATCATCTCGGATTCTGCCTCAAAAACACCATTATTGTTCCAGTCAGTATATACATAGGCGCCCATATGAGAGCCTGTATAATTAACCTTAGGGGTAATTTTCTTGCCTGCTGTTGCCGAGAACAGCGCAGTCTTGGTTACATCATTATAGAAAAACTTGTTCAATCCTGACACAGACTGTAGCGACCCTCCTGTTTCAGTAAGTCCAATCCCGTCAAGATGACGGTCTGTGCGTGTAACCAAGGCATCCTTGTCAAATGAAATTGCATATTTATCGGTCGAGAAACGCTTTGCAGGATCATTGTCCACAACTATCTCGTCAAAGTATGCTGCCCAATTTTCTGTTTCGGTTGTCGGGGAACTTACATCAGGAACAATGACCAGCGAGTAGATATCAATACCGTTGTTTGGCTTGGCAACCTTAGTATAACTGAAACCCTTGAAAGAGCATACGACATCCTGCCAGCCGCTCTGTGCATTTACATTACCAGTAGAAAGTGCCCAGAACTGTTCATCTGTTCCGTCTTGCCAACTCCATTCATCCTCCACACGCTTGCCAAGACCTATTACCATCATTTTGCTGTCAACAGGCTTGTCTTTCAATAGGGCCATAATGTGGATATACTGCAGGTCTTTGGTTAACCGGAATGGCTCGTTCAGGTCAATCCGTACACCAAATGTATTGCTTCCGTACTTACTTCGTTCAACGGCAACCACCTTGGCCGTTGGGTTTGGAGCCTTGCCTATTGTGGCATCGACATTTGTATCAGGATTATCCACGACTTTGGCATTTCCATGCAATATTCCTTTTCGGAAGGGAGAATTTACCCAATTGTCATAGACACTTACACTCTTGAAGTCCTGTGTTTCAAAACTTATATTTGCAACCTGTGCGTTTGCGCTGAGTGCAGTAACCATCAACGCTGAAAATAAATACTTCTTCATACTTCTGCTTATTTATATGTTGATGATTAATATACGTTTATGTTGGAAATGAGCGGGCATGCACGGCTGTCAAGTACAGTGATTCGCATTGCACGGACTTTGTATCCGTTACCATAGCTGTTTTCTGTACTTCCGTTCAAGGGGATAATGCGCTTATATCCGATTGTTGTGGTTATGTCCTTCGCTAATTCTTGCCAGTCAGTTCCGTTCTGAGTATATTCTATCTTGAAATCCTTGATACGCTGACCCAGTTCAATCGGCTCTTGCAGGACAAGATAGCGTACTGTCGGAGCTGCAGACCACGTCAGTGTAATGCTTGCTTCGATAGTATTGTCGTTAGTCGCCCAATACGTTTTGCGGTCCCCGTCAGTTAGGTTTGCAATACCATATTTACCTCCGATACGTTCATCACTGACAGTAATCTGGGCATTTTTTGCATAGTCTGTGGCTGCTGTTGACTCATCCAGTTCATATACTGGTACTGCCAGACGCTCATGAAGCATTGTGCCAAGTTCATTCAAGGTATTTACGGTCTGTGTTGGCAAAACACCGTAATTATCGGGGGGGCAGTTTAGTATAAGTGTCGCATTACGACCGACTGTTTCAAGATACATCTGGAACAGGCGCGCTGCACTCTTTATGCCTTCGCCACTATGCCAGAACCAACCGGAGTTGGTTGCTTTCGCATCGCTCTCACCCGGATGCCAGTACCATCCGTTAATGTCACCTGTCTCGGCATTACCCATTGCCCAGCAAGTGTTGGCACTGTAACCTTGCTCGTTGCCTATCCAGCGTGCCTCGTCACCAACACCCCACATTACACAGTCAGGAGCTATTCTGTGGACTTTTGCACGTAGGTTAGGAATATCGTAATAGATACTGGCATCAACGCTACGTGTCGTTCTTGCTCCTCCATAGTATCCGTCACCGCCATTGGCTCCGTCAAACCACATCTCGAACTGGTCACTGCCGTAGGCTGCCAGCTCCTCGCACTGTGGGATGAATACTTTTGTAACATAGTCATCAGTACCATAGTAAGCACTGTTTCGGTCCCATGGCGAAACATAGAAACCATACTTCATCCCGTGCTTCTTGCTTGCTTTGGCAAATTCCTCGGCAATATTGACATTGTGATACTGACCGGCTCCTTTTGTCAGGTTGTGTGTAGTGGTTGCCGTCGGCCACAAACAGAAACCGTCATGGTGTTTTACGACAGCAATACCGCCTTTCATTCCGGCTGCCTTTACGCTGGTTACCCATTGTTCAGGGTCAGGTTTGCCAAGTGGTGCATACTTGCTCTCATTTTCGTCTCCATATCCCCATTCCATATTGGTGAAGGTATTCATTCCATAATGGAAAAACGCATAGAACTCAGTCTCGTTCCATTTAACCTGCCTGTCCGAAGGCACAGGATGACATGGCAAAGGCTCGTTGTCGGGGTTGGCAGGTGCTTCGTTCTCCAGTGTGAAGGTTTGGGAATACACGGCTGCCGGTAATAACATTGATACCAGTAGAGCTTTGATTTTCATATTTCGGATGTTTTAGTTAGTATATTCGTTTACTTGTCATCAGAGGCAACTTCTGAGAATTATGTGCAACAAAGATAATGAAATTTTTTATTATAATAGCTAATATCAAAAAAACCCCGCATTTTATAGGTGCGGGGATTTGTATTTATATCCTTTAACTCTGCAAAAGCAGGGTGGGGGCTTAGCGATTGCTGTTGTCGGGCAATGGCAGATAGATGTTCTTCTCTGTCAGATTACCTGCCCATGTACTTGCTGTTGCGTCACGCTTGGCAATCTTCGACCTGATGAATGTCATGTCAGGAGTACCGTTGCCACGGTGCAGTGCAGCACGCAGGATGTCAAAGAAGCGACTACCCTCGAATGCAAGCTCCAAAGCCTCCTCGTCTACTATTAACTCCTCAATAGCTTCCTGTACATCTGCCAGATTAGCCGGGTCGTACATCTCTTTTCTTGTCAGTGTCGGCTTGCCGGCAGCTTCCAGTTTGAGATTAACCTGATCTACGAAGTTGTAAACCGAATTACGTTCATTATACTTCAGCAGGCCGCAACCTTTCTGATGAATTCCGCGAGCCATATATTCACCTTCTGGCAATCCATCCTTTGGATAAGATATTGTCATCAGAGCATCATATGGAGTCAGAGGCCAGTTGACGAAGAAGTTGATTGGCATGTTCTTCGCTCCAGCAAAACGACTCTCGTCCTGGAAGTTGAGCCATGACGGTGTTCTGCGGAATTCGTCCAGACTTATGTAGTTACAGATTATATTGCAGTCAGGTCCTTCTGACATGAAATTTGCATAACCTGCATCTTCAACAACTCCGCCCGTTACCATTGTCAGGTCATCAATTGTCTTGCCTTCAGGTATCAAATTGTTGTCCTCGAGGTATTTGTTCAATGCTGCGATGTCGTTCTCATACGCCTCTTCATCAATTTCAGGGTTGGTAACCTTGCACTCTTCAATTTCCTCGTAATTTGTAGGAAGATCTACAACACCATTGTCACCGTCCTCGTATATGTAATGGACATATCTCTTGTTAGGCATGAAGTCATTTTCCTTGGTAGGCAGCCAGTATTGGTTCTTGGTCAGTCCGTTTTTCAGGATAGCAAAAGCATACCCAGGGAAACCTGCACGATTCAGTGCTTCTGCAAAGCGAAGCCAAATCTGGCTCTTGCGGTAAACCAAGGGATAGACTGTTGAGAATGCTACATAAGGATTCTGCTTCATTACATACGTCTTGTACTGTGTAGTACCAAGAATGTAGTCACCCGAGCCAAAACGGCTGATGTAGCCATAGCCTCGTTCTCCAGGTACACCACGTGCATCACCTACGTCTTCCAATACCTGCAGTCTTGTCTTTGTCATGTCGTCAATGTCGTTCAGGTTAGAGCAGATGTACGCCTCGTACTTTTGTGACTTACGCAGTTCCTCGTAACCGGCACTGGGTGACAATTGCTGTTCCCAATTCTGTGCAAGAGTAATAGATGCTGTCGTTACAGAGTCCTTGCCTGTAGATTGCCTGATTGTCGCCTTGAAGCCAAACAGGTCATTCACACCACGCTGTACTGTTCCCCACATTCCATTGGTGCTTGAAGGAATGGCAGTAACAGCTTCCTCGCTCTTGCTTGTCCTGCCTGTCTCACGCCATGGCATACCAACGACAGACCCGTGCAGTTCTTCACCCTGGTCGCGATATGCTGTAGAGTAGTATGCCGTTGGCAGTACACCACCGTATTGGCCATACAGATAGTTATAGTAATACTGTGCAGCCTTCTCATACTGGTTACCCATCAGATAGAGGTCTGCAAGTACCAGTGCACATGGGAACATAGCCTTGGTACTCTCACATACCACTGTAGTATAGCCATACCTCATATACTGCGGGAAACCTCCATACGGAGCAGGAGCAATTTCTACATTGTAGGCTTTAATCAGATCCTCTTCCAGTTTCTGGTACAAATTACCGGCATTTACACGGTTCTCGGCATTCTTGGTGTCAAATTTCTCGATGTCGTCTGTAGAGAGCATCGGCTTTGTATAGAATGGAACATCGCCGTAGTTAATTACCAACTGCATATAAACCCATGCACGGATAGCCTGAACCTGAGCAAACTCACGCGTCATGTATTTAACACCGCCTGATGTTTTCTTCAAGGTGTCTGCACTTGCCAGGTATGCATTGCACGAATTGATTACCTGATAGTAGTCGCTGACTTTCAGATAGCGGCATGCTCCGTCCCTGATTCCCTCGGTATCTCCATTCAGGCCGAACGTCAGGATGGCATTGATGCTGTCGGAAACAAAACTCTCTCCGTTGTCAGGAGTTCCGTCAACCAGGTCTCCACGGCATTCGCCCAATATTACATAGCGTTCACCCAGATTCTGCAGACCCTTCAATATACCCCAATATGAGTACAGAGTGTCACCCGCAACGCTATACGAATAGCGATCGCTGTCTGCACTCATCATGTCCTCGCAGGATGTGGTGGCCATGCTCAACCCCATACACAGACAGAGCATGGTTATAATAGATTTTGTCTTCATATTATAGATTACAGATTAATTGTTACACCAAGGTTGAAACTGCGACCGCTTGGGATACGACCTACGTCGATACCCTGATAAAGCGTACTGTTGTTCACGCTTGTTTCCGGATCAGTTCCCAGATACTTAGTCAAGCAGAATACGTTGTTTGCTTCTCCCCAGACCTTCAATCCCTGCAGCCAGTTGTTGTGGTATGGAATTGTATATGTCAGGCGAATATTCTTCATCTTCAAATAGCTGCCATCTTCTATCCAGCGTGAACTCATGCGTTCATTGGCAACATAGTTGTCACTGTTGGTGTAGCATGCACGCGGAACATCGGTAATCTGTCCCTCATACGCCCAGCGGCGTGTCATTGCTGCAGTTTGGTTGTATGTGGTGTTTCCAGCCTCAAGCATCGAACGCTGATAGTTGTAAATATCATTGCCAAGGCTATACTTGAAGATTATATCCATGCGCAGGTTTTTCCAAGTTACGTTTGTAAAGATATTACCATAAATGTCAGGTATTGCATTGCCCAGGGCAACCTTGTCGCTTTCGTCTATCCAACCGTCACCGTTCTGGTCAACAAACGCCATGTCACCAGGGCCAAACTCGCGATACTGACCTGCTATGCCTGTGTAATAACGCAGATAACCGTACTTGCCTGCGTGCGATGCTTCATCTGCACTGGCAAACACACCGGTACCGCTTGCTGTGTTACGGTTAACTTCCCAACCATAGAATGTACCTGCACTGTATCCGACTGCAGTCAGGATATTACTTTCGCCGTATGCACTGGTAGTAAAGCCTCTCAATTCACCGGTCTTGAATTCCTTCACGCCATTCTCGTCACGTTTCCATAGCTCGATAGTATTGTCCTTTGAGTCAGGTAACTCGGTTATCACATTATTGAAATGACCTAAGCTTGCACCCATTTCCCACTTCCAGTTCTTCGTGTTGAGCAGGGCAGCATTAACCTTGAATTCAAAACCCTTGTTGGTCAATGTTCCTTCGTTAGTCCAGAATTTGGAAATACCTGCCACGTAGTACTGGTCTGATAAATCACGCATCGTCAGCATGTTGCTTGTCTTGTTCCAGAATAGGTCCACACGTGCCTGCAGGCGGTTGTTCAGGAAAGAGCCTTCCAATGCCCAATTAATCTTGCGGACAGTTTCCCACTGAAGTGAACTGCTTGCGATGTTTGACAAGTACTTGCCGAATACATTCTCAAAAACCTGCTCGGTCTTCCAGTATGTGCGTGCAGCATAGTAGTCAATGTTGTCATTACCGTTCAGCTCGATGCCGAATGTCATCTTCAAATAGTTGACTCCGTAAGCCTTGGACTTGAACCATTTCTCGTTTGTCAGAATCCAACCCAGTTGCAACGATGGGAACCAACCCCAACTCATGCCTGCGATATGCATACCTTCCTTCGTGTGCTTACCAAAACGGCTGCTTGCCTGTGTGCTGGCTGTAAAGTTCACAAAGTAGCGGTTGGCATAGTTATATGTTGCATCAAGATAGTACGTCATATCCTTCCAAGTGTCGTTTACACCACTCGAGTTTACGAACTGCATGTTCTTTGAAATGTTCGGCAACTTGTCGTTCTCGTTGTTGTAGCCGTTCAGATATGAATACGAATAGTCATACTTGTTAAAACGCCATCCTACGAAACCTGCAAAGGTATGTGCTCCCCACTGGTTTTTGTATTCAACGCGCAGGTCATTGTTAATCGTGGTCTGCTTGGTGAACTGGCTTTTCAATACAGAATGTATCGTACCAAGGTCAGTCAGGGCATAAGGTGTTGCACCATTCGAGGGTAGGAAATACTTTTCGTTGTTACGGCTTAGGTTAAAGTTGAAACGGTCAGAAATTGCCCACTCCTTGTTAATCTGGTATTTAGGCTGCACGTTGAGGCCAATATTGGTCATCTCGGCATAGTTCTTGTTCTTGCCGTGAGCATTCTCCAGAATCCAGTATGGATTACGTGTTACCTCGTTAACTTCCTTCAGTTCCCTGGTAAATGCAAACGGATCCTTGATGTAGTAATTCTTCTTGCGTATATCGTCATCAGTAATTTCCGCAGCATATTTACCGGCCCATTCCTTTGAAAGCAACAATTGTACGTTGTCAGGGTCAGTCTGGTCAACATAATATGAATACGGGCTTATAAACGGAGCCGTAACCAGTCCCAGGACATTTACCGAACCTATGTTCTGTTTCGTGTAGTTCTCGCTCCAACCATTATCCAGGATATTGTATGAAGTCTGGTTATAGTTGATGTCAAGGGCAGTAGTAATCTTGTTGCCAATCTTGATATCAGTGTTGAAACGCAGATTCAGTCGGCTCATGTCATTCTCCTTCATCGTACTTTTGACATCAGTGTAGCCAAGTGACAAGGCATACATACCCACGTCATCACCACCTTCAACGCTTACCTTGTAGTTTTGTGATGCTGCAGCTCGATACATGTCTTTCTGCCAGTCAGTGTTGTTGTTGTACACGTTACGGTAGAAATTGATCGGACTCTGATCCAGGAATACGAATGAATTTAATTTGTAGTTGTTCATGTCCTTGATTGTGGGAATCAGGTCACTCAGGTAATTGGTGTACTGTGGACCGTTCATCATTTCAATCTTGTTCGGAATCAGCTCAACGCCTCCATAGATACGGGCGTTGATTCGTGTAGCTTGGCTCTTACCACGTTTTGTGGTAATCCTGATTACACCATTTGCTCCTTTTGCACCATACAGGGCTGTACCGTTTTTCAGGACTTCAATTTTATCGATAGTCTCAGGATCAAGACCTGCCAGCACGTTGTTAAAATATCCCTCGTGCAATGCCGTACGGTCATACTGCATGTCAATCATGTTGCCATCCAGAATTACCAAGGGCTGAGAACTGGAATTGATACTGTTTATACCACGGATAGTCATGTATGCACCCTGACCGGGCAGACCGTTCTTCTGTACGATATTGATGTCACCTGCCAGTTTCTTCATCATATCTGTCTCAATGGTGACAGAACTGGTCTCGGACAATGTTGTCGCACCCTTTGCGGTGATTTCGGTGTCCTCGCCATAGAAACCGTTAAATGTAGATGAAATCATCTTAATATCATTATCCACGTTTTCTACGATAGCAACCTGCAACGGATTATAATCCGGTGCATATACGTACATCGAGTTGAGGAATACGGGAATATTCACCTCGTATGTACCATCTTCCTCTGTCAGGGTCGAATAACGATTCATACCCAGTGCCTGTACGCGTACACCTCCCATGGGAGAGCCTGTGGCTGCGTCAGTAATGCGTCCTTTGACTACACGTGTCTCATAATTAGGAGCAGTCTTTTTGACCTTGCGGACCTTTACGGTCTCTTCGTCCTGCTGTGCCTCCTGTGCGTAAGCAGATGAAATGCCAAACGCAGCCAACACCAGGAAACAGATGCCAGTGTGACGAATACTGCTCATCAGGTTTTTGCTAATTGTATTGTTCATTGTAAAATGCTATTACTGTTTGACATTAACTTACTTCACAGGCTCGAGAATTATTCTGTCGATGTTGAAGTATGTTGAGTGATGCGGATCATTATTCTTTTCACACGTGCATTTGCCTTTTGCGTATCCCTGTGACTGCATGCGCAGTATTGGATACGTATTGCGCAGATTCTTGTATGAAACAGGGAATTCCACATTCTCGAATACAGTTATTGTGTCAACCTTCTCTCCATCCCAGTACAGGTCTTTCTTCTCTAACTTCCGCTGGGCCGAATACCTATAGTCGTTTTTGGCAATCATTGCCTCGTCCCAATAATAGAGAGTGAATGTCATCAGGTTGTGCTGATATTCGATGCTGAGCGTATCAATCTTGCCGGTTTCGGGATCAGTTTCGGTATTAACCTTCCAGAACACAGGTGTATCCTGACTGTCTTCGTACCAGCGCGGAACCATAACGACCTTGATATTATACTTCTGACCGCTCATTGCGTATGCCGAACCCTGTTTGCTTCCTAAAAGCGGGAATGCTATATCAGGTCTCGTGCTGGTACCGGTTCCGTAGCAGTGCATATAGTTCTGCATGCTCAGACGTCCGTATTTGTCAATCCAATTCTTTGCAGTTGTGTTGTTCATCGGATTGACGGCATACAGTGTTGCCGGAGACTTGTAGTAATCGTTATACATACACTCTGCGTCAATGGCACGATTCCAGATGTCTTCCGGAACATTCCATGTTGATGCCTCGATTACATACCCGTTACTCATCTTCTTCTGCACACCAGCAAAAAGAACAGACAGGTCACAGCCGCGTTTCTGTGGATCCTTTGCAATATTGAAGATAGTATCGCCCAGTGTGTTGAGCAGATATTCACAATCCATATAGCCACCGTTCAGCAGGAAATCCTCCATAGTCCACTTCACTCCCTTCTCACGCTGTGGTTGTGCATTCAGGTTGAATGCCATAGGCGTTGCAATATCCATTGTTATGTTAACATCTCGCAGCGAATCCACTGTCTCATAAGCAGAACCGTCGGATGTCGTATATGCCTTTCTTGCACCGAAGAGACTTGTGCTCTTCGTAGATTTTACAGTTTCCTGCTTGAGTTTGTCCATGCGAGGATATGTGCTGACGAAGTTATAATACGGAGTAAGCTTGCTTACAGCTGCATCCCACGCTTGGTTGGTAGGGATGACCACGATGTATGCCGAGTCCTCGACATTGACATGGGCATTCATCATTTTCAGTTCGTTCATCCATGCATCCGTGGCATCAGCATCTGTCGGATTATACCTACTTCTGCCAAAGTTCATGTTGTCCATGAAATAAACACTGTCCACATACGTCGGATTGCCGTTTTCATCAGGAAGACCCTCGATGCTGGAGCCTGGCAGGAAATAGGTTGTGTCACGTTTTACGAAATACTCGCTGAACTTGCTCAGGTAGTCAACATTACCGAATTTGATGTATTCATAGATGTTGTAATCAAACTCAGACGGTTTCTCGATGATGTGCATCAGTCCGTTGCTCGTACCGATGTTCGCTTCCGTAACCTTAACATTGGCGAATGTCAAGTCAGCGTAGTCCAATTCTGCCAGCTTATTGTTGACCAGCCTTACTTTTTCTGATTGGATACCTGTGAATGTCATCGGCCGACGTGACAATGCCATGTGGTTACCGATAAACTGCTGCTGGAAGTTATAGCCATCATTTATGGCCATGTCCTTCCATTTTTCAAACTCTTCTCCGCTGAGGACATCATCAGCAACGGCCCATACCGTTACGGCAGTGTTTCCATCAAGGAACTTTGCATAGGTGTAGTATTCCCTTTCTCCCTGCTCGTTAATAGTGTACGCTGGATGATTCTCATCACGATAGAACTTTGCAAGCTTCATCAATTCCGCAAAGTTATGCAAGTCTTCACGTGTTTCTATAGTCTCCCAGATAGTCTCTTTCGCAGTAAAGGCATCCTCGGAGGCATAGTGCTCGTTCCAGGTGTCAGTACATGACGGAACAACGGTCAATGCAACTCCCATTACGAGGATACCAATATATTTTCTTCCTATTTTCATAATATATATGATATAGAGTTTAGGTTAATGATAGATTACCAGATATCCTCTGGCTGAGTTGGATTGTCATAAATTTCCTTTGGACAGAATTCGATATAGTCCATAAAGAACTGTGCTCCCTCATCCTCCAATACATTCTTGAACTGAATGTAATAGGTCTGATTAGCCTCCAGATTTTGACGGATTATAATGCGTCTTGCGATACTGTATTGACTGGATGATTCTGCACGCATTGTTATAGACTGACCAATTCTGTAATAACTGTTGGGGGCTTTCATCAGATCATTGTTGCGTAATTTCTTATCTACTTCGATGTTTGCCTCGTCGTCGTTTAGGTCATCAATCGCATAGCCGTAGTTGGTAAGCGGTGTACCAGGTATATACCAGTATTCCAATCCTTTCCTCAGATCAAGAGGGATACCCGCTGCAGGCAGGGCATTCTTGTTCGTTCCGAAATAGACCTGACACATACCACGCTGTACCGAGGTACTTACGCCAAAACGTATCTCGTACATACCGTCCTTTGGTACCGGTGGCAGTTTCATCGTCAACTTATACTGTCCGATGACATTCAACTCATCACCCTGGTAGTTATGCCAGCAGTACGTTTTTGACATTCGTCCCGTCAGATAGTAGAATCTTGAGTTTTCTCCGATTTCGCAATCATCGAAATATGAGCTCCAACCGTTTTCTCCTGTTTCCTTGGGACTGAAGTCCTTGGTTGTCGGGAAACCCTTGCGCAAGTTGCGGTCATCATCATTTTCGTTACAGCGCATGTCATTTGTCATCAACTCCTTGAAGAATGTGGTAACATCAATTCGCATGCGTTCGCTTGCAAGGTAGCCTGCAGTTTCGTCATTGAAGTAAAGGCAATCTGCAATAGGATAGATATAGGCATTATAAACCTTCTTTATATCCGTTGTCTTGATTTCAATACCAGGATACACAGGAACTCCGTTTTCGGTATATTTACCATGACGTCCGTTATCCAAGGTTGGAATACGGTTCAGCCAGACTACGTTCTGACGACGGTCGCCATAAGTCCTGCTTGCCTCGTATGTCTTCAGGAGGCGGCGCATGCCCATTGTAGTGTAGTAGTCCATTACCGATGCCTGCTTTACCTTGTCTGTAGGATTATACCACAATTCGTTGTAATGTATAACAAGCTTGTCGTTGGCAATACGTGCAGGCAACATGTGGTAAGTTACAAACTGATTCAGGATATTGCTGTTCTGTTTCAGTTCTTCCAAGCCCTTTCCATATGTAGCACCGTTGCGCTTGTAATAGCCATTGTTCTCGACATAACTATATACAGCATTGACGATTTCTTCCTGTGTTATATTTTCGTTAATCTGGATACCCAGTTCATTTTCCCACCATTCGTCGGGCTCGGCAAACAAAGTAAAGCCGATGTAGCGACGATTAGGCAGATAACCAGGCTTCTTCTCGGTGTTGTGGTTTGGCAAATCCTTGATTGCTCCCGTCTGAACCTGAGTAAAATAATATGTATCTTCGGTCTTTTTCAGTTCATCAAGCAGTCCGCAGGCTTCGGTCAGGGCAGCATATACATAATACCCCTTTTCAAAGTCCTCTAGGACTTTTTCAAAATACTGACCCAGACTCTCTGTACTTGGAGCAATTACCTGATGTACCTGATGTACACGTCCATTGATAGTATAGATATCATTGTTCTTGCCATCAACTACAGCACCTTCCACAGTGTATTTGCCCAGTTCTTTCATCGCAGACGGATCAACACCCTCTGGCCAGGTATAGTTTTCGGTCAGGAAAACCTGCAGCTTGTTGTCAAGCATATTGGGCAGGCCAATCAATTCAGCGCGCTCTGCACGTTCGCTAAAGTAACTTACTTGATATGGTGTGTTGTCGTCACCACCGTCAATTATGGAATTGAGGACAACCTGCTCCTGCTTTTCCTTCAGCAGTTTCGGGTCTGCAATGAACTCCGGAGCATCCCACGATGGTATCGAAATCTTCTTCTGTTTTACCAGATCTTCAAGATATGCCTCGATGGCATCGTTTGTCGGAGCAAAACAAGTGTAGTTACCGCGAGCCGACATCAACTGTGCTACGGTCGATGCTGACTGTTCGCTAATGGTGACCTTGTTCAAAAGATCTATGTACTCTTTGTAAATACTATCCTTTTCTCCGTTTTCACCTTCCTTTACCTGGCTTTCCAGATAACTGAGGATTGTGTTTCCTTCAAATACATAACGTGCTGAATCGTCAATCTTCTCGGTGCAGTTCTGAAAGAGAACTGCAACAGCCATAATAGGCATTAAGAGAAATGTTTTCCTGAAAATATTTGTCTTTCTCATTTTCTTAGTCCTCCTCAATTATCTGTCATATTTGGATTTGTTCCATATAGGATTCTGGGAAATCTTGTCCTGAGCATGTCCTGCGCGATAAGCCTTGATTTCCATATCGTAAATAGGACAGTACAGACCCCACATATTAACACAACGGTTACGTGCTGTCTCATATCCGGTAATACCATTCATGAATGTGTTGAACATTTGTACCATGCCGGGATCCTCGTCCTTCGAGGGATCTGTCTCATGTTTGGTAGCACCAACATTGTTACGTTCGGCCCAACGTACCAGGTCAAACCAGCGTTTGCCTTCGCCCATGAACTCGATTTTGCGTGTCTTCATGACGTTTGTAACCCAGTTGTCGGTATAGAAGTCACTTTCGTATGTTTGCAACGTACCTCTCAGTTCCTTTTCCAAATCAAACTCAATTTCTCCACCGCTGACAACATCTACATACCAACGACGGTTCACCATGCGCAGAATCTTCTTGCACAGAGTCTCGTTAGCATCCTTGTTGACTCCCAATTCACCAAGACATGCAGCAGCCTCGGCCTCAATCAGCAAAGCATCGCTCAAACGATACACAATCCAGTTGTTGTAAGTGTCGCTCGTAGCCTTTACGCTAATCTTAACATCGGACTTGCCTATATTCTCCTCGAAGATAGGTTGTGCCTGCATCCATTTCAGACAATACCAGTCCACACTGTTCTTTACACCGTCAATGTTCTTCCATGCACTGAACCAGTGACGCATATCCTGTCGGTTGTCCTCGCTGAAAGTACTTACAAGATGAGCAGATTCGCTATAACCCCAGAACGAGTTGACAGCATTGTTGCTACGTGAGTCTGTGCTGCTGAACTGAAGTTCAAAGAAACTTTCGTTTGAGTTCTGCTGTTTGAAGATTTCCTCGTAAGCCTTCATATTTATATAACCATGATGTGCATCATCCACGGTATTTTTGTACATAAAGTCAATACCTGCATTGCGACCGAACATAGGTGCGTTTACCCACGAAATATAATTGTCACGATTGGCCATTGGTGAATTCCTCTGCTCCTCGTCAAACTGGTCGCCCAGTTTGCAGATAGCCTTGTCGGCATATTCAATCGAAGCAGTGTAAAATGGAGCAGGATCCTGCTGTGCCATTGTACCTTCCAAAGCCTCGATATCAGTCTTCATTTCGCTGATATCAGCGTTGATTTCATTTAACCTTTGCTGATAGTATTCAATCTTCTGAGCATCCTGTTCACTAGCAGGCTTAGCCTGTTCTTCCTCGAGCTTGGTGTTGTACTTGTTGATACTGTCGTTCTCGAATTTTGACAGTTTTGTCTCAAGCTTCGTTTTTTTGTTTTTAACATCCTCGTATCCTGATTCTGTCATACTTGCACGCCAGAGGTACATGTCTGCCAGCAGGCAGTTGATTGTGCCATTCGTAATCAGTCCCTTGGTATCCTGAGTGTTGGTAAAACGGTTACGCGCTTGGTTTTCCACACTCTTTACATCCTTTATAAGCTCGTCAATCACCGTAAGTGCTGGCATCTGCTCAAAATATTCAACCTCGGTATCAGTGTTTACAACTTTGGTTGTGTAGGGAATGTTCTTGAAGGCGCGTACCAAATAGAAATACGAGAGTGCCCGCATTGTTACCATTTCGGCCTTCATCTGTTTCCATTCTGATGCAGTGAACTGCTTATCCTTCTCCAGAACCTCGTCACCATGCTGGATTACCTTGTTACAATAGCCTATGACCGAGTATATACCGCTCCAGTCGTAGATGGACCATGTGGTATCAATGTCAGCTTGGATAATATTACGATACAGGTCACGATTACCCTGGCTGCTGCTTATTACTGTATTCTGCTTGTAGGCATCGCTGCGCAGGTCGCCCCATACAATCAGTTTTTCGACCTGAGATGCCAGTTGCTTGTATGTGGCATAGCGCACACCTTCCAAGTCTCGCTTGTCTTCCCAGAAAGTCTCCTCGGTAATCTTGTCCTGAGGATATACTGTCAAGAAATCGTTACATGATGCAAAAGCTCCAGATAACAATACTGCCAGGGAAGATACTTTTATGATATTATTAATACTTTTCATTTTCTTCATGTATTAGAAACCAAGATTTACACTACATGTAAAAGATCTTGAACGTGGAACTTTTGCATTATCAATCGCAGGATTGAAACCATTTGGACTAACTTCGGGATCAACACCTGTATAACTGCTGAAGCAGGCAATGTTGTTGATTGAAGCAGACAATCCCAGAACCTTGATTCCGCACTTCTTTAGGAAGTTGATTTTCTTTGGATCGAAATCATACTTGAACTGGATATATTGGATGCGCAGGAAATCACCGCTTTCGACATATCTGTCACTTGGCAGGGAGTTGTAGCTCTGGACACCTGTACCATAGTAGTTGATGGCACGTGGCATTTCGGTGATATCACCATTCTTGCGCCAGCGCCATGTCGTTGCGTATGACTGGTTGTTGTTGTCATGCATGCTTTCGTATGTGGCGCGTGCATTATTGATAACCATACTACCTACACGGAAGTTCAATCCTACGTTCATGCTGAATTTGCCATAGAACAGGGTGAAGCCGCCACCACCGAAGAACTTTGGATTCGAATTGCCCAGGTATGCCATGTCATAACGGTCAATCTGGCCATCATGGTTGATGTCCTCGTAAATAGCGTCACCGCCGCTGAACTGGTATCGTGTTCCGCCATCATTGTTATATACATAATACATAGGCAACGGGTTGCCTTTCTGGTCGGTAAGCATGTTGCCAGCCTGGTCATAGGCTATAGGACAGGTGTAGTTGCTCTCTCCACGTCGCTGTGCAGCAGCAGCCGTGTTAATGTCATGACCTTTCATATCCTTACCAGTTGCAACCCAGCCGTTCTTCTGCAGATCGTTGAATTCCATAAAGTTGTCGGCTGTTCTAGTTTCCGAACCGTTTGTCAGGGTTTCGTTGTAGCCATAGCTTGTCCAGCTGTTCAAATCATAGCCGTTATGCTCGTAATCGTAACGATATACACCTTTGTAGTGGAGACCGTATATTGAACCCAGAGCGTTGCCAATCTGCACGCGCCTGTTCCAAGACTGGTTTGTCGGCTGCCAACTCTCCGAACCGTTTACAGATTCAAGATACAAGCTGTTCAGTTCCTCGATTTCATTAAAGTTCTGCGAGAAGTTGAGACGTGCTTTCATACTGAATTTGCCAACCTTTGCAAACTTGGCAGTAGAGATGTTCAATTCCCAACCCTTGTTGTACATCTGGCCACCATTAATCATTGCAAGTGACTGGAAACCATTGGCACTTGGTATGCGTATATTGCTGATAAGCAAATCCTTTGTCCTCTTGCCGTAGATTTCCAACTCGGCAGTAATCAGGTCATCCAGAAAACCCAGGTTGAAACCGATGTTCCATATAGTACTTCTTTCCCACTTGATGCTCTGCAGTGAAAGATTTTCGGGAACAATAACATCATGACCATTATACTTGCCGGAAGAACCGTAGCGGTTATACTGGTTATTGCTACCGATATTGCCGTTACCATATATACCTATCGTAGGACGTATGGCCAGCATGGACAACCACTTTTTGGACCACTTCATCCAATTTTCGTCAGAAATGTTCCAACGTGCAGCAAAGTAGGGGAAAGTTCCGTACTTGTTGCCCGAACCGAAGTTGGTACTACCGTCAATACGTACGCTTGCATCCAGATTATACTTGGATTTGTACGAATAGTGAGCCTGGAAATAGAAACTCTGTCCGCGCCATGTACCATTACCGGCACTTGCACCAGTCAGCATGCCGTCCGATGTTGGATCTGTGACGCCGTCAGGCAGATTCCATTTGCTTACATACTGACTGTTACTGTTACCTGTGTGCATTTCAAAACGTGCCAGACCGCTCAAACTGTGATCCTTGTTCTTGAATGCACTGTAGAAACGCAGGTCGTGGCGCGTTGAGAACTGTAATGACTTGTATTCGCTGTTGGAAACATAGTTACGGTTGTTAGAACCCAGACCATTTGTGTTGTCGCCACCATATACCCAAGGCATATTTGTCAAGTATGATGGTGTGAATGATTCGTCACTCTTGTTATAGATGTCCAACTGAACGTCAGCAACATAGTTCAGGCGCCACTGATCGCTCTCCTTTCCCAGAAGTTTGTATTCCAATGAGAACTGCGGATGTAAGTCATATGTTTTCTGCCTGTCGTTGCAGTAATTGGCATAAGCAATAGGGTTGCCGTTGCTGAACATGTCACGCAACTCCCAAGAAGTATATGATCCAGTGTTGTTGAGACGTGTAGCAGAGCCGGCTCCCAGGTTAGCTGCCACTGGAAGCATATTGAAGTAATTGTTTGTCTGAGCATAAATCTGGTTACCGTATTCATCAGTAATAGGGTTACCATACTCATCTACCATACCCTGCCACTCATAAATGCTCATGTTAGGCATTGCCTTGTAGGCTTTAGCATTAGCCTGGTTTGCAACGCTGTTGTTATGTCGTGTAGAGAATGTCAACGGCATGTTCACGCTGAATTTGATACGGTCACTAATCCAATAATCCAAAGCCGTTGTTGTACTGAAACGGTTGAAACTCTGGTTAATGTTAGTACCCTTGTTGGTGTCGTAACCTGCACCGATACGGAAGGTTGCCTTTTCACCACCACCGGACAGTGTTACATAGAAATGATGCTCGGCACCAAACTGATTAACAGCACCTACCCAATCGGTATTTTTGTTGTAGTTGTTGTAGATGTAGTCATACTTGTTCTTGGGATATTCCAATTCGGGGATTTCTATATCCCAACCGTTCTTCGGATTGAACAGTGACTCCTTCATATACATGGTATATTCGTCACCGTTCAGCATCTTGTAGCCTGACGGCTGCCATGTGCCTGTAAATTTGTAGTTGAAGGTTACGCTGGTAGGTCCTCTCTTACCGCGCTTCAACTTGATTTCTATCACACCGTTCGAACCTTTGGAACCCCACTTGGCTGCAGCACCGTCCTTCAGGACTGTGATACTTTCGATATCCTCGGGGTTTACATTCAGAAGGGTAGAGAATTGTTCCTCGTTGTCAATATCACCCCAGTCAACACCATTCATGGCATCCTCGGGAAGTTCTTGAATATGGTCGTTCACGACAATCAGAGGCTGTCCGTTACCTGCATTCAGCGTGGATGTACCGCGCAGGCGCATGGTGGTACCGGCACCGGCATTACCCGAGTTGGCAACAATGTCCAAACCGGCAATCTGCCCCTGCAGTGCCTCGTCAACAGATGTAAATGCCAGACCATCCAAGTCTGCCATGTCAAATTTCTGAACTGCACCTGCAAACTCGCGGGCAGGAATATCCAGACCTGTGGTAGCTGCCATCTTCTTGGCAGTTACCTGTATCTCCTTGATGGTTTTTGTATTGTCCTGTAGCGTAATTTTAAACACAGTCTTACCAGCCAAGGGAATAACGGCGGTCTTCATGCCGATATAGGAAACAACCAAGTTGTTCTTCCTGTCCTTGATAGTCATGGTAAAGTTACCATTGAAGTCTGTAACAACTGCGTTCACTGTACGGTTGTTCTTATCTACCTCCTTTACGTTGGCACCGATAATAACGTCTATGGCATCCGATACAGTACCGGAAATACGAGTCTGTGCATTTGCGGGAAGTGCCATCATCGCCACTCCCACAAGCAGAAACATTTTTATTATTTTATTCATGGTAATAGTATTTATCGGATTTTGAATTTCTCAATGTAGTTACACAGCCTGGCCTCTGTTGAGAAATCTGGTCTCTCAGGCATAAGGAAACCGTCAATCATGTGAACGACAGCATAGTTACTGCCATCAACAGTGATATTATTCAGCGATGTTGCCTTTTTAACGCGTTGGCTACAAGACCGGTCACATGTCATAATGTTTCTTACGTCATGTATTATACCATTAACAGTAACCTCGGGAACGGTTTCTGCATATCCGCTGTCCTTCTTGGTAGAAACTTGTAGTACACCGTTCTGACGTTTAACATACAACTTAGTAAAGACGTTGTGCAGATTGTCAAAACTGTTTGATATCATCTCGTAGTCATGGTTGGATTTGTCTGCAAATACACTGTTATCGGCAAAATGCAGACGGACAAAATTTGTCAGCCACACAATATTAGCCTGGAGACGGAGTGAGTCTTCCCTGTATATCAGGTTTCCTTCATCATCTTTATCACAATTGTCAAAGTCTGTGATGATATCCTCCCAGGTCGGGAACTGATGCTCACCCTTCTCGTCCGTATATGTGTATGCGTATGCATTGTCCATAGCCTCGTTTGTTGGAGCAAATATAGTGTAATTGTAGTTCTGCCAGAAACTTACGTTGTAATCGACTCCAGACTTGTCCACGAATGTCGAGTATTTTGCAACCGCAGCATTTAACTGCTTCTTTGATGCCGCATTGTTGATGTCGTATTTCGTCTCATCTACAAGACCGGATTTCTTAATCACCTCGTCAAGGTCAATTCCCGGGTGGTCACAGATCTCATAGAACTTCTGGTATGGATTGTTTTCTGCAGCGCCTTCTGCTTCAGACTGCTGACTGCCGTTAAATCCGCGAGGAACATTGGATAATACACTCCATACAGAACGTGCAGCAGGAATCAATGGAGCATCCATTGTGAATGTGTATCCGTTCTTGTAATCACCGAATGCCTGTACTTTTGCGCAAAGCACACCCTGACTGTAACCTGTTTCGTCAAGTGGATTCTCTATGTCGAACTCACGCTGGTTCTCACACTGGAATCCTCCCTGAGCAGCAACGACCTGACCGTTATCGCGGATAACCCTGATTCCCATTCCGTTCTTTGACAGGTAGAATTCATCTTCGGATTCGTTGATATTAGGAACCAGTCGTCCGTTATTATTATAATAGTCCGATCCTAAAGTCTCGTGTACAATGGTGTTGTGCTCCAGCATCTGGCGCAGACGGTTTACGATTTCGCTCTGTGAAACTTTTTGCAGAGTCTGGTCACTGCCGATAACACCGGTATTGACATTATAGTTGGCAAGTACATACCATGTTGCACCCTCCTCATCCTTCTGTGTTTTGCTACTGCCGTTGACAAATGGGAAATTTCCCTTGCCAGTATAGAGCATACGCATCACACGTGCCAAGCCATTGGAGGAGAAGCTCATTGGGTCATAGTTGTATTTCAGTGCCTTGTCTGTTGGAAGGAAGAATGTAAAGCAACTCTTCATTGCCTTCAGATATGCGTAGTAGTTGATACCCATGATGGCACTGCTTCCCAGATCCTTGTCCGAGTAGATTGACCAGTACATGATTTTATTGTCAGACGCTTTCTTGATAAATGCAGGTGTGGCAACACAGTCAAAATCCGAGGGTGTATATACATTGTTCATTATATATACAGGACCGTTACATGCAAGCTTGACAGTGTGTATATTACCACCTTCTGTTTCCATCTTGGTGTCTTCCTCGCTGAAAATGTCCTCCTGCGAATCAGCCTCGCTTAATTTCAGCATCTTGGATGGAACAGATTCTGCGAAACTACGGAACATACCATGATTGATGATTTTAGCCATGTTGGTCAGCGGAATCTGATCAATATCATCAAACAGCTTGTTCAGACCTTCCTCGTCAGTACCATATTCAGACGGGTTGTATGGCTCTTTGGTATATTCTTCAATCAAAACGCGTCCACCACCATCCTGGAAATACTTGAGCATTGAATTGTCGCTTGGAACAAAGATTGCGCCAAAATCCTGCGTAGCTTCTTTTCCATAGGGGAAGTATGCGTTCCATCCCGGGTCGAATTTCAAGATTGCAAGTCCATCATTGGCAAACAGATGACCTTTCCAGTCCTTGCGTATTTCACGGTTGTAAGAGGCAGTAGAGCCATACGAACGCTCCGAATAGTAACGCTTGACGTACATAGTGTCCGTTTCCTTGAATTCAGGATGCAACTGTCGGTACTGGCGTGCCAGTTCGGTGCTGTGGAAAGGAACTGAGAAGCGCTCCATTATGTGACTGAAAATATTTGTCTCTCCGTTAGTGCGGATTATTTCCGACATATTTGCCAGGGGAACCAGCGGTTTGGCTGTGTATTCCAGATATCCGTTTTGGCAGACAATGTCAGCACTGTCGAGTTTGGCGTCATAGATGTGAACGTCTCCAGTAGAACGGGTTTCTCCATTCATAAGGATACGGAAATCATTGTCCGAAATCTGGTTTCTGGACATATATTCGTTTGTAAAGTGGACCATCATTGACTGTGAGCTGTCCTGCGACAACAAAATCTTGCTCTCAGGAGTGTAAATTACTCCGTTCTTGATTCGAGCCCATTGGTCAACTTCAGGATGGTTGGTTTCGCCCACAGGTTGCTTTTGCTTTTCTTCAGACCACCTTGTCTGGAACAAATCGGAAATTGCAACCAGTGAAATAGTGTCGGTCGGAGCAGCTTTTGTCAGATGACGCAAGGTTTCTCCGCGTGTTGGTTTGATTCCGGTGCTGCTTGCCAGATTTTCCATGACTATGGCATTTGGCAGCATACTGGTATTCAGCAGGAGTAGCTTTTGCGCCTTGGACAGATTCTCGTAGCAGGTTGCGTTGTGCCAGGGATTACTTACCGGCAGTTTTGAATTACCCTGAAAAAATGCTTTCCATGCATCATCATCAGCTGCAAAGACGGTTCTGGAACCTGTCCTCTT
Source organism: Prevotellaceae bacterium UBA6974 (assembly GCA_002450165.1). Lineage (GTDB taxonomy): Bacteria > Bacteroidota > Bacteroidia > Bacteroidales > Bacteroidaceae > Physcousia. The sequence goes on along the minus strand of DJYQ01000048.1, from coordinate 34,947 downwards.
CAGAATCTCTACCAATTCGGGTGTTTCACCCTCGTGTAGGCCTGAGTTTAATTCTGGGTCGGCAATCAGCCTGAGGTAGTACTCGTGGTTTTGGCTGCTTACGAGGGTTTCGTAGATGCTTTCATTCAGATACGAGGGTTTCACCTCGTCCAGTTCATAGTCATCACTACATCCAGCGAAAGTCCCGCCGAGAGCCAAGAGACACACGGCGGCTGTAGTGTGCTTGCTCCATTTGCTTAAACGGTTTCTCATACGCTTAGTTTTAGTTATTGTTGTTTTTTTACTTTTTACGCACTTGATGTAAGCAAATTTAAGTTTTTTCCACCAAAAAATGCGGGTACGTTAACATTAGCTTCTCCCGTTTTAAGAGAAATTAACAGTTAAAATGCAAAAGAAAGATAAAGCTAAGTTAGTGAATGTGCAAAGTCGATGTGTCAATTGGACACTTTATTGGCTCTGGCGCAACAGTATCGGAATCGGTTGCAAGCGTATCGACTGACGTGGTGTCAGGCTCTGCGATTTCTATATCATAGCCTGTTGTTCCGTCAAAGCGGCACTTGTATTCAGTGAATGCTGTATCAGATAATACTTTTTCGATGAATTCCCCAAATATAGGGAGTGCTGTTCTGCTTCCCTGTCCCAGTTTTCCGTTACGGAAGTGAATGCAACGGTATTCACCACCGACCCATACGCCACCGACCAGTTTTGGCGAGACGCCCACAAACCATGCGTCCGAATGGTTGTTGCTTGTACCCGTTTTACCGCCGAAATCCGTACTGCCTGCAAATTTTCCGACCCATGTCCATAGCGAACTGATTGTTCCGCCTTCACCCTTCATGCCTCCCTGCAGCATCGATTTCATTTTGTTGGCAGACTCCTCGCTGATAGCTCTTTCGTTTTTCAGTCTGGATTTGTAAATCACATTTCCGTTATTGTCCTCTATTCTTGAAATCATTACCGGCATGTTGTAGATTCCGTCGTCAATTACGGTACTGTACGAGTTTACAAGTTCCATGAGCGTAACATCGCTGCTTCCAAGGCTCAGTGACAGTGTTTCGTTCAGCGGACTCTGGATTCCCATGCGGTATGCAGTCTTGGCTATATTATGTATTCCGACCTTCATGCCGGTTTTTACAGCAATTGTATTAATGCTCTTTGCAAATGCCCTCCTCAGTGTATAGCTCCTGTTAGTATATATGCCATCAGCGTTATGCGGTGCCCACGTAGTTGGATTTCCGTCAGCATCAGTGTCGGGATACGATATATAGCTGTCTGTTTCCGTGCTGTTGGGGCTCATGCCCTGATTCATGGCTTCGGTATATACAAACAGTTTGAATGTCGATCCGGCCTGCCTTCTAGACGTTACCTTGTCGTATTTCCATGAATCGAAGTCAATGTCTCCAACCCAAGCTTTGACTTCGCGTGTATCAGGTTCCATCGCCACAAGTCCGCAGTGCATGAACCTGACCATATAGCGTATGGAGTCCAATGTGCTCATGACCCTTTCAGTTTTGCCTCCATACGAGAAGAGTTTGACTTTATGTGGTCTGTTCAGGTCCGCTTCTATACTATCCTTGTTGTCAGGATATTTTGTCATTAAATATTTGTATCTTGAGGTCTTTTTTGCAATGTCCATGATGAAATCCGGAATCTCATGTCCTGTTTCATCCACCCAAGGTGCAGATTTGCCCCAGTGCCCGTCAAAACTGTTCTGGATACGTTTCATCTGATTCCAGCAAGCTTCCTCGGCATATTTCTGCATACGCGAGTCTATTGTTGTGTATATCTTCAGACCGTCAGCATAGATGTCCAGTTTGTTTTCTGCATCACAACCCGGGATTTCGCCCATTTCGCACAGTTTGTCAATGTAGTTTGCCAGGGCCTGTCTGAAATAAGGTGCTATTCCGTCATATGTGTTTTCTGTACTCTGCTCTTTCAGGATGAGGGGAGTGTTTTTCAGACTGTCCAGAACCTGCTGTGTCGCAACTTTTCCTCCGACAAATATCATTTTGTGGTCATAGGTGTTCTGCAGGACCACATTCCGTCGTTCCAGACTCTTTTCCGGATTGATTATGGGATTGTATGTGCTGGTTGCCTTTAACAGTCCTACCAATGTTGCAGCCTGCTCCCATGTTATTTTGTCAGGCGTTGTGCCAAAGTACTTTTTCGAGGCCGTCTTGATTCCGAATGCACAACTTCCAAAGTCAACGGTGTTGAAATACATTGTCAAGATTTCTTCCTTGCTGTAAACCATTTCCAACTTTGTTGCCACTATCCATTCCTTAGCCTTGACGACCAATATTTTCAGTCCGGGAATCTTGCCGAACAGACCAGTACTATATTGAGTCCTTACACGGAACAGATTTTTTGCCAGTTGTTGGGTAATTGTGCTTGCACCGCGAGCATGCCCCTTTGTCATGTCTTTGATTGCAGCCAGCAGTCCTGCATAGTCTATTCCGTGATGTTGGTAGAAACGTTCATCCTCGGTACTTATCAGGGTAACAATCAGTTTTTTGGAAATTTCCTCGTATTTTACTGGTGTCCTCAACTCGTTGAAGTATCTGCCCATCAGTACACCGTCCGAACTGTAAACCTCACTAGCTACATTCAAGGGAGGGTTCTTGATATCTTGGAAGCCCGGTGAACGTCCAAACAGCCACAGGAAGTTGCAGTCCACGGCAAGCAGGAGTAGTATTGCAGTCACGAGGAAGGTTCCTGTCCAAACAATAATTTTCCTGTACCATGGGCCAGAGTACATCTTTCGTCTGTATTCATTCAAGGATTTCCAAAAGGCTTTCAGCAATTTCATGGCGTAACTATATATTCTCGTTAATTAATGACCATATATTCTCTGTTTCATCGGGATGGAACCAATGCATATTCCTGTCATGCATGAACCATGTCATCTGCTTTTTCGCATATACGCGTGTGTTCTTCTTAAGTCTTTCTATAGCCATCCCCAGTTCCCATTCTCCTTCAATTACCTTGAACATTTCCTTGTACCCTACGGTATTCAGGGAATTCAATCCTCGTTTTGGATACAATTGCGCAGCCTCGCGCAGAAGTCCGGCATTAATCATCTCGTCCACACGCTCATTTATTCTTGCAAACAATTCTTCGCGGGGTCTTTGTAGCCCAATCTTCAGTATGCGAAAAGGTCTCTCGGCACTCCCGGTTTCCGTTCCGTCGCTTCGCAACGTCTTGCGAGTCAGGAAACCAGAATACGGCTTGCCTGTCGAGTAGCAGACCTCCAGTGCATGTACGACCCTTTTTCCGTTCTTGCGATCAACGGTTTCATAACAGTCTGGATCCAGTTGTCTCAGTTCCTCAAGCAACGGCTCCAGACCTTCCTTCTCCAGTCTCTCTTTCAATTGATTGCGGATTTCTTCGCAGACCCTTGGAATATCATCAATGCCATTGCATACGGCATCAATGTACATCATGCTGCCACCGGAAAGCAGTAGCACTTTGTGCTTTCTGAACAGTTCAGACGTAAGTTTCAGTACCTCCTGCTCGTATTTTGCGGCACTATAATAGTCTTCCAGGTCCAGCGTGCCCGTAAAATAATGTCTGACCCTCGCCAACTGTTCTTTTGTTGGCGAGGCTGTCCCAATGTACATGCCCTTGTATATCTGGCGGGAATCGCAGTTCAGTACAGGGCAATTCATTCTTTCTGCCAACTGAAGTGTAAGTTCAGTTTTACCTACGGCTGTGGGACCGGCTATGACGACCAGAAGCGGTTTCATTATATCTTCTCGTAGCCAGGGGATAATCCTAACGGATAAATCCTCGTTTGCTCGTACGGATGAATTCCAGAATATATGCAATTTCGGGACTGTCAGGTTGCTCGCTTTCAACTCGTTCCAGCAAATCCTTCAGCAGTCCGGTTCCCTGAAGTATTGTCTGATACGCCCTATGTATTGTGTCAATTGTGTCCCTGTCGAATCCACGCCGACGCAGTCCTACCGTATTAAGTCCACAGAATGCTGCTGGATCACGGGCAATCATGGAGTAGGGCAGTATGTCCTGTGATGTGCGAGTTCCACCTCCAACCATACAGTAGCTTCCGATACGGCAGAACTGGTGAACCAGCACGTTTGCCGAGATAATCGCCATGTCATCCACAACAACTTCACCAGCCATTTTTGTGCCGTTGCCTATTATGCAGTCACTGCCTATTATGCAGTCATGAGCGATGTGAACTCCCTCCATCAGCAGATTCCTGCTGCCCACCACAGTTCTGTCTTTAGCCGCAGTTCCACGGTTTATGGTTACGTTTTCGCGTATGGTGTTGTCGTTACCTACCTCGGCCGTTGTCTCTTCTCCTACAAATTTCAGGTCCTGCGGAACAGCACCTATTACCGCACCTGGGAATACGGTATTCCCGTTGCCAATGCGTGCCCCGTACAGTACAGTCACGCTGTTCATCAATTTGTTGTTATCTCCGATTACGACATTCCTGTCAATGTAGCAGAATGGGCCAATATCGCAATTAATGCCTATCTTAGCCTCGGGATGTATGTACGCTAATGGACTAATCATGTAATTCAGGTGAGATTAAAGGTTACGGGTTATATCAGTTTTCTCAGTTTTCTCGCAAAAATATTGTTTATCGTGTGCCCTGGCTTGGTGGCTACGATATGCCCCTTTACTGGCATTCCCACCAACGACAGATCACCAATCAGGTCCAGCAGTTTATGTCGTGCAGGCTCGTTTTCCCAAACCAATGGTTTATACTGCATATAGCCCAACTCTGTTGCATCGTAATGCCCTACGCCTGTCAGTCTGCACAACTTGTCCATGTTTTCCTGCGATGTCTCAGTCTCGTATATGACAATGGCATTCTCCAGGTCACCGCCCTTGATAAGCCCTAGGTCCAGCAGTGGCTGGATATCACGGACAAAAACAAATGTGCGCGCACTTGCTATTTCACGTGCAAAGTCTTTCAGACTGCTCAGACTGGCGGTCTGCATGGGTAGCAATTCGCTGTTGAAGTCAATGGTTACCGTAAGACGGAAATCCTTTGCGGGAAAAACTGATACCGTCGAACCGGTCTCTTCGTCACGAACCTCCATCGGCTCCTTGATTTCCAGAAATTTCTTCTCCAATTCCTGTTCGGTCAATCCTACCTTGCGCAAGTTTGTTACATAAGGCTCGGCGCTACCGTCCAGAATAGGAAATTCAGGACCGTTGACCTCTATCAGGACATTGTCAACTCCTGCAGAATACAACGCACTCAAGGCATGTTCCACTGTACTGCAGCGAAAATTCCCGTTTCCCAGTACTGTACCTCGTGTCGTGTCAATTACGTTTTCTGCCAGCGCATCCAAGATGGGCCTGCTCTCCAAGTCTGTACGGCAAATCTTGTATCCATACCCTGCCGGCGCTGGGAGGAACGTCACAGTCATTTCCAGACCGGTGTGCAGTCCCTTTCCAGAAAGCGAGAATCCCCTGGACAGTGTCAGTTGTCTCATGTCAGTCTTTGTTTAATTCTTTTTTCAGAGCCTCAATCTCCTTCTTCATCCTATTCAGTTCTGTCCACATGTCAGGCAATTGCTTGACTACAGCCTGAGCCCTCCACCAACGCCTCTGTTCTATCGCAGGTGAGCCCATTAGCAACTGACCGGGCTTTTTCACCGTATTAGGTATGCCTGACTGTGCTCCGACCATGGTCTTGTCAGCAACAGTACATTGACCGGCAACACCTACCTGACCGCCAAACATACACCATTCACCAACTTTTGTTGTCCCTGCAATTCCTACTTGGGCAGACATGACGGTATGTGAACCAATCTCGTTGTTGTGCCCTATCTGTACAAGGTTGTCCAACTTTACGCCGCTGTGGATTACCGTTGAACCCATCACTGCGCGGTCAACGCATGTGTTGGCACCAATCTCCACATCGTCCTCGATAATGGCAATGCCGATTTGCGGAATCTTTTCGTAACCATTCTCCGTTTGCTGAAACCCGAAACCATCGGCACCTATCACACAGCCTGCGTGCAGAATGCAACGCTTGCCTACACGGCAGTCGTGATAGATTACAGCATTGGAATATATTTCGGTGCATTCTCCTACCGAGGCATTCGCACCTACAGTAGCATGGGGATGCAGTACGCACCTGTCTCCGATTTTTGCCCCAGGACCGATAGCTACGAATGGTGCCAGATACACATCCTTGCCTATTGTTGCAGTCGGATCGATGAATGCCAGTTCGGATATACCCACTCTCCTGGGTTTCATACTCTCATATACCTGCAGCAGTTTAGTCACCGCAGCACGGGCATCAGCAACTTTAATCAGTGTAGCACTGATTTCCTGTTTAGGCTCGAATCCGCTGTTCACCAGGACCACACTGCTCTGTGTGGTATAGAGATGATTTTCATATTTGTCATTGTACAGGAAGCTTATACATCCCGGTCTTCCTTCCTCAATCTTTGCAAAATCGTTCACTTTGACCTGTGGGTCACCTACAATCGTACCTGCTACGAGGTCCGCTATCATTTGTGCGCTGAATTCCATCATCAGTTATTCTAAGCCAGTTTTGCCAGTTCGCAAGCCATCTGCTGTTGCATTTCCTTTGACTTTTCTCTAGCGGCCGCTGCAAAATTCGCAGTGTTGTCCGCATAAATTATCGCACGGCTGTTGTTTACAATCAATCCACAGTCTTTGTTCATTCCGTACCTACACACCTCCTCAAGACTGCCCCCCTGTGCGCCAATACCGGGTACAAGCAAGAAGTTTTTCGGCACAATTTTACGAATTGCCTCGAATGCCTTACCCTGGGTAGCACCGATGACATACATCATTCTGCTGTCATCCGCCCACTCCTGACTCTTACGCAGAACTCGCTCGTACAATGGCATAACCTCGGTGTCAGGTCCCTGGCCTTCGGTGTCTCTCGTACGCAGGAGCTGGAAGTCGTGACTTCCCTTGTTACTTGTCAAAGCAAGCAGTATAACCCAATGTGTCTTGTCCTCCCTTCCCTCTGTCAGGAACGGCCTGACACTGTCTTCACCCATGTATGGAGCTACAGTTACGGCGTCCAGATTGTACTCGTCAAAAAAAGTCCGTGCGTACATGGCACTTGTGTTGCCTATGTCACCGCGCTTGGCATCCGCAATGATAAACTGGTCGGGATAATTCTGCTGGATATACCTTATCGTTTTCTCGAAAGCCATAATACCTTTCACTCCAAATGCTTCGTAGAAAGCCAAATTCGGCTTGTACGCAACACAGTAAGGTGCAGTTGCATCAATAATAGCCTTGTTAAAGGCAAATATCGGGTCTTCTTCTTTCAGCAGATGTTCTGGAATTTTCTTGATATCTGTGTCCAGTCCTACGCACAGGAAAGACTTTTTCGCAAAGATATTCCGGATAAGCTCTTCTTTTGTCATGGTATTTCTAAATTAAGTTATATACGGCTACAGTTCACTCTCCTTCATCCTCTCGGCATTCTCGGCAACAATCAGATGGTCAATGCAGTCCTGGATATCACCGTCCATGAAGGCAGGCAGGTTGTATATTGTGTAGCCTATGCGGTGGTCTGTTACACGCCCCTGAGGATAGTTGTAAGTTCGTATTTTGGCAGATCGGTCGCCTGTCGAGACCATCGTCTTGCGACGGCTTGCAATATCATCCAGATATTTCTGATGCTCCTTGTCGTAGATAAATGTGCGCAGTCGTGCCAGAGCACGCTCCTTGTTCTTAGGCTGGTCGCGTGTCTCGGTACACTCAACCAGGATTTCTTCATCCTCGTTGGTAAAGGGGTTGCGCCAGACGTATCGTGCCCTTACACCCGATTCAACCTTGTTCACATTCTGACCTCCGGCACCAGATGAACGGAAGGTGTCCCACTTGATGGCACCCTCGTTAATCTCCACGTCAAATTCCTCAGCCTCGGGCAAGACAGCAACTGTCGCTGCACTTGTATGCACACGACCCTGGGTCTCTGTCACTGGCACGCGCTGGACACGGTGTACGCCGCTTTCGTACTTCATGGTACCATAGACACCCTCACCGGTCACGGTACAGACTATTTCCTTGTATCCGCCCGAGGTGCCCTCGTTGTAGTTTGACACAGTCATTTTCCACCCCTTGCTCTCAAAGTATTTGCTGTACATGCGGAACAGGTCGCCGGCAAACAGGGCAGCCTCGTCACCGCCCGTACCACCGCGTATTTCCATGACAATGTTCTTGTCATCCTCGGGATCAGCCGGAACCAGCAGCAGTTTTATCTCCTCCTCCAGTTCAGGGATGCGCCGTTCGCTTGCAGCCATTTCCTCGCGCAGCATAGCCTTCATCTCCGCATCCTCCTCGATGGCAATCATCTCCCTGGCATCCGCAATATTCTGCAGACACCCCATATATTCTTTGCGAGCCTCCATTATTCTGCCCAGATTCTTCCATTCCTTGGTAAGTTTTACGTACCTTTTCTGGTCAGCAATTACACTGGGGTCGGTTATCAGTGTTGATACCTCCTCAAACCTGCTTACAAGGCCGTCCAATTTCTCCAATATATCCATACGTCGATTGCTCTCTGGGTATTAGTAGTTGAATTCTCCGTACTCGCTCCTGATGGTCAGACTCTTTCTGCCTTCTTCGATGTGTCCCACAACCTGTGCCTCGATATCGAAACTCCTGCTGATCTCGATTATCTTTTCGGCATCCCCTGGAGCAACATAGATTTCCATCCTGTGACCCATGTTGAAGACCTTGTACATTTCGGACCATTCGGTTTTGCTCTCCTCCTGGATTGTGCGGAACAGCGGTGGAATAGGGAACATATTGTCCTTTATCACATGACAGTTGTCGCTAACGAAATGCAGCACCTTGGTCTGTGCACCACCGGTACAGTGAACCATGCCGTGGATTCTCGGGCGCATCTCGTCCAGAATCCTCTTGATTACCGGAGCATACGTGCGGGTTGGTGACAAAACCATTTTTCCTGCAGTTAGCGGACAATCCTCGATTTTGTCTTCCAAGTGCCTCGTACCGCTATACACCAGTTCACTGGGGACAGCATGGTCATAGCTTTCAGGATACTTTTCGGCCAGATATTTCGAGAACACGTCATGTCGTGCAGAGGTCAGTCCGTTGCTGCCCATGCCACCGTTGTATTCCCTCTCGTATGAAGCCTGTCCTGTGCTCGACAGGCCTACGATAGCATCTCCCGGACGGATATTGGCATTGTCAATCACGTCACTTCGCTTCATGCGGCAGGTTACTGTACTGTCCACGATTATCGTTCGTACCAAGTCGCCCACATCGGCAGTCTCACCTCCTGTGCCGTAAATGCCTATCCCCATTTTGCGCATCTCCTGCATCAGCTCGTCCGTGCCATTGATGATGGCCGAGATGACCTCGCCAGGAATCAGCATCTTGTTGCGTCCTATGGTGGACGAAACCAGGATGTTATCCACAGCACCCACGCACAGCAAGTCATCGGTATTCATTATCAGGGCATCCTGCGCAATTCCTTTCCATACGCTCAGGTCACCCGTTTCCTTCCAGTACATGTAGGCAAGCGAAGACTTGGTACCTGCACCGTCGGCATGCATGATGTTACAGTACTCAGGGTTGCCGCCCAGAATATCAGGGATTATCTTGCAGAAAGCCAAGGGGAAAATACCTTTGTCAATATTCTTGATGGCATTGTGTACATCTTCCTTGGCGGCCGACACACCACGCATCATGTAACGCTGATTGTCCATTCTTTTGTGTCTTTGTTTATTTGTGCACAAAGATACAAATAATAATTTACAAAGGCGAACGAATAGTTGACTATTATGGGAAATTAACTTAAATTCCAGTAATTCCATGCAGCCACTGCCTGCAGTTCCAGCATCTCGTAGCCGTTTTTAACAACAGCTCCCATGGCGATTCCTCGTTTCAGGAACTCAGTTTCACTGGGATTATAGACCAAATCGTACAGAAGATGTCTCGGTGTCAGCGCATTGTATGGCAGTTCGGGGTATGTGTCCGTCTTTGGAAACATACCCAGCGGGGTGCAGTTTACAATGACGGTATATTTATCCATCAAATCTGCTGTCAGGTCACCGTATGTCAGGCTGTTTTCTCCTGCTGATCGGCTTACGGACATCCATTCTATCCCCAGTTTTGTCAGAGCGTAGTTAACGGCTTTCGAGGCTCCGCCAGTTCCCAAAACAAGAGCCTTTTTGTGATGCGGCTTCAGTAAAGGCTTGATGCTGTCACGAAAGCCGATGATGTCGCTGTTGAAACCCTTTAGTCTGAACCCCCTGCCATCTTTTGTGTTTTCAAGACAATCACGGTAGATTTTAATGACATTTACCGCACCTGTTTCACGTGCTTCGTCACTCATGTCGTCCAATAGCGGGATAATTGACTGCTTGTGAGGGATAGTGCAGTTAAGCCCTTCCAGTTCAGGATTGTTTCGCACGATGTCCAATACCATGCTGATATCCTGGATTTCAAAATTTACATATTCAGCATCAATGCCGTTCTCGGGGAAAAAACTTTCGTTAAAGAACCTGCTTGAAAACGAATGTGTCAAGGGATATCCGATAAGCCCGAATCTTCGCATACGGTCTGAGACTTATTTTATGGTAATATGGAAACAGCTTTGCTTTACCTCGTGCTTGATGTGGCAACGTCCCATCTCGCGCTGGTCGCGCAGAACCTCGCTCAGTATCCATTTCAGTGTGTCGTTCCTGACTTCACGCCTGGTTTCGCCAGGATTTGCGACAGTATGATACCTGTTGTAGCAAATGTCAAACGTAGTACCGTGTCTATGACATGACTGCTCGCTCGCATTCGGGTTCTTCTTTCTCAGGTTGGCAACATCGTGCTCGGTTCGCAATACACTGGTTACAATGATTTTGTGCAGAGGTATGCCTTTTACATACAGGCTGTCCAGAAAATTGTGCGCTATGTCGTTCAGCAATTCTGCTGCACGCGGAATCAAATACGGGATGCTGCTGCTCATGGCCCTGTCGATGCTGTAGTACGGACTCATGCCAACATACACCAATTCCTTCTTCCTGTGTTCGGCCTCATTGCGGTCTTTTACTGGAGAAACTCCCCATTTCATCGCACTTTCTATCTGTATTTCCTGCAGGTCGGGAAAACATTCGTCATACGATGAAACCGAGTAAATTGGATGTGGAATGGTGGATGATTTTGATGGCTTTGCAACCTGTGTCACTGTCGTATCGTTAACCACAGCACTATGCTGCTCGCTATCGTGTCGCACAGGTCCTCGTACAGCCTTTATGACCAAAAGGACACATACTGTGACGCAAAACAGACCTATATAAATGTTTTTCTTTAGCCGTCTCATAATTTTACGACACAAAGTTAAGCCAAATTGATTGAAATTCCAAAATATTCTTTAACTTTGTGTGCAAATCAATAAAAAATGATAGAAAAGCACATAGTCTTGGAGGATGTTGACCCCGTAGTATTCTATGGCGTAGGTAATGTCAATATCCAAATTGTCAAGGCGCTGTATCCCAAGTTGCGCATCGTTGCCCGTGGGAATGTGCTCCATGTAATCGGAGACGAACTGGAGATGTGTGCACTGGAGGAAAATATTCTCAAACTGCAGGCACATTGCCTTAAATATAACAGTTTAACCGAGGAGGACGTCCTTCATGTCCTGCGTGGCGAAAAGGCACGTCAGGACGGCGTTGAAGGCGTTGTGGTGTATAGTGTGACGGGCAAGCCTATTGCAGCTCGCAGTGGCAACCAGCAGTTGCTTGTACAAGCTTTTCAGGAAAACGATATGATTTTTGCCACGGGCCCTGCCGGAAGCGGCAAGACCTATATGAGCATAGCTTTGGCCGTCAGGGCTCTTAAAAATAAGCAGATACGCAAGATAATCCTTTCGCGTCCAGCTGTCGAGGCAGGAGAAAAACTTGGATTTCTGCCCGGTGACATGAAAGACAAGATTGATCCCTACCTGCAACCCCTCTACGATGCCCTCGAGGATATGATTCCTGCACAGAAACTGCAGGAAATGACAGAGCAGAAGATAATTCAGATTGCTCCGCTTGCATTTATGCGAGGCCGCACACTGAACGATGCCGTAGTTATCCTGGACGAGGCCCAAAACACCACAATACAGCAGATTAAGATGTTTCTTACCCGTATGGGAATGAATACCAAGATGATAATCACCGGTGATACCACCCAGTTAGACCTTCCACGCGGTGTCAGGAGCGGTCTGACCCACGCATGTCAGATACTCAAGGATGTTCAGGGCATATCCTTCATCCGTATGACCGAGCAGGATATCGTCCGCCACCGGCTTGTTACCCGAATTGTAAAAGCATATAACAAATACGAGACAGATGAAAGCACTGACAAAAACTGACCTCAACCTGCCCGGACAGGTAAGCGTTTATCACGGCAAGGTACGTGATGTGTACAATATCAATGACGATATCCTGGTAATGGTCGCGACCGACAGAATTTCGGCATTTGACGTAATCCTTCCCAAGGGCATACCTTTCAAGGGGCAGTGTCTCAACCAGCTGGCAGCCGGTTTCCTGGATGCAACTGCAGATATCGTGCCCAACTGGAAACTTGCCACTCCCGACCCGATGGTCACAATTGGCCTCAAGGCCGATGGCTTCCGTGTAGAGATGATTATCCGAGGCTATCTCACAGGCTCTGCCTGGCGCGAGTACAAGAACGGTTGCCGCGAACTGTGTGGAGTAAAATTGCCCGATGGAATGCGTGAGAACCAGCGTTTCCCCGAGCCTATCATAACTCCAACCACCAAGGCCGAGGAAGGACACGACGAGAATATCTCAGCCGATGAGATCATTGCTCAGGGCATTGTAAGCAAGGAGGACTGGGAAACGATGTGCCGCTATACCAAGGCCCTCTTCCAGCGCGGTACCGAAATCGCAGCCGGCAAGGGACTTATACTCGTTGACACCAAGTACGAGTTTGGCAAGCGTGACGGCAAGGTAATCCTTATTGACGAGATTCACACCCCAGATTCTTCACGCTATTTCTATGCTCAGGACTACGATGAGAAATTCCGCAAGGGCGAACCGCAGAAGCAGCTCTCCAAGGAGTTTGTCCGCCAGTGGCTTATCGATCATGACTTTATGAATCGCCCAGGCGATGTGATGCCCGAGATTACTGACGAATATGCGCAAAGCGTCAGTGACTGCTATATCAGGCTATACGAACACATCACCGGTACAACCTTCCAACCTGCCGATGACGAAGGCGACATAGCAAAACGCATTGAAAAAAACGTAACACAGTGGCTGAACGCCAACAGATAACGGTGAAATACGGTCAAGAGAAAATCAATCCGTACAGCCAGGGCTGCGAGAAAAAAGAGCAGGTCAGGGCTATGTTCGATGGCATAGCTCCCACATATGACTTGCTGAACCACCTTCTCAGTTTTGGCATTGACCGTGGTTGGCGTCGTAGGAGCGTTGATGCGCTGCGCGAATTCTATCCACGCTCCGTCCTTGACTTGGCATGCGGAACAGGCGATTTCACCTTTTTGGCAGCAAGTCGCCTCAATCCGTCGGAAATCATTGGCTGCGACCTCTCGGAAGGAATGTTGCAGGTCGCCAATGACAAGCTTACCAGGCAATCCTTTCCACCCGGGCAGAAGGAACATATCTCCTTCATTTGCGGTGATGCACTCAATCTCGATTTTCCGGATAACCGTTTCGACGCAGTCACCATTGCATACGGAGTCCGTAATTTTCAAGACCTCGAGGCAGGACTCCGGGAGATGTATCGTGTACTCAAGAACGATGGCCACCTGCTCATTGTCGAACTCTCTACCCCGCAGCATTTCCCGATGCGCCAACTGTTCAGTCTGTACAGTCGTTTTGTCATGCCCGCAGTCGGATGGCTCTTCAGCCGCGACCGTAAGGCATACACCTATCTGCCCAAGACCATGGAAGCATTTCCGCAAGCCGAGACAGTGTATGACATACTGATGCGGACAGGGTTTAGCCAGGTCCGTTTCCGCCGCTTCACTTTTGGATTATGCACAATGTTTCTCGCTACAAAATAAAGCACCGTTCAATAAGACTAATACACAAATAACCATAAATCCATGAAACGAGCACTATTTTTTTCGCTTATCATCTTGCCTGTCTTTGTAATTGCACAGACAGTAACCCTGCATGTGCGGTTGAACGGCAAGACCCGTTATCCGGACAATAACCGCTGGTTGGGTGTCCTCAATGTCCAGTGTGGCGACAAGGTCAGACAAGTCACTCTTGAAGCCAAGGACGCCGGCAATGACGTTAGGGTCGATTTTGACGATGTACAGTCAGCAGACCGGCAGACAAACGTCACCCAGGCATGGAAACTGCACGGTTACAATCTGGCAGAAATCAAGCAGAATAAATCTGACGACTGGACTGTGGTCTATGATGCAGACAGGCAGGGCGAGTACCAGTACCTGTGGTTCCACGACGATCCGCAACCATACCGTATCCCTGCCATTGCAACACTCAGGAACGGTCAGATTCTGGCTATCAACGATCACCGTCCTTGCGGTTCGGACATTGGTTACGGCCGTGTCGATCAGGTTCAGCGCATAGGTAATAAAAAGGGCACCAAGTGGACACCAGGCCGCTTTATCATACAGGGAGACTATGATGCCAATGGAGTCCGTGACGACGGTTTTGGCGATCCCGCCGTTGTTGTGGACCGCGAAACCGGAACCGTCCTGCTCCTATGGGTCTGCGGCCACACAATATGCTGGTACGGCAATTATCCCGACGGCGAACCCAATCCCGTTGCACGAATCTACAGCCAGGACAACGGCAAGACCTGGGGAAATGCCCTCAGTGGCAAGCATCGTCCAGCCCCTCAGGGCTGTATGGCCAGCTGGGATGACATAACCGAACAGTTTTACGGTGTCTTTGCAAAACAGGGCGAACCCGAATTTGACCGTTGCCGCGTACAGAGCCTGTTCATAGGCAGCGGCAAGCTCACACAAAGCCGCAGAATCAAGGTCGGAACCCACTACCGCGTATATGCACCGGTATGGACCAAGAACAATGGTAATCGCGTTCTATATACCGACGATTTCGGACAGACATGGAATGTTCTGGGCAGCAAGCAGGAGCTCCCATGTCCCGGAGGTGACGAACCCAAGTGTGAGGAATTGCCCGACGGTTCGGTCGTACTTTCCAGCCGTAAAAGTGGTGGCAGATACTTCAATATATACAAATACACCGACGAGCGCACTGCACAAGGTTCCTGGTCACAGCCCGTTGACAGCCGCAACGCACAGGATGGCATCGCTTGCGGAAGCAATAGCACCAACGGCGAGATAATGTTTGTCACAGCCAGGAACAAGCATGGCGTCAAGCGCACCTTGGCACTTCAGTCCCTGCCGACCGGCAACCAGCGTACTGATGTCAAAATATACTGGAAAGACATTACCGAGCCATCGTCATACGACAGTCCAATGTCATTTGCCCAAGGGTGGAACCAAAATCCATATCACGTCAGTCATACAGGCAGTGCATACAGCACCATGACCTTGCAGAAAGACGGTCGCATAGGCTTCTATTACGAGGAGGAGCCAGGTTGGTATTCCATGGTCTATGTGCCTCTCAGTATCAGCCAGATAACCAACGGAGAATACAAGTAACCTTACATCGGGAAATAACAAACATACCAAAAATACAATATGAAACGATTAAGTTCTATCCTTGCCATACTGCTACTGACTGTAGCACAGGTTATGGCAATAGACCTCACGGTCGTTATCGAAGGAACGACCAATTCCAACGCCAGCGTATATTATAATGGTGTCAGGTTCAGGAAAGGCGCTGTCATCAGTGCTGACGATGATTGTGAGCGAAGCGACTTTACACCCAATCTGTGGAGCGGCTATCGTGCCAAGGTAACACTGGATCGTGCTGCAAAGACAGTAACGGCAACCTATGCAAGCATTATAGAATACTCCACGGCCGATGCCCCCGTCTGGTATCAGATTAAGTTTGACAACAGCGGTGCTGCAATTGCCGAGCAGGGCGAGGGAGCAGTTGTCAGGACCGTTGCAAGCAATACCTCCAGTGATTCACAGTTGTGGCGTTTCGAAAAAACCGGAACTACCACCAACAAGTTCCGCATTATCAGCAAGAGTGGCTATTACATGTCCCTCACCTCTGCCTCGCAGAATACCAAGGTTACAGCCACAGCCACCGATCCCGGAACGACAAACGGAGCCTTCAAATATCTCTACAAGAGTGCAACCAAGGCTTACGAGCTGACCCGTTACGGAGACACCAGCATGGGCTTTAACCAGTTAGGCGGTGCCGGCACAGGCAAGGAGATAGGACTATGGAACACAGGCGACGGAGGTAATGCTCTCTATTTCTATCCCGTTGCCGAGTCCGAGGACATTGACATAACAGAGTTCAGCATTACCGGTGCATCGTCATTCGCCGTTCCCAATCCTCATACCCTGTGGTACAAGACCAGTGCCAAGGCTACAGGCGTTGCCAATCCGTGGATGGAATACGCACTGCCAATCGGTAATGGCGAGTTGGGTGCAATGATATTCGGCTCCGTATGCCAGGACGAGATACAGTTCAACGAAAAGACCCTGTGGGCAGGTTCTCCGACAATAGGCAGCGGATATGGATGCTATCGCAATTTCGGTTCTCTACTGGCAACCATACTCAACCGCGATGACGTCGGTGCTGCTACCAAGTACACACGCTATCTTGATATCGAGGAAGGCGTGGCAGGCGTTAATTTTACTGGTACGGACGGAACCCAGTACACACGCCGCTATATTTCCAGTGCCCCCGATCAAGTCATAGCCATCCAGTACAAGGCTGTGGGCGGCAAGAAGATGAATATGCGCTTCACCCTCAGTCCCGGACAGAGCATTAATGCCAGCGAAGTTGCTTATGACGACGGTATGGGCATCTTCACAGGCAGTCTCAATACAGTCAACTACGCAGCACGTTTCCAGGTTAGTACTACCGACGGCTCAATATCTACCAGTGACAACGGGGTTGATGTCAAGGATGCAACCGAGATTACCGTATATCTCAAGGGTGCTACCAATTTCAACGGCAACGTGGCAGATATCAACCAGTACAGCGACGGACGCACTGCTGCTCAGGTAAGCAAGTCTGTAAAGCAAACCATTGCAGCAGCTACACAGAAAGGCTATGATGCCGTTTACGGCGACCATGTTTCAGACTTCCGCGCATGGACCGACCGTATGTCATTCTCAATGGGTCTCAAGACACCTACCCGTGACACCAAGGCACTGGTTGATTATTTCAACAACAACAAGGGCGCCACGACACTTGCCAACGACGTACTGTTCCTCGAGGAACTCTATTTCGCATACGGCCGTTATCTGGAAATCAGCAGCAACCGTCTTCCCATAGCAGCTCCCAACAACCTGCAGGGTATATGGAACGACAAGGCCAATGCACCATGGAACAGCGACATCCATGCAAATATTAACGTACAGATGAACTACTGGCCTGCCGAGTCAACCAACCTTTCGGAATTGCACGTGCCATTCCTCAACTACACCATCAGGAATGCACAGGGCGATACATGGAAGCAGGCGGCAACACAATATGGCAAAACTACACACGGATGGACCTTCTTCACCGAGAACAATATCTTTGGCGGAATGTCCACATGGGGAAACAACTACTTTGTAGCCAACGCATGGAATACCAGCCACCTGTGGCAGCATTGGCGCTATACACAGGACCGCGAGTTCCTGAAACAGGCATTCCCCGTAATGTGGACGGCAGCCCAGTTCTGGATGGACAGACTAATCAAGGATCGTACTGTCTATGACGGCACGTGGGTAGCCCCGGACGAGTATTCGCCAGAGCAGAATGACCATCCCAAGGAAGACGGCACGGCCCATGCCCAGCAGATAATAACATATCTGTTCCAGAATATCCACGATGCAATGGAGGTACTTACTCTTGACGAGGCAGGCATCACCCAGGCAGAACTTGATCAGCTCAACAGCTATCTGCGTGATATAGACAAGGGCCTCGCCATCGAGACCTATACAGGAAAGTGGGGTACACGCAACGGTGTGACAGCCGGTCAGCCCATCCTGCGCGAATGGAAGTACGCGACATACGATGTCAGCAACGATGCAGGCCACCGTCATCTCAGCCATCTTATGGCACTGTTCCCACTCGAGCAGATAGACAAGGAGAGCGAATATTTCCAGCCCGCTCTCAACAGCCTTAATGTCCGTGGCGACGAAGCAACAGGATGGTCACTGGGATGGAAGGTCAATCTGTGGGCACGCGCCCTGGACGGTGACCACGCCCATACCATTATCAAGAATGCACTCAAGCATTCCACCAGCTATGGTACTGACCAGTACGCAGGCGGTATCTACTACAACTTGTTCGACAGTCATGCACCATTCCAGATTGACGGTAACTTTGGTACCTGTTCGGGCATTGCCGAGATGCTCATGCAGTCGGCACACGACTATATCCATATCATGCCCGCCATTCCGACTCAATGGAAGCAGGGCGAGGTACACGGCATGAAGGCCGTAGGTAATTTTACCGTAGATTTCCAGTGGACCGGCGGCAATTGCACCAGTGCACGCATCGTAAGCAATGCCGGAGTACCCCTGCGTGTACGCTGCGAACGTGGCAGCAAGGCCCTCAAGGATGCCTGGATTGCCGTAAACGGCCAACTTGTCAGCGTCACAGCCGACTTGATAGGCATTGTAACCATTCCTTGCCAAAAGGGCGATGTCATCGACATCAACTTTGTCCAGGACCCTACAGGCGTTAACACCATCAATGCAAACCCCTCTGAGGCGGTCGGAACTCAGCCTATATACGACCTCTCCGGCCGTCGCCTCACAACGGCAACCGATGGTCGTATAACAATTCAAGGCGGCAAGAAGTCCTTCGTCAGGTAAACAGGTCTTTCCGGGCAGAGACCAAGCACAGTATCATATAAGAAGCCTTATTATTCGCAACAATAATATTGAATCACACAATATGAGAATGTCAAATCATATTTTACGCCTTGTAGTTGTCGCGTTTGCACTCGTGACCGGATGCGGTACGGCAGGTGCTGCAGACAATGTGGTAACCGGTGCCGGCAAGACAGGAACGCTGAATGTTTCGGCAGTGAGCACGGACGGATGGAGCCGGCTCGAAGCGGGAACAGGGTGGGTGATGACTCTTGAAGTCGAGAGCAACGGTGCCAGTATGAACCAGTGGGGATCAACCGTCTTTGCTCTTGGCAGCAATGCATTTCCCGAGAAAAACGGCTACAACGGTATCCAGTTCTATCTGCAGTCATCTGCCAATGGCGGCAAGCTGAATGTAGTATTCAACGGCAGTGATCATCCGGTTGCCAACGTGTCATACAACGAGGACTTCACCGCCAGGCTGACGTACGACGGAGACAAGGCCCTGCAAATCTGCACCCGGGATGCCTCCGGCAACGAGGACACACGGGACTACACATTGAACAGGGCACTTGACACATTCTCACAGTTGTCTTACGGACTTCCTGTCGGCATCAACATCAAGTCCCTTGCCATCAAGTCCCTGCAACAGGAGGAAGACGACGTCACTTATACCGTTACCCTTAGGCAGAACGACGGAAGTCATGCCCCGGAAGGAGCCGGCCTTGTATACGGCGGTCAAGTCTACACGACGTCATTCGAAGCGGCTGATGGATTGCAGACAGGTGTCGTAAGTGCCGTCGCGGTATCAGGCTATCAGTCTATGGTCACCTATGATGCTGCCACACATACGTTCACCGTCGTATACACTGCCGACATAATCGAGCGGAATCCGACTGCAGTGGTTGCGCTCCTTGACCGCATTGGCGGCGCAGGTACGGGCGACAGGATAGAGACCCTTCTTGACCAGAGCCTTTACTCGGGAACAAAGGATGTCTTCGTCCTTTCGCAGAAGGACGGAAAGCCGCTCGTCAAAGGTTCGTCCATCAGTGCCATAACAGCAGGCATCGGCTGGTATCTGAACCACTATCTGAACGTAAACATTTCATGGAACACCCTTAACGAATGCGCCTCGGGTGCATACGTGTATTTGCCCGCTATGGTACTTCCCGCGTCTGACGAGACACACACCTGCGAGGCACAATACCGATATTATCTGAACTACTGCACATTCGGCTACTCCATGGCCTCATGGAGCGAGGCTCGCTGGATGAAGGAGATAGACTGGATGGCATTGCATGGCATAAATGCTCCATTGCAGATTATAGGCCTGGAAAAGGTATGGAAGGATTTCCTTATGAACGACCTCTCGGCCTGTGGCGGAACGAACTATAGCGAAGCAGATGCCGAGGCATTTGTCCCTGGACCGGCCTTTACCGCGTGGTGGGGAATGAACAACCTGCAAGGCTGGGGAGGTGATGGTACTAACCCTGCAGCAGGTATGCAGGACGACAGGTGGTATGACCGTCAGCAGTCTCTTGCACGCAAGATTTGTGCACGTGAGAAGGAACTTGGGATGCAGCCGGTACTGCCAGGCTTCAGCGGTATGGTTCCAAGCAATTTCCAAAGCAAGTCAGGCCTTGCTGCCGAGACCGCCAATACATGGTGCGGTTTCCAGCGTCCGGCAATCGTAGACCCGACAGGCACTGCATTCGCAAAACTTGCAGAAAAGTACTACGAACGCCTGCATGCAGTAATGAACTGCACATCCAGATACTATTCCATGGATCCGTTCCACGAGGGCGGAACCATTTCAAGCGGCAACTATGCCGCAGGATACCGCGCAGTATACGATGCAATGGATGCCAACTGCGGCAGCAATACCGAATGGATCATACAGCAGTGGCAATGGGCTGCCTACCAAGGCACATCCTTGACAGCCGTTCCCCAGGGACGCCTGGTCGTGCTGGATCTCTTCTCCGACGGTTCTCCTGCATTTGACAGATGGTCTCAGGGATATTATCCACAAAAGTCCATATATTGTACGATACCCAACTTTGGCGGACGCAGCGGCCTTATGGGACGTCTGCAGAACATGACGGACAACTACTTTACCTACAAGCAGAAATATGCAACCATCCGTGGCATAGGTGCAGCTCCCGAGGCTATCGAGCAGACACCGGTGACATACGACTTGCTGTTCGAATTACCCTGGCATGCCTCCAAGCCGGATATTGACGAATGGGTCAAATCCTATTCAACCAGCCGTTACGGACAAGCCAATACCGTTGCACAGTCAGCATGGTCTACACTCAAGCAGACAGCACTCAACTATGGCGCCGATGCTATACAAGGCCCTGTCGAAGACGTTTGGGCGGCTATACCCAATCTGGCATGCAATCCAGCCAGTGCCTGGGGCTCCACCTACAACAGCAGCAAAGCCAGCAGCGTAAACACCCCGGTCCGTCGCAAGCAGCTGATAGGCGTCGTATATGATCTGCTGAGCCAGAAGGACGTCCTTTCGGGAAGCAACTACGACTACGACCTCGTCGAATTCGGCAGCCAGGTGCTTGCCGACTATGCCTACGACCTGCTCAAGTCCATAAGGACAGCCAGGGATGCAGGTAATACCGGGCGATACACAATGCTCCAGGATACATTCCTGCAACTTATTCTGGATGTAGACCGCCTCAAGGGGACGAACACCAGTTTCCGTTTAGGCAAATGGACACAGGAAGCCCGGGATGCAGCAGCCGAGGTCATCGGAGCGACCACGGCCACACCTGACTGGTACGAGGAAGCCAATGCCCGCACGATATTGACTACATGGGGCGACTATGGTCAGTCGGTTGCAGGCGGACAGGCCTGTCTCCGCGACTACTCATACCGAAGCTGGCAAGGACTGATGCGGGACGTATACTACCCACGATGGAAGTACTATTTCGACAACGGCTGCACCCATCCGGGCGGCAATGAAAAGAACTGGTTCTATTTCGAATGGAACTGGGCACATCGCAATGTCTATTCGACGTCGGACACCAAAAAAAGCACCGGCAAGCTCACGTCCGTCCAGACAGGCTACAGCTATTCTCCCACGCCCAGTGGCACAGCTGCCGGGATACTGGCCGAAATCCTGCCCCGCTACATCGGGACGTACGAATCTCCAGACGGAAGTAAGACCTATTACTACAGGAATTTGGAGGAAATCGACGAGACATACTCAGGAATCTACAGGATTACGCACAGCGGCGACGGTTACTCCTCACCACTGTACATCGGCTATAACGAAGACCTTGACAATGCCGGGAACAAGGGCTACAAGCTCGTTATAGACAAAGGGGCAGGCCATGCTGCGGCCGACGAGTACTTCATCCTCTCGCCCGTTCCAGGCGGTTATACAATCAGTGCCCAGGGAATGTATATGAAGACTACTGCCAGCGGTTGGGAACACATGATGTTCTCCGGCAACAAAGCCGAGGCTGGAACATTCGTAATCGAGCAGACCACTGCAGACGGAGTATACAAGATACACAGCAACGGCACTGGAAACATTTACCTTAATGCATATACCACGGTCATTGGCAATGACGCCGCCAACAAGCAGGGCCTCTCCACATTCCGCCTGACAAGGGCTGGGACATATCCCCTGACGGTGTCAGATATCGGATATGCGACACTCTGTCTGCCGTTCAGCACGGCCATTGCCAAGGACATGGCTGCATACGATGCAGCAGAGACAGACATCAGCGGCACAGGCGAAGCAAGAATGCTTGCCGTCAGACGCATAGCAGACTCCAACGACGTGCTCAAGGCCGGCACGCCCGTTGTCATCAAGGCTCCTGCCGGAGACTATGACCTGTCAATAGTGCCTGCAGGCGAAGATGCCAAGTCCGGTGTACCAAATTCTATGTTGCATGGGACTTATGTAAGTACCCTCATATCCGATGTTGGCAAGATACCCTTCACCCTTGACAAACCCTCGGGTTCGGAAGCAGGTTTCTACAAGGCCGCAGATTCAGGTACGGCAATCAGTGCAAACCAGGCGTGGGTAGAGTTGGCCTCCTACACTGACATCGTTTCTCTGTCATTCAAAGTTGACGACCCGACAGGAGTAGATAACATCTGTACTACCCCCTCTGAGGCGGTCGGATTCCAGCCCATGTATGACCTCTCAGGCCGTCGCCTCACAACGGCATCCGATGGTCGTATAACAATTCAAGGCGGCAAGAAGACCTTCGTGAAATAAATATTAGGATGCACATACATGCATGCGCATGATAATCGCCTGCTGGTACACACCGGCAGGCGATTTATTTTTACAATCTTCAGACTGCACTCAGCCAGTCTTCAGACTGCTCTCACCTTGCTTTTACCCTGCTTACTGAGTCGCTAATGAGTAAGGCTATAGCGAGACTGAAGCGAAGGTGAAGCGAAGGTGAAGCGAGGGAGAAGCGAGCTTTTCGTGATTGCAGCGGCCTGACATCAATAACTTGCCAAGCACAGAGTGTACCAAGCACAGGAACAAATGTATTCTACATTGCTTTGGGAGAAAATAGGGGGGGCACGTGCCAAAACACCGTTTGGCACGTGCTAAAACATGTTTTGCTACGTGACCACGTCTTTTTGGCTTGAGCCAAACGATCAAATGGCATGAGCCAAACGATCAATCGGCTTAAGCCAAACGGCAAAATGGCTCTATAGGGAAATGACCTTATGTTAAAAGTTGTGGCGATTTGCCAGCGATGTTTTGTCTGTGAAAAAAATATTTGTATATTTACCATCGCAAAAGTGTGAAAAACTTAACTAATATACAGGTATGAAGCGTATTTTTTTACTGGTGACCATGATAGCCTTGATGGGGTTGTGTGGTAGTGCGTGGGCAGGGATTGCCGTTTCGACTGATGTGTCCAACCCCGAGCACGTCTATACGTTGAGGAGTGGTAATGGTTATTACTGTAACAAGCAGACTGCTCCTACACAGACTGAGGCTAATTTTGGTAAGTTTGCCTTTTTTGCTGTTGACGGTGTTGAAGGTGCCTACAGGATTTACAGTACCACGGCTCAGAGATGGCTGGGATATACGGCAAGTTCGTCTTATTCGGCCAAGACTAATTTTGTTACAAACACGTTGAAAACTTCTGCCAAAGATTTCAAGGTTACGGAGTATAGTTCGGGTCTGTACCAGATACAGCCGTACACCAGCGGCGGCTCGGTTGCTCCGATATACCTGAACTGGTATCAGGGCGTTGGAAACAGCAATCCTTTGGACGGCTCGGTAAAGCTGGGACTGTGGACGCAGGATGGCAGTACAGATGCCGGAAGCCGATGGGTAATCGAGGAGGTTATCAATATCGAGCCGGCAGAGCCTGTGGCGCCTGTGTTTCCTGCCAACTTGCAGACTGTCTTGTCCAAGTATGGTACGCAGACATATTCCTTGGCTCAGGTATATCCCAAGCAACAGGAGGCTGTGGGTGCAGCAAGGATGGCTGTGGACGGCGAGGTGCATACTTTGTACAACAATGTACTGGCGGCTTCGTTCCTGGCACAGGACAACCGTCTGTTCTTTGCAGGCTCGAAGGCAATGAACCTGGTGCCGGGAACAGAGATTTTCACTATAAGCGTAGGCTCGGGGATTGAGATTCCTGCCAGCTCTATGCAGTACAAGTCGCTGCAGGTGGTTGATTTGCAGGCCGATGCATCTGCAACAGGTGGTGCCCTGCATTTTGCAGGCAAGGCTCTGGTTGCGGAATACGAGTTTGCCTATGGCTCGTCCAAGTTGGGTATTACATGGAAGGCTGTCTTGCGTGATGGTAGTCATTACATCCGTACCGAAATGGTGCTGACGGGTAACGGTGACGTGAAGATGTACAACGTAATCCCGATGATTTACGATGTTGATACGCAGGCAGCAGGCTCTACTCCAGAGGTTGTGGGTAATACGCGCGGTGCCGTACTGATGTCCGACAAGATTTTTGCCGGTCTGGAGAATCCCGTGGCTTACAATACTGTTGGTGATGGCACAGGAGACGAGGACAAATACACGCTGACTACCACTTATCCCGAGATTGCACTGGCTTCCAGTGCATGGACGGACATGACCGACAGCGAGGTTCCTGCCCGTATCAAGGAGACGACAGGGCAAGAGCCAAGTGCAATTTACGAGTACAGGAAATCGGGTGTGATACTGGAGAAGGGTCAGAAGGTGAAGGTAACGCTGACATATACGTCAGGAACGCATAAACTGAACATTGGTGGCGTGGATATGTTTGTCACATCGCCGGATAATGTTTCGGCCAGCGATTATCACTATGGTTCTACGGGAAACAGCCATAACAAGAACGTTTATAGCTTTATAGCTCCCGAAAGTGGCACGTACACAATCCGTATAATGCTGGATGGTGTGAGCGAGTCCATTAATGCAAGCAGCAAGCTGAATATAAATGTCTATACTGCCAAGCCTGGTGCTGTAATAACCGAAAATACAGTTAGTATCAGAGGACGATGGAGCCGCAATACTACGCTGAAGGATGGCGAGAATTGGAAGATAAGTGCCGTGGTGGGCTTGGTTGCGCAGGATACAAACAGTGCTGATGCAAGTTACAGCAAAAATCAGAAGCGCCGTTCGTTCCTGGCTTACAGCGAGCGAGAGCGTGCTGTGCCTTGGCGTGCAAATCCTGTGTATATCAGTTGGTATGAGTTGAATATCAACCGAAACAATGCTGCTCCGGGCAACGAAGCAAGCAATATGCAGTCGTCGCAGGTTGTTGATGTTGAGAAGCAGTGGTACAATCGCCTGTACAAACCGTATGGTGTAGGTCCTAACAGTTTTGTCATCGACGACGGATGGGATACTTATGGCGAGTGGCAGTTCCACAGCGGTTTCCCGAACGAGATGCGTGATATGAGTGCCGAGGCTGCCAAGATGGGTGCCGGTGTGGGTGCATGGCTGGGTCCTGTGGGCGGTTATGGCCAGAGCGGGACATATCGTCGTAATTACTGGAGCAACAAGGGTGGTATGGTTCTTGGCAACAAGGCTTACTATGACGTGTTCAAGGCTGCAGCGACAAACCTGGTGAACAACCAGGGCGAGAAACCGGACGGACATAAGAGCTTCCAGTTCTTCAAGTTTGACGGTATCAGTGCGCAGTTCAGTGCAACTGGTCCTGACGAGGGTGACAGCGGAAACGAGAATGCCGAGGGCATCATACGTCTGGAGCGTTTTGTGCGCGAGGAACTGAAGTCGGACATTTTTTTCAACACGACCGTAGGTACATGGGCTTCGCCTTTCTGGTTCCACTATACGGATGCGGTATGGCGTCAGGAGAATGACTATGGTACGGCCGGCAATAATGCTATTGACCGTGAGAACTGGATTACGTACCGCGACCGACTGGTTTATCAGAATTTTGTACAGAACAGTCCGATATGTCCTATAAATACACTTATGACGCACGGATTTATCCTGTCCAAGTTCGGTTCGGTTAGCAAGAATATGGATTATACTGCTGTGCTTAGGGAATTGCGTTGTGCTTTTGCTTGCGGTTCGGGTATGGTGGAACTGTATAATGACTACAGCCTGATGAACTCTATAGCTAACAGCAGTGGTCAGGCTGGTATCCTGTGGCGTGACCTGGCAAACCTGATTCGCTGGCAGAAGGCTAATGAGGATGTGCTGCCAGATGCTCACTGGGTGGGCGGTAATCCCTGGAACGAGCAGAACGAAGCTATCTACGGCTGGGGTGCATGGAATGGAGAAAAGGCTGTGCTGACATTGCGTAATGGTGATGATGCTTCGGCAACTAAGCAGTTCAGGATAACCTTGCGCGAGGCTCTGAACATTCCTGCCAGCATCACGGGTACTGTGAATCTGAAGAAATGCTGGAGTGATCAGGCTGACCTGAAGGGCTGGCCTTCGACCGAGGATATCAATATCGACCAGGAACTGACTCTGACTTTGGCCAAGAATAGTGTATATATGTTCAGCACGGCGGTAGTTGACGAACTGGAATATGTTGATCCTGCCAAGCCCGAAGGTTGGATTAGTGACCTGAGCCAGTTGGATAATAACAAGGTTTACAATGTGGTATGTGAGCGCGGATACCTGCTGTACCACGAGTCTCAGTCGCAGATTTGCGGAAGCAATGGCAAGGCTTTTACTGCTCCTGCGCAGAGCAATACGGATGTAAATCAGCAGTTCCGCATAATCAAGGACGGTACCAAGTATTATATGTACAGCGTAGGCGCTGACAAGTATGTGGGTGCCGGTGGTGCATATACGGATAATCCATCTGCTGCGCTGACAATATCTAAAAGCGGAAACAGTAACTATCCGTGGATGTTCCAGATAAACGGCAACTACTTTAACCTGCAGGATCCAAACCAGACAGATGCCGGTATAAAAATCAACAGCTGGTCCACAAAGGATGCCGGTAACCAGTATTATATTGTGGAGGCAATCCCTGAGAGTAACGAGTATTCGGTAAGCGTGCTGGGTCTTTCGGGCAGTGACCTGGGCGTTGTGGTGGACGGTACTGTTTACCGGAACGGCGACAAGTTTGAATCGGACCGCCGTCTTACGCCTGCCGATGCCAAGGCTGTTGCCAGGAGCGGATACTATGCCACGACAGCTGTCGTTGACAAGAACATCTATGTCAGCTATATTGCCAATACGACTAAGTTCTATACAATACAGAACGGCAAGAGTAGCGGCTATGTAAGTATAAATCCAGATTATCTGAGCGATGGGAACATGACACTCTCCAACAGCAATGCTCCGCGTGATACAAAGGGTCTGTGGATGTTCCAGAAGCAGACGGACAATACGTACAAGGTCTATAATTACAGTACCGGTCTATCTCAGGTAATGGGCATCACCGGTACCGAGGCTAATGCCCGTACCAGGATGTATATGGCTGACGAGACGACAGCAAATACCAGGTTTACGGGTACGCTGAACCTGGGCAGTACAAATCCATCGTACATAAAGATAAGCGGTGGCAACCATTGGTGGAACAACCGTAACAATATGCTGGCTCTGTGGGAGACGGGCAGTGTGACGGGTGACGAGGGCAGCAAGTTCTATGTAAGGGAGGTTAATCCGTCAGATTACCCCGAAATTTTCTATGCCGAGTATAATACAATAGAGCCGGGACAACGCCCGACGGATATTGGCGTGCATTCGTTGTGGTATGATACACCGGCAAGCAAGACGGGTGTGGCTGATACTTGGATGGAGTATGCACTGCCTGTAGGTAACGGTCAGGTTGGAGCTACGTTCCGGGGCAATGTCAAGGTAGACGAGATACAGTTGAACGAGAAGACATTGTGGAGCGGTTCTCCGACCCATTACGGTTACAACAATCATGGCTATTATCAGAATATGGGTTCGCTGTTTGTCGAGGACATGAGTGGTGACTTCTCGGTCGAGGACGGCAGTGTTCCTGTGCTGAACTACCAACGCTGGCTTGATATAGAGAACGGTGTGGGCGGTGTTCGTTACGAGGGTGCGGAGACTAAGTATGAGCGTACTTATGTTGCTTCGCTGCCTGACCGCTGTATTGCGGCTAATTACAAGGCTACGGGAGCGAAGAAACTGAATCTGTGGTTCTATTTCGTTCCTGACGGGAAGATAAACGCCAGTGCCGTTACTTATTCGGACGGTGGTGCGGTATATACATCCAATCCGCAGACAGTCAGCTGTGCAACGCAGTTCAGGGTTGTGAGCGACGGTACTGTAACGACAAACGATAGGGGTGTGTTCGTCAGCGGTAACGCTACATATGCTACGGTCTATGTCGCTGCTGCGACAAATTTCGACCCTAAGACATCGAGCCGTACAAAGGGTACTGTAACGACGGTGAAAAATACTGTGGCAGGTCGTATAAACGCGGTTGCCCAGAAGGATTTCGGTATCGTTTGCGAGAATGCTGCCAATGAGTTTGTCAGACTGATGGGCGAGACTAAGTTGAGTATATCTTCTGCTCCCAGCCAGCTGACTACCGAGGAACTGATCAAGTTCTACAATGCCAGTGCACAGAACAAGAACAGCGAGGACGGTCTGTATCTGGAGCAACTGTATTGGCAGTATGGACGCTACATGGAGGTCGCTGCAAATGCTGACCTCACCATCCAGGGGCCGAGTAACCTGCAGGGAATATGGAATGACCGTTCTAACTCCAGCTTCTGGCATTGTGACATCCATGCGGACGTGAACGTCCAGATGAACTACTGGCCAGCCGAGGCGGGCAACCTGAGTGATATGCATCTTCCGTTCCTGAACTGGATTATTGCCATGGCTCAGCCAGGAGGCAATTTCTACAGTGTCGCTGACAAGATTGCCGGAAAGGATGTACGTGGCTGGATGACAACGACCGAGACTGACATGCTGGGAGGACTGTCCAGCTGGGAGGGCGCACGACTGAAGACTTTGGGTGCCTGGTACATCACTCACTTGTGGCAGCATTACAAATATACCTTGGACAAGGATTTCCTGAGGACAGCTTTCCCTGTTATGCTGACGGGGTGCCAGTTCATGAAGGATATAGCTGTAACAGGCGGGGATGGCACGTTGGAAATACCTAACGAGTACTCGCCTGAGCACGGGGGTACCGAGAATGCAACTGCATTTGCCCAGCAGTTGGCTCGCGAGGCTGTTGACGAGACGATACGTGCATACGAGGCATTGGATGATGCTACGCTGGCAACTGCGAGCGAGATGACCGAGTTGCGTAATTTCTACGATAAGCTGGATACCGGTCTCAAGACTGAGACATTTGCTTATCAGGGCAAGAATGTAACTCTGTTGCGAGAGTGGAAATATACTGCACAGAATACTGTGGGTGACTGGAACTCGCATCGTCATCTTTCGCACCTGATGTGTCTGTATCCGCTGAATCAGGTTAATGCTTACGCTACGGATGCGGACGAGAAAGCACTGTACGACGCTGCGGTCAAGTCTCTGGAACTGCGAGGTGACGCTGCTACTGGCTGGTCGATGGGTTGGAAGACCAATCTGTGGGCACGTGCCCTGGACGGTGAGCATGCCCGTAAGATTCTGAACAATGCATTGAAACACTCTACGTCATACGTTATAGAGATGGGCGGATATGGTGGATGCTACTACAATCTGTTTGATGCCCATGCTCCGTTCCAGATTGATGGTAACTATGGTGTGAGTGCCGGTATCAACGAGATGCTGCTGCAGTCTTACAACGGTATTTCCATTCTGCCTGCCCTTCCAAGTGCATGGAGGAGCGGTTCGGTCAAGGCACTCAAGGCTGAGGGTAACTTCACCGTTGACATTGAATGGGAGAACGGTGCTCCGACAATTGTGAACATATTGAGCAACATGGGTGCTGATTTGTTTGTGCGTACCGGTTGCGGTGATATGAAGATTGCTGATGCCAAGGTAACGGTGGACGGAGCGGATGTGCTTCCGATAGTCCAGCCTGATGGTTCGTACAGGATTGCCTGCGCCAAGGGTCAGTTGGTTGTCATAGACTTTGTCTCTCCGACTGCGGTTGTTGATTTGGAGAAAGATTCTTCTGGCGTATCTGCTGAGGGCAGTGTTTATGACTTGGAAGGCAGGCGTGTGCTGAACACGGAAAAAGGTCGTGTGTATATTGTAAATGGAGAGAAGAAGCTTTTCTGAGAGATATAGGTTTTTCCTTATAATGCTTATGTTTTCTGTCCCACTGCTCACGGTGGGACAGAATGGTTATCATGCCGTATTTATGGGTTTGCCGCTGGGAGGCAGTGGCGAGGCGTTTGTGGATTCGCTGGAAAGGAGGGGGTATGAAATACAGAACTCGTCGGATGTGTGTACATCGCTGACTGGTCTGTTTGACGGGGTAGGGTGTATAATCGAGGTTCATACCACTCCCAAGTCCCATACTGTGCATCAGGTGAGTGTGTCGTTTGTCGAGTTCGGTCCGAACGAGGTGGCACGGTCGCTCAAGTTCAGCCGTATCAAACGTGCTCTGAAGAAGAAATATGGCCACTGGGATTACGACAGTAGCAGGGGACTGTATGAATGGAGCAGCGACTACGCACGTGTCTCGCTGGGGCACAAGCGTATTGAAGGTCAGTCTTACAAGACTCTGTATGTGTGGTGGCAAGACCGTGAGGGATGGGAAAGACTGGTGTCTGAAAGGGAAAAATAGTTGAATTCATAATTTGTAATTCATAATTCATAATTGATAAATGATAATTCGTAATTCATAATTTGGGAAATTGCTCTTTTTTTTGTTTCTTTGCAGACGCTATATTTAAAACAAGATATATAGATGGGAAAGATACTGATTATTGGCTGTGGTGGTGTTGCTACAGTTGCGGCTCACAAGATTTGTCAGAACAAGGATACGTTCACGGACATTAAGATAGCGTCGCGTACAAAGTCTAAGTGTGATGCTCTTGCTGAGTTGCTGAACGGCAGATATGGCACTAATGTAACGACTGCCGCGGTGGATGCGGACGATGTCGCGCAGTTGGTTGCCTTGTTGGGTGAATACAAACCTGATATGGTGCTGAACCTGGCTCTGCCTTATCAGGACCTGACAATCATGGAGGCTTGTCTGCAGACGGGTTGCAATTATATGGATACTGCCAACTATGAGCCAAAGGATGAGGCTCACTTCGAGTATTCGTGGCAGTGGGCTTATCGCGAGCGTTTTGAGAAGGCGGGGCTGACTGCTATACTGGGCTGCGGATTTGATCCGGGTGTTACGAGTATTTATACTGCATACGCTGCAAAGCATCATTTCAAGGAAATCCAGTATCTCGATATTGTTGACTGCAATGCAGGTAATCATCACAAGGCGTTTGCTACTAACTTTAATCCCGAGATAAATATCCGAGAGATTACACAGAAGGGACTGTACTACGAGGATGGCAAGTATATTGAGACTGAGCCTATGGAGATACATAAGACGCTGAATTATCCCAATATCGGTCCCAGGGAGTCGTACTTGCTGCATCACGAGGAGATAGAGTCTCTGGTAATCAACTATCCTACAATCAGGCGTGCCCGTTTCTGGATGACTTTTGGCGAGGCTTACCTGAAGCATCTGGAGGTTATACAGAACATAGGTATGGACCGCATTGATGAAATAGAGTACAAGGCTCCGGCTGCGGATGGTAGCGGTGACGTGGTTGTCAAGATTGTTCCACTGCAGTTCCTGAAGGCTGTTTTGCCTAATCCTCAGGACTTGGGCAGCAACTACGAGGGGGAAACTTCGATAGGTTGTCGTATCCGTGGTATTGGCAATGATGGCAAGGAGCATACGTACTATGTCTATAACAACTGCTCTCACCAGGCTGCCTACGAGGAGACGGGTATGCAGGGTGTCAGCTATACGACAGGTGTTCCGGCAATGATAGGTGCCCTGATGTTTATGAAGGGTCTGTGGGTCAAGCCGGGCGTTCATAATGTTGAGGAGTTTGACCCGGATCCATTTATGGACGAGCTGAATAAGCAGGGATTGCCTTGGCATGAGATTCACGACGGAGATCTGGAACTTTAATTAAAATTCAAAATTCATAATTGATAATTCATAATCCATTATATCCATAATAGATATGGCAGCAGAAGTAAACGAGAAAGAGGCTAAACTCAAAGCATTGCAGGCAGCGCTTGGCAAGATAGAGAAGGATTTTGGCAAGGGAGCCATAATGAAGTTGGGCGAGAACAAGGTTGAGAATGTCGAGGTTATCCCTACCGGCAGTATCTCGCTGAATCATGCCCTGGGTGTAGGCGGTTATCCCAAGGGCCGTATTATTGAGATATTCGGTCCGGAATCATCTGGTAAGACCACATTGGCAATCCATGCTATTGCCGAGGCTCAGAAACTGGGAGGTATAGCTGCAATTATTGATGCAGAGCATGCATTTGACCGCTTTTATGCCGAGAAACTGGGAGTTGATGTTGACAACCTGTTTATCTCGCAGCCCGACAATGGTGAGCAGGCTCTGGAGATTGCCGACCAGCTGATTCGTTCAGCAGCTGTTGATATTGTTGTCGTTGACTCGGTTGCAGCATTGACTCCAAAGGCTGAGATTGAGGGCGATATGGGAGATAACAAGGTCGGCCTGCAGGCTCGACTGATGTCACAGGCTCTGCGTAAGCTGACCTCGACTATTTCAAAGACTAACACCACATGTATCTTTATCAACCAGTTGCGTGAGAAGATTGGCGTGATGTTTGGTAATCCCGAAACAACGACCGGTGGTAATGCTCTCAAGTTCTATGCCAGCGTTCGCCTGGATATACGGCCATCGTCTGTAATCAAGGACGGTGAGGATGTCATCGGCAAGATGACAAAAGTAAAGGTTGTAAAGAACAAGGTGGCACCTCCATTCCG
>DJYQ01000048.1:178-1602 GCA_002450165.1 Prevotellaceae bacterium UBA6974 | reverse complement strand
AAGGCTGAGTTTGAAATTACCTTTGGCGAGGGTATCAGTCAGGTTGGCGAGGTCCTGGATCTTGCCGTCAAGTACGAGATTGTAAAGAAGAGTGGTTCGTGGTTCAGCTACAACAACAGCAAACTGGGTCAGGGACGCGATGCTGTCAAGCTTGTCATCAAGGACAATCCTGAGCTGTTTGAGGAACTCACAGCCAAAGTGACCGAGGTTATGGCGACAAGTAAGGACTGAACTGACAAACTGACATACAAAACTGACAGGGTAGGGCTCGTGCTGGATTTGGCACGGGCCTTGCTGTTTATGTTGTGAGTATAAAAAAAAACGAAAATAAATTAAATATTAAATATTATGGGAAAGATTATTGGTATTGATCTGGGCACAACAAATTCTTGTGTATCAGTATTCGAGGGCAACGAGCCCGTTGTTATCACAAACGCCGAGGGTAAGCGTACTACACCTTCGATTGTTGCTTTTGTTGACGGTGGCGAACGTAAGGTGGGTGATCCTGCCAAGCGTCAGGCTATCACTAACCCAAAGAAGACTATCTTCTCGATCAAACGTTTCATGGGTGAGACTTATGATCAGGTCAGCAAGGAGATTTCGCGCGTACCTTATACAGTTGTAAGGGGCGACAACAATACTCCGCGTGTTGATATTGACGGTCGTCAGTACACTCCGCAGGAAATTTCGGCTATGATTCTGCAAAAGATGAAGAAGACTGCCGAGGATTATCTGGGTCAGGAGGTTACCGAGGCTGTTATCACTGTTCCTGCTTATTTCTCGGACAGTCAGCGACAGGCTACAAAGGAGGCCGGTCAGATTGCAGGTCTGGATGTTAAGCGTATCGTAAACGAGCCAACAGCTGCTGCACTGGCATACGGTGTGGACAAGGCAAACAAGGATATGAAGATTGCTGTCTTCGACCTGGGTGGTGGTACATTCGATATCTCTATCCTGGAATTCGGCTCGGGCGTTTTCGAGGTTCTTTCTACCAATGGTGACACTCACCTGGGCGGTGATGACTTCGATCAGGTAATTATCGACTGGCTTGCCAACGGCTTCAAGTCTGAGGAAGGTATTGACCTGAAGCAGGATCCAATGGCTCTGCAGCGCCTGAAGGAGGCTGCCGAGAAGGCTAAGATTGAGTTGTCAAGCACAACTTCTACGGAGATAAACCTGCCTTATATCACTGCCGTAGGTGGTGTACCCAAGCACTTGGTTAAGACTCTGACTCGTGCTGAGTTCGAGCGTCTGGCTGACGGTTTGATTCAGGCTTGTAAGGTTCCGTGCCAGAATGCAATGCGTGATGCAGGTCTTTCCAACAGCGATATAGACGAGGTTATCCTCGTTGGTGGTTCAAGCCGTATTCCTGCAGTACAGAAACTGGTTGCTGATTTCTTTGGCAAGGAGCCTTCAAAGGGTGT
>DJYQ01000048.1:0-121 GCA_002450165.1 Prevotellaceae bacterium UBA6974 | reverse complement strand
AAAGGGTGTTAACCCTGACGAGGTTGTTGCCGTGGGTGCTTCAATCCAGGGTGCTGTGCTGACAGGTGACAAGAGTGACATTGTTCTTTTGGACGTTACACCTCTGTCAATGGGTATCGAG
>DJYQ01000012.1:77299-113446 GCA_002450165.1 Prevotellaceae bacterium UBA6974 | reverse complement strand
CTGATGGTGTTGTATGCTACGATAAGAGCATTAGGCTCAGAAAGGTGGTTTTGATAGGTTTTGGTCAATAAAAGATTCGTGTTTATTCGTGTAATTCGTGGTCAAAAAATCAACGCCGTTGTTTTAACGTTTCTACGCCGTTGTCGGGCCATTTGTACGCCGTTGTTTTAGCATACCTACGCCGTTGTCGGGAGAGTTTTAAATGCGTATAGTTATAGCCCCAATTTATCAGCTTCTATTTCTATGGGTGTCCTAAGCCTACGTATTATCTTTAGTTGATCATCTATTTCCTTAATGAGTCTTTTATATTCGTCTGCAGGCATAGTAAAAAGGGCAGGAACCAAATATTCACCCAGAAAAGGAGCCGCCTCTCTCTCTGTACGACAACCTACACGAATTAGAGATTCCTCGGCAATGGACAATCGGTTTTCTGTACCATAACGAAATTTTGAGACATATTTAATTACTAAATTAGAAAGAGACCTTTGGAACCTCGTCAGATTTTTTCCATGAATTATTTTAGAGACCTCTTCCTTTCGTTTGTCATCACTATCCCGTCGTACAATTTCCTTATTGTCATCATTAGGACTATAATCCTGTGCCATACTATAGATTGGCAATAAGAATAATAAGGCTAACACAAGTGTAATCTCTGCTTTTCTCATAATTTTTCTTTTTATATTAAACGTCATTCAATCAGTGAATTCCATTTTAAGAGTACCCCTCTAATATAATATACGATTGAAACAACAATAAAAACGGCATTTTCGCAATTTTCAATGCAAAAACGCCGCAGAGAGGAGTTGAAATAAAGATAATTCTTGAACAATGATTGTTATTTCAGCTCATCTCTATAACTATTTTGATCTACAATTTTAAACTCAAAAGTAGGTTCTGTTTCAAGAGATAATCCCAGGTTCTGTTTCTGAAACTCCAAGACAGCTTCGAATAACCAGCGCATATCACCAAACCATTTAATTTCATCTAATGTCTGTTGATATATTGACAATATCTTTTCTCCGTATTTTTCTATATTATCTTTAACGTTTTCGGGGTTATAGATAAAATAGACAAACTTTATTCCTTTCGCTTGTTTTGTTTCGAGGATATTTGCGGCAATACCAAGGTAGTGACAAATTAACTGCTTTATGTCGAAATGAACAATCTTATCTCGTAATCTCTGATAGCGCAATCGAGTGCTTTTTCTAATTCTGCCATAATACTTCAATTTTTAATATTGTTTTTTTATTTCATACTTATAACTTGCCAGGACTCTGCTGACGGCGTGGGCTTTCAGGAAAGCCCTGGGGTTGCTGGTAAGTCGTTGCCAGGCTTCTTCTGCTTGCTGTGGTGTGAGGCCCTTGAGGTCAGCCAAGATTCTCTGCTTGTAGGCTTCAACCTGCTCGGTTTCCCCTCGCTGGATGCTCAGGCGAATTTGGTTGGCTTCGATGCTGGAGACATTAAATGTTTCCTTCAGGATGTCGAGCATCTGCTCCTGGTAGATCAAAAAGTCACACTTGGGATTCTGAATGTAAGCCTTATACAAATCCATCGTTTGCGGATAGTAGAGGGCACAACGTGCCATTTCATCATCAATATTCTCGGGTAAAGGCCGCTCCTGTTTCCTGCTCAGACATCCGTATGGCTTCACGTCTTTGAACAGGCATTCCCTGATGGCCTGGATATCGTAACCCTCTGTCATACCTGTGTGCAAGGTCTCCTCTGCCATATTCATAAACTCGTCGAAGCGTGATGTCTCGACGTCGAACTGGAACTTGGGCAGTTGGTCGTTTACAAAGCGGACGGAGTGAAGGCCGTACTTAATCGGATCTATGTCGGTAAGCCCCAAGCAGTAGCAGATTATTGACGAAGGGACAGCACCGCGTGCCCAGTATTCAATCCCCGCCGAGTAGGCATTGTGGCGGAACAGGGTAAACGCCATAATATAGTAATCTACAAAACCATTATCCATGATGCGCTTTTTCTCCCACAGGCAACGCAATAGCACTGCCCTGTCGGGTTTGTCGCCGTAGTGCGCTCTCATACCTACGGCTACAAGCCAGTTAAAAATTTCCAGATGTGTCATACTTATTTACTCAGTTCTTTTTTTGTTAAACGACGAAATTCTTTTTTGTAGCTGCAGATCAGTTGGATGCGGAGGCGGAAACGCATTCGGTGATTGATTTCGTAAAGCCAGCCGTGACTCGTGTCGAAACATTCTGCTACGTTTCGCTCCATATATTCGAACTGTTCCGGGGTCAGGCGCTCGCCTTTGCGAAGGCAGACAATAATATAATAATCTACATGTCCCTTTTGTACGGGACGCTCGTGTAACCATGTGGAAAACATTTTCAGGAACTCGTCGTCATCCTCGTCCTCTTGCTTCAGTTCCACACATTCAAAGCTGTTTCCGTTTGAGAGATAGTCAATCTCGTCCTGGCTGAAAATACACCTCTGCATTACCTTGAGGCTGTTGAGCCTTTCGCGGAATTCTGTTTCGTTTGTAGCTAAAGTTGTTGTTATCATATTTATCTCTATTATTAAAGTTGGATTCCTATTGTGCGAAGTTTTCGGATGGATTTTTCTCTGATTTGGCGGACGCGTTCCTTGGTCAGCCCCAAGCTTTCACCAATCGCACCGAGTGTCATTTCCGGCTGGCCGTTGATGCCGAAGGCGTGTTCGATGATAAACCTCTCACGCTCACCAAGCAAGCTGAGTGCCCGATTTGTTTCAGCAGAGAATGTCTCGCCAAAAGGAGCAATAAGCGTGTCCGGAGAAGGGAATTCGTCGAAGATTTGGCGCGAGTTGCATCTTTGTTCTTCAGCAAGGACGCGTAGTATCCCCTCGCGAATCCACCAAACAGCATAGGAGATAAACTTGAAGCCACGCCTCCCGTCGAACCTCTCGGCAGCTCTGAGAAGCCCCATATTACCCTCGTTGATGAGGTCGGGCAGAGAAACTCCCTGGTCTTTGTATTGATTGGCGACAGTAACCACGAAACGGAGGTTGGCTTTCACCAGTTTTTCAAGGGCGACGCGGTCGCCTTCGTGTATCTTCTTTGACAACTCAATCTCCTCTTCCGCAGAAAGACGGGGTTCGCGACTGATTTCCTGAAGATACTTTTCGAGTGATAAGGTATTTTTTTCCATATATATGTAAGAGAGGGTTTGTTATAATAGTTTTATGATACCCTCCCATATATTATATATACGAATGAAAAGACAAAAAAAACGGCGTTTTTGCATGTTGGTATGCAAAAACGCCGCAGAAGGGAGGCCGATAATTACATTTATTTTGGATAGCTTAGGTATTTATCTATGAATTCTTTCCTATGGGGTGATTTTAATTTATGTGCCAAATCTTGCCATGTAATTCCTATTATATTATTCTTATAATCATCTGTAATGTATTTCTTAAGGAACTCATCCAATTGATCTTTGCAATATTGGTTGTTTTCATCATACATGAAGATAACATATTTGTTCTTGCCCGTGGCACGAATTGAATTGCGGAACAATTGGTAGTTTTTGCGAAACTCATCGTTAAATGTTATAGAGTCTTTTATAGCTGGACATTTTTTAATCAATCCATTATAGATACGTGCAAACTTATCCTTATGTCTATCATCATCTTCGCATTTGCCAAATCCTGCTTCTGTATATTTTATTTCGAAGAACACCTCTGTCTCATCTGACTTCAGATAGAAATCAAAGTTTGTATCTTCTCCCTCATACTCGCCACCTTGTACATATTCAAAATGACACTCTGCATCATCACATTGATTAATGGCTATATACTTACTGAGCAATTCTATTAAGGCATCGTTGGGGCTAGTCTTGCTTCCTTCTTTTATAAACGGTCTAAAGAAATTATAGCACATCAGTTGCGAAGAATTGAGATGGTGAGCATAGCGATGTAAGTCCTTTTCTATGAGAAAGTCCACACCTTTCAAGCATTTCAAAACATTGTATTCCTTCACCACGTTCTGTATGCTTTTTCCAGGGGGTATAGGCAATATATGCTCTTTGGAGTATTCTTTTCCTCTATAACGAAAAATGCCATTTTTTTTAATTTTCAACACATTTTTTTTATAATCCGCAAGTTTGTCTAAAACTTTCTTCTTAAATTTTGTATAAGACATATTACTCTTTTCCATATCTATTTAATATTGATTGTAATTGCTCTTTAATTATCTCTCTAAGTGTTGCTGGCTCCAGCACCTCAATCTTATCCCCCATTGCCAGAAACTGAGTGACCAAATCAGGAGTGATACGTAATCTATACGTGAACTCTGCGAACTCGCCATGTTTGGAGCGGACTTCGGATTGGCTCTTGTGCAACGGAGTAGAACGCAGGTACTCTGCTTGAATGCCGTAGGCGCGGATTTTGACTTTTGTAATGGGTAAATCTTTATTCACAAAGATGCCAACAACATTAGAAAAGTACTTGTGAGCATCAAAGTCTTCAGGCAAGGTGAAACTATTCGTAAGCACATTCAGTGCAAGTATGCGGTCAAGGGCTATTGTGCGCAAACCATCTTTTTCTTTAATAAATCCCAATAGATACCAACGTCGATTGAAGACTTTCAAAGCGTATGGCTGAATATGAAATGTCTGCAAATGTTCTTCATGTTCATACTCATAGCGCTGATAGTCTATCCGCAGTTCCACATTCGTCAGCATAGCTTCGATTATATCATCCAGAAATGCCTGCCCCTGCGGTATTTCCTCCAACAGAATGCGATCCTTCATACCATTGAAGGTCACGAAGTCCTGTGGGATGCTATATTTTCGCAGCAACCAATTCGCCAGGCGGTTCTCGTCCAACACTTCGGGGTTCTTGACAAAATAGGTATTCTTCGTGCGGTCACACTCAATATCAATATTAAACATCTCCTTGATGCCTTTGCGATGCTCGTGAAAGGTACGAAGGGCCAACGGTCCCTCGCACATGGGACTCTTCTCCCACATCATACAGATATCGTCAAAGGAGAGTGGACTGCTGTTGAGCAACAAATCCAGCAACCAAATGTAACGACGGTAAGTCTTACTTATCATACAGACGTATTATTATGTTTCTGTAGGCAAATCTACAAAATATTTTTAATAAACAAGGCATATTTGTCCCATACCTTTGAGCCCACTCAACAAGGGATTACCTTCTACACATGTCCAGTATATGTCCAGTATATGTCCGGTACATGTCCAGTAGATGTTCGGTGTATGACCGAACAAGTAGCGGACATGTACCGAGGAACTAGTGCACAAGTAATGGACAACGGTAGAGTCATCATCGAAGGTAATGTATGGGAAAGGTATGCGTAAGCTATGATTAATGATCACGCAAGGAGTCAATTTTTGCATAAAAGACTACCTTTTTAATGACATTTTCTGTAACTTAGTGGAAGAAATCGCAAAAAGGCTGTGCTATAGTGTAATAATTCTGAGGTGTTGGTGTCTTAAATATGATGACAGACAGAGAACTCGCATATCAAGTCACGCAACATGGCAACCAAAAGGCTTTCGAGGAGATTGTCCACCGCTACTCGGGGATAGTGTTCTCAAAGGCTATGGGTGTGATGCATAGTGAGGAGGGGGCTGCGGATGTTACGCAGCAGACCTTTGTCCGTGTATACACGAATCTTGACACCTGGCGTGGTACGGAATTGGGTCCTTGGATTACGGCCATCGCAGCACATACGGCTCTTAAGCTCCTTGACAAAGAGCGGCGACGACGCACCAACTCCCTCGATGAGCTTCCGAACAATATGATGGGTGGTATCCCAGCCGAGTCTTTTTACTCCCCGGAGCACGAAGCCCGCCTCCAGCAGATGGAAGCCGCCATCGCCACCCTTCCAGAATCCGATCAGCAACTGCTGCGACTCCACTACTACGATGGTTGCAAAACTGCCGACATCGCCCGTAGCACAGGCCTATCGCAGAGTAACGTGCTTGTGAAACTGCACAGAATACGCGAACGACTTAAAACTCTTATGAACCATGAACGCAATGACTGACAACTCCATAGATAACCTCATTCGTGAGGCTATCGACCGTCGAGAACTTCTGGCTGACCTTGACCGCCTGATTAGTGCTGACGTGCGCCGTCAGGCACGACGTGCTTGGCTGCGCCGCTGGGCACGAGTTGTTGTCTTCAGCTTTGGGCTGCCATTGATGTTGATTATCTTTTTCATGTGTGCATACCTTTATATAAAAGAGTACGCATGTACGCTACAAAGCTTGTTTGTGATGATGTGGCCAACGCTCGGCTTGCTTTTCTCCACGGGTTATGCCCTCAGGACTTTTTCGCCCAAGGAAGTGTAATAATCCAGCCTTTTGCAGGTCTTAATAATAGAATGCATTCTCAAAACAATAAACAGTAAACGATAACTCCTAAAATTATATCCAACTATGTTACACGAATTAGAACTTGAAGGCTTGTTCGCCATTGTCCTCTCTCTCTCTATTCCTATTGTTGCTATCGTGATGGTGTTCATCACCATTATCAAGAAAAAGAACCGCGACACCGAACTACGTCTGGCTCTCATCCAACAGGGAACTGACGCAGAAACCGCCAAGTTGCTAATTAAAGAACAGGCTGAGAAGCACGATAAATACAGCAGCCTTCGCTGGGCTTGCATCCTCATTGGTATGGGACTCGGTGCTTTAGTCGATGCTCTGCTTGGCCTTGCTCCCAAACACAACATCTATTTCTGGCTCATCATAGCCGCAGGAATGGGCATCGGGTTACTCACCTCCTTCATCGTCGAGTACAAGCTCACGAAGAAAGCGCAACCATAAATACTCTCTCTTAATTTCAGAAAAGTCACATAAATTCTGAAACAGGTTTAATCTTTTCGCCCTCGGCATCCGATTTCAGGGCTTTGCCGAGGGCTTTTTTGTACATTTTTCCATAACTTTACCCAAACAAAAGTGCTGAATAGTGAACAAAATAAAGCCCCATAAACGATTACTGATTTTACTGGCCATGTTGTTGATAGCTACATTTGGAATGGCACAGACGATAATTGTCAAGGACAGCATCACTAATGAACCTATATCATTTGTAAATGTCTATTTCGGTAATAAGTCCGGTGGCTACACGGACGAACAGGGTACAATAGCTATTCCAAAAGGAGCATCACAGATACGGTTGTCACATATCAGTTACAAGACTAAGAACATCGCTAAAATAACAACTGACTCGCAAACAATTTTTCTCGTTCCGAAAATCACCAATATTGATGAAATCGCTGTCAGAGCAAAGGCTCCAAAGCGAATCAAGACAAAAGAAGTGGGATTGATGAAATCGAAGACGAATACTAAGCACAAGGGAGCCAATGGATTTGAGATAGCCTTGTTTATTCCTTACGACAGTACTTGGGCAGAAACACCATACATTCATTCTATATTAGCAAGTCTCGATTATTCCATCCATTATTTGGTTTTTACTGAAATCAAGCCCCCCATCTATGCCACCCTCCGCTTTGACCTCCGTCTGCCGGATGTCAAGACAGGGGCTCCCAAAGACAAATCCCTGATTGATGGTGGCATTATACTACCTTCCGGTCAGAAGCTTGGCAAAGATGGCATCAGCCTTACCCGTCCTATAGCTTTCCCCAAAACGGGTGTATTCGTAGTAGTGGAATGGATAACCACGGCGAAAATCTCTGAATCATGCAATCTTGTTTCATCGCTCAACATGACTTTGAATGAGGAAGAAAACAGAACTTGGAATAAGAAAACATTCCGAGACATGAACTGGATGCAGGAACAAAATGAACTCGCATATCAGAATAAAGAGATACAGGACTTTTATAAAGGCAGAACACCATCTGCCAAACTCGGCTTGAAGATATCAAAGTGTATCTTTGATGGCACACAAAAATAAGAACAATAGGGACTCTAACAACAGCAAGTGACGGAAAAAGATAAATGGCAATGGCAGAAGCCGGGGACGGCGTGGATGGGTATCGGGGTATATCATAATTCGAAGACAACAAACAAAGGGGTAAAGGGAATGGTATGGCTATGGGCTGGCTAAATATTAAAAATGAGGCCGTGTCTGTTACTTTTGACACGACCTCATGATAGAGCGGTGATGTGGCGGTTAAGGGTAATTGGTATCAAAAAAATCCGCTTTATCCTAATCTATATCGATAAAATCCTCGTCTTCCTGTTTCCATACGTTGTATGTAGTGTTGTCGTCAGAGGCATCCTCGTTGATGTCGGTGTAATCGTAGTCACTGTCAACAGCAAAACCACGCTCCTCGCTCGCCGAAACGATATGTACGGGCGAGACTACAAACACCTGTGTTATTGGGCTATTGTATGTCTTCTTCATAATCTGGCTGTCTTTTAAAAATTAATATACCATATACTTCTTGCCTCCGGCTATATAGATACCCTTTGAGAGTCCGCTGCCTGTATTACCGACCTTACGACCGCCCAGGTCGTAAATGGAGGTATTGTCATTATCCGGCTCGGATACAACGGTGATAGTGCCAATGCCGGTAGAACCGTCAATGTCCACGACTCCGTTGACCGAAATCTTTGCCTCGCTGGTTTCGGCAAACACGCTGTTGGATAGCTTGATCCATCCACGGAAACCCTTGAGGCGGGTATCCTTGTTAATCTCGTATATCCTGTTGTTGCTCATGACGTAGGAACCGAGTGGTGCATAAAGGTCATCGGTGGCAAGGCTACCGTTGTATATACCGTTGGTGACGGCAAAGGTGCTGTAACCTGGTGTACGCACATAGCTGACACATGCATCCCCGTCGTTATCGCCTCCTGTGACCAGTTCACTGCCGTTCCATGATTGCAGATGCTCGCTGGCGGACATGACGTCGGGGTCAAGGATATAATGTTTGTAGTAGGTGGGATTGTCCTCTTTCTTGCCGTCGTTGATGTCAGTATTGACGGTGAAGAAGTTGCGCCCAAGATCGTAATAGTTATAGACGAGTCCTCGTGGGTCAAGACCTTCTACAGGGTCCACGGTTGGTTTTAGAAGATAGAACTTGCCGGGAACGACAACTGGCATAAACGGATCCATGGGTTTGAGACCTACGGACTGGAAATCGATGATATTGCTGTTGTGGGACAGACCTCCTATGCTGTGAAGCTCGAGCAGGCTGGCATCATCACCGAATGCATTGCGTATCTGTTCTCCGGTTAGTGGGATAGGCATCGAGAAACTGTTCCACTGGTTCTTCTTGAGTGTACGCGCAAGGCTGAGCGAACCTCCATATATATTGTCGGGGGCTGCACCTGGACGCTCGTCAATCTTATCCTCGTCGTAAACAAGGTACTGGAGACTCTCCTCGTTCTCGTACAAGAAAGCCGGGGCAAGACCCATGTATGAGACGTGTACGTTGTCGAGGACAACCCAGTCGGAATCATAATAATAATCAACATCGTTATTGGTGCCCCCTTTGGTCTTGGTAGCATATTCCTTCTTGATACCGACTGTAAGTCCGGTATAGCCGGATTCCTCATATTTTACGGGATCGACGTATATCCAGAACTTTTGTAGAAAATCCTCGGAATGTTTCGTCAGGACCTCACCGACACTGAGGCTAATACCATCGGTAAGGCTGCCATAGCTTTTCTTCTGCTTGTTTTTGTCAGATTTAGGATAATCTATATCGCTATACATTGCTCCGAGGTCTGTCGCACTGGACAATCTGTAGATAGGTATTTCCTGATATCCGCTTTTGGCAGCAGCAGCACTTTGCTCTTGCTCGGACATGCCTTCTGCACCATCAGCCATTGCATAGAAGAAGGCGGGGTGATTCTCGGGTGCAAAACTGATACCTGACATGGAAACCTCGTACCATCCGGGACGTGGTACCTCGAAACGGGCACCGACTGT
Source organism: Prevotellaceae bacterium UBA6974 (assembly GCA_002450165.1). Taxonomy (GTDB): domain Bacteria; phylum Bacteroidota; class Bacteroidia; order Bacteroidales; family Bacteroidaceae; genus Physcousia. Next base: position 103,573 of record DJYQ01000012.1, on the reverse strand, counting down.
ACCCACACCCTCGAATGCCATATAGCCGTATTTGGCAGTCTTCAGGTTATTAAAGACTTTTTTCAGCACAACAGGCTCGTTCCAGGATGTGTCGTAAAATTTAGTCTTGTTATAGAGATATTCATCTCTGTAGTATGCCGGCGGAAAATATCCCCAGGTAAAACCATATTTTCCACCATTAGTTTCGTTAAACTCGTCCAAAGGATAGGGTGTTTCGGCAACCCATTTATCAAAGTCGTTGGCATTACGGGTGAAATCACGGTCGGGAACAAGGCTGGAGATACTGGGATTAAGACCCACGGTCTCCTCGTTGAGCACCCTGATAAACTCTGCCTCGCTGATAATACGCCACTGGTAAAGTTCGTCAATATCAACCAAGTCATTGCCTACCAGCACCTTGGTGTAATTGCCCCATGGAGAGGCTTCATCCGGCTGGCCATCGAAGCTGGTCCCGTTACCGGCGGATGTCCAGCAAGTACGGTCATCGTCAATGTGTACATAATAGCCATTACCCTTGGGAGAGCCAGGTATGCGGAATTCGCCATAGGCAGCACCGAAACGGAACTTGATTGTCTTGGAATCAACACCACCATAAGTGGCAGATTCGGGGAGTCTGTACTGCTGATACATATAATAGGTATATGTATCGCTGGAAGGGTCATCCTCGACACGTTCAAAATACCAGTTAGCATGTCTCCTGTATCCGTCCATAATAGTAGTGGTACTCATTGTGGTCTTGGCATTTTCCCAAGTGCTGCCGGGTCGCGTAACAGATGGTACATTGCAGGTTAACCTACATTTATCAGTCTGACTATGCTCGGTGATAGCCGGACTGAATCTCAATTTCCAGTCACCTTTGCCTGTATTTCCCTCCTCGAGTATCATAAGCACCTCGCGACCGAAGTCCTCGTAGAACAGACGACCTTCCATTCCCCAGTCGCCGCCCTCAATCATGAATCTGTCAATACCCGCATTGTAGAGATATACAAAAAAACCGCAGCCAGGGTCCTCTTCCCACTTATTGGTAGAGGGATTCTTGGTGTATGTTTGCTTGATGTGGGGATAATGCTCGTCCAGCCAGGCATCATCGTTGACGTGATCCAGTATTTCCAGTACATTGATTCCGTGCCACTGACGGGTGGTGGAATGTGCGCTTGTAGTCTGATAGATGCCCTGTGCATGTGCATCAGTTGACCACAATGCAACTATCAGTAATGCGAACAACAAATAAAATTTCCTTATCATTATGGTGTTTTTTAGTGTTCTTCTTGTCATTTAAAATACAAAAAAAAATGGTTCCTTTTACTCTAAACGACTGCAAAGGTACCACTTTATTTACGACAAAAAGAATATTCTATCCGCTATTTTGAACACCATAATATACAAATTTTTACCCCCCCCATCAACTATTTGCAACTTAGTATTTTGCAACTTATTTTAACACACGTTAAATAATGTTAAGCATCATTGCGATACCTATCAAAACAAGGGGAAATGGGCAAAAAGAAGGTATTTACACCACGTTTTGCGGTTTGCCGGCGATGAAGGCGCGGACGTTTTCGACAACGGTGTCTATGAGGCGGCGGCGTGCGGCGCAGGTTGCCCATGCGGTATGTGGTGTTATGTGGCAGTTGCGTGCGCCTATCAGGGGCGAGTCGTCAACGGGCGGCTCCTGAGCGAGGACGTCGAGTCCTGCGGCATGGATCTGTCCGGAGTTGAGCGCATCTGCCAAGGCCTGCTCGTCTACGAGGGGGCCGCGTCCTGTATTGATAAGGATGGCTGTGGGCTTCATGAGGGCGAGGGTCCTGGCATTGACGATATGGTGTGTGTCGGGGATTAGTGGACAATGCAGGCTGAGGACATCGGAGGTGCTGAAAAGGTGGTCGATGTCGCGTGCCTTGTTGATGCCCATTGCGCGGAGCTGTTCCTGGCTCTTGCTGCTGAGGGCGAGGACGTGCATGCCGAATGATGCGGCGATACGGGCAACTGCCGTGCCTATACAGCCGAGGCCGACTATACCCATTGTCAAGCCGTCAAGTTCCTGCAGGGTTGGGCTGAAGAAGCAGAAATCGGAACAGGACTCCCATTCCCCGAGATTGACCAGCTGGCTGTGCTGCTCGACCTGGTTGGTGATATTGAGCAGATGGGCGAAGACGCACTGGGCGACGCTCATGGTGCTGTAGGCGGGTACGTTGGTGACGACGATGCCGCGCCGGTGTGCTGCATCTGTATCCACGACATTGTACCCCGTGGCGATGACTCCGATGTACCTTAACTTGGGCAGTTGGGCGATTTCGTCTGCTCCGATACAGACCTTGTTGGTGAGGGCGATGTCTGCGTCGCGGAGGCGATGGACGGTGTCCTGGGGTGCTGTACGGTCATATATTTCGACATGACCGTACTGCTTGAGCCCATCCCAGCCGGGGTTGTCGGGGCTGGTGACGTGTGCGTCGAGTATGACTATCTGCATAGTTCCCTGACAAGATTACGGGCACCGCCCCAGCGGTCGATGACCCACATGACGAATCGGATGTCAACGCCGATGCAGCGCTGCAGGGTGGGGTCGAAGCTGATGTCTCCGGCCATTGCTTCCCAGTTGCCGTCGAAGGCGAGGCCTATGACGCGGCCCTTGCCGTCGAACATGGGGGAGCCGCTGTTGCCGCCTGTGATGTCGTTGTTGCTGAGGAAGCAGAGCTGCAACTTGCCTGTGGTCTTGTCGGCATAGGGCTGGAACTTGCCTTGCCTGAGGAGGCTGACAATCTGGGGCTCGAGGCGGTAGTCGCTGATCTTGTCCTGCTGTGCGACCTTGTCCAACAGGCTCTGGCTGTCGGTGAAGTAGTTGTAGTGTGTGCCGTTGGCGGTATAGTCCTGTATATTGCCGTAGCTGAGGCGCATGGTAAAGTTTGCGTCGCTGTAGTGGGGGCGTTCCTGCTCCATCTCGAGCAGTGCCTGTGTGAGCAGGCGCTCGTTGTGCTCGATGGTGATGCTGGCCTTGCGGGCACGGGATGACATGATGGACCACATGTCCATGATGCTTTCGTAGGCGGCCATAACGGGGTCGGTGTCGCGCAGGGTGCTGTCGCGCAGGACTTTTCCGACGCAACAGGTATCCAGAAGGCAGGTCTTGGCAAAGAGGTCGCGTGAATAATCCTTGCAGTTGCCGCCATAGAGGCTGTCGATGGTATTGTAGATGGTGGGCAGGTATTCTTTGCCTACCTTGTGACGGTACAGTTCGAGCAGGGCAGCTGTCGTTTCCTGGTCAATGTGCGCATCGTAATCCTTGTAAAATTCCTGCAGGGACTGATGTCGCTGACGTGCTTCGTCGGCATTGGCATCCTGAGGCATGCGTGTAATGATGCTTGCGACGCGGCCTATCTCGATACCATTGAAGAAGGTCTCGCGGAAATATGTTGCGGCAGACACAATACCGTAACGGTCAGCGTATGCCTGTTCCAACGAAGGCAGGACTTTGCCGAAGCGTGCAAGACGGTCGGTGTCTGGACCTGTACCAGCAGCATTAATCCAGGTGGTAATGTCTTGCTCGGTCTTGCGCTTCTGGCCAATGATGTCAAGGTCCTGCACGGCCTTGTTCATTCCAATGCTGTTCTTCCAGTAGTTGCTGGAGCGTGCCCATTTGCTGGCGTACTTGATGGCAGTGGAACGGTCGGCGTCCATCCAGTGCTTCCATACGTTCTGCTTTGCCGTGCGGACGTCTATGACGGCCTGGTTTGATGCTGTAGTGCGTTCGTAAATGCCCCAGCTGGAAAGATAGCGGTCGGTACTGCCGGGATAGCCGATGGTCATGCAATAGTCACCCGGGGCGTAGCCTTCAAGACTGATGGGTGCATAGCCTGGTGTCTTGAGGGGTACGTTATGGGGACTATACTCGGCTGGATTGCCGTTTTTGTCGGCATATATGCGGAACATGCTGAAATCACACGTCTGACGGGGCCACATCCAGTTGTCGGTGTCGCCTCCGAACTTGCCCAGTGTCTCGGTAGCGGTGAATACAAGGCGTATGTCCCGATATACCTTGTAATAGGAAACATAGTATGCATTTCCGTTGTAATATGTTGCTACGCGGCATTCCATCCCGGGGTTTGCCCGTTCGAAACTGCGTTCCATCCTTGTACAGATTCCGTCAGCATAGAGTGATTCGACCTGAGCACGGGTAAGCGTGTCTTTCTGTGCATTTGCAATGCTGTCCAACTGGGCGATGACGGCAGCTGTACAGTCCTCGGTCCTGACAAGGAAGCGTACAAAGTATCCGGGGGCGGGACGTTCCTTGCTGCGCTTGCGTGCCACGAAACCGTTTTTAAGGATATCGTCCTTGGGCGTGGATAGTGCCTGGATAGCCTGATAGCCGCAATGGTGGTTCGTGAGAAAGAGCCCGTCGGGAGAAACCACGACTCCTGAACAGAAATCACAGAGGTCAATTACTGCGTCCTTGAGGCTACGCCCATCGGGATTGTACAGTTGCTGTGGGGTAAGTTGCAGGCCTAATGATTTCATGACCTGGGCAGTACGGGGATCGATGTTGTTCAGCATCCACATACCTTCGTCGGCTGATGAGCCGAGGGTGCAGACGGCAATAATTAGTAAAAGAAGAATCTTTTTCATTGTATATCTGTTGTTGGTTTTGTTTCTTGTATGTATTTATTCATGCAGTAGAGGACAGAGACTGTGCACAGTATAATCAACGTCCAGGCAGTGAGGGGACCTCCAATTCTGTCGGTAAGGCAGATGTTGGGTGAAATCCGGTATTCAACGGCTGCCAGGGTATTGTTGAAAATGTGAACTGACAGGCTGAGCCATAATCCGCTGCGCCAATAGAATGTGCCCAGTATTATGCCCATAGCCATCGCAACGGGAGTCTGTGCAGGATTCCAGTGTGCAAGGGCAAACAGGAATGCCGAGATGATAATTGAAATCCATGGATTGATGGGTGTCCATCGCAAAAGGCCTCCCAGAATGGCGAGGCGGAAGATGAGTTCTTCCAAGAGCGGTCCCAGGCATGTAATCAGGATGATGCCCCATATATTGTCCATTAGCTGTACGATGATTGGAGCGGCATTGTCAACCAAGTCAAACTGTTCGGTAAACAGGGTAGCCATGACAATTGCCGGCACTACTGCCAGTATGCCGTATCGGGCTTTGCGTATTTTGTGTACGAATGACATCATCGGATAATTTTGGCAAAAATATTGATTTTTACATGAAAGGCAAGGGATGGGACGTGCTATTTTGCACTTTTTTTGTATTTTTGCGTCACTATGCAAGAGGAACTGACTATAACAAGCTTGCAGAACCCCAGGATAAAGGCCTTGCTCCAGTTGCAGCAGAAGTCTGCCGTGCGTCGTAAGGAGGGCCTTTTCGTAGTTGAGGGACAGCGTGAACTGATGCATTGCCTGGAGAAGGGATGGCATGTAGAAAGCCTCTTCCTGAACCCTGACCTGCCGACAACATCGGACGGGAATGACGTGCTGGATTTGCAGCACCCTGGGTTGTATGGTTGTACTGTGTACCGTGTGTCGGAAGCTGTGTATGGGAAGATTGCATATCGCGGCAGTACCGAAGGGGTGGTTGCTACAGTACATACTCCCAGTCATCGCCTGGCAGATTTGAAGCCTGTAAACGGAGCTCCGTTGTATGTCATATTGGAAGGTGTGGAAAAACCTGGTAATATGGGGGCTGTCCTGCGCAGTGCAGATGCAGCCGGAGCAGATGCAGTCATTGTCTGTGACGCGGTGACGGATATTTTTAATCCGAACCTGATACGTGCGTCACTCGGGGGAATTTTCTCGGTACCAGTGGCTACGGCGACGTCACAGGAGTGCATTGCTTTCCTGAAGGAGCGCGGGGTGAGGATACTGACTGCACAGCTTCAGGATTCGGAATTGTACTACGATACAGACATGACAGGACCTACTGCTATTGTAATGGGTACCGAATCGACGGGGCTTACGCAGCAGTGGCGTGAGGCTGCGGATGCGCATATACGCATCCCGATGCTGGGGATATTGGATTCGCTGAATGTGTCTGTTTCAGCTGCTATTCTGATGTTTGAGGCTGTCCGGCAGAGACAAAACGCCTGATTTCATCCAGCATTTGCAGGGTTTTTTCGCGTCCGGCATCGTAGATTGCCTGTATCTTCTGTCTGTTCATCTCCAGACGTCCTATGTCAAGGGGACGGTCGGGACAGATGAGCAGGGCATTGCCTTCAGCGGCTTGACGGGCAACGTAATCGAGCTGTGCATTGTACACCTCGTGACGTATGTCCATCATGCGTGCTATCTGCGGATAGCGGTGGCACCAGAAACGCAGGAACCAATATACCAGGCGTGCACGGGTCTTGCGGTATGTGGGAGGCTGGGTAAGGACTACTACACAGCGCCTGTAGCCCTGCTCCTGCAGGAAGCGCAGGGGAATGCTGTCGGATATGCCTCCGTCCAGCAGGACCTGACCGTCCAGATGTACGGGCCGCGCAAAAAAAGGCATCGAAGCAGAAGCCCGCATATACTGCAGGCCTGTACCACGGGCGTCCCGTATCTGCGTATAGACAGGCCGTGCATTGACAATATCCGTAGATACTGACCAGAAAGGCATGGGGTTATCGTGGAAGGTGTCGAAGTCAAATGGATCCAGATGGTATGGGAGCGTTTCGTACGAGAAAGGTACGTTGACAAAATCTCCGGTACTGAACCACGATTTCCAGCTCATATAACGCGAATCACCTGTAAAACGCATATTATACCTAAGAGCACGACCTTGCTGGCGGGACTTGTAGTTGCAACCGAACAGCGTGCCGGCCGAGACACCTACCATGGCATCCATCTGGATGCCTTCCTGCATAAGGATGTCCAGCACACCGTTGGTAAACATACTGCGCATACCGCCACCTTCCAATACCAATCCCGTCTTTTGAACTGTCTCCATAGCTGATATTATTATACAGACAATCTGATGCATGCACCGGGCAGATTATGCACCAGTCCCTTCATCTCCATGGATAGCAATATTCCGCTTAGCTTGCCGATGGGAATGCCTGTCTGCACGGACAATTTGTTTGTCTCGTATCGCTCGTGCCCCTGCAGGGTGCTTACTATGGCCCGTTCCTCGTCAGTGAGCCCGACAAGCGAGAAAAGGTCATCTGACGTTGATTCACAGGATTGAGCTTTCTGACTGCCCCAGCCCAGAATATCCAAAAGCGAATTGGCATCCAGCAGGGCATGTGCCCCGTTATTGTCGATTAACTTGTTACAACCAGCCGAATACTTATCGGTAATGCGTCCGGGGACTGCGAATACCTCGCGTCCGTAATCCTGGGCAAGTTCGGCTGTTATCAGGCTTCCACCCTTCAGGGCACTTTCTATTACCAGGGTTGCGTCCGAACATCCTGCCACAATTCGGTTGCGCTGTACGAAGTTGAACTTGTCAACTGTTGTGGAGGAAGGAAACTCGGTGAGCAAACCACCGTGTGCAAGCATCTGTATTGCGGTGGAACGGTGCAAAGCGGGATAAATCTGGTCCAATCCGTGCGCAAGGACGGCTATCGTTTCCATATTGTTTTCCAATGCGGCACGATGGCTGTATATATCGACACCGTACGCCAGACCGCTGACTATAAGGATGTCGGGGCATGACTGGGACAAATCGCGTACCAGACGTGAAATTACATTCCTGCCATAATCGGTTATCTGGCGTGTACCTACTATCGAGAGAATATGTCTGGCGTTAAGATCTGCCGTCCCGCGATAGAAAAGCACCATAGGCGGATCGTCGCAATCGCGCAATCGCCGTGGGTATCGGCTATCGGTATATGGTATGCACTGTATTTGTCCGCTCTCGGCCCACTGCATTTCCTTCTGGCATCCGTCTATCAGACTGTCCATCTGCCTGAGTCCTTCGGCAAGACGCTTGTGACTGTTGGGTATTATGTCCAGTATGTCCTGGCGGTTATACCATACAGCCGAGGCACTGCCCAATGTGTCAACAAGTATTTTCTGCTGACGCAGGGACAGATGCGGCACTCGGGACAGGGCCATCATAAGTAGGGTTTCCTGCTTGTCAATGTCGGGCATCTTGATATACAATTGTTATAAAAACGTGGTAAAGATATAAAAAGTTATAACGCGGATATGCGGTTATGGCAAAAAATAGTAACTTTGCCCGCGAATAATTAGCATAATCATGAAAATAGCGCTTATAGGTTACGGCAAGATGGGCCGTATGATAGAGGAAATCGCAATCAGCCGAGGGCACGTTATTGTCTGCAAGATAGATATTGACAATACGCAGGATTTTGACAGCGATGCGTTCGGTAGTGCTGACGTGGCAATCGAGTTTACAGCTCCTTCTGTTGCTGCAGGCAATGTCCGCAAAGCCATGGAACGTGGTGTCAAGGTTGTGAGCGGCAGTACGGGATGGTTGAAAGACGAGGTCCTGGAGGAGATGATGGAGCGCTGCCGCAAGGGGGCTTCGCTGATGTGGAGCAGCAACTATAGCGTGGGTGTTGCCATTTTCCGTGCAGTGAACCGCCATTTGGCAAGGATTATGAACAACTATCCCCAATACGATGTGAATTTGGTGGAGACACATCATGTGCATAAGCTGGATGCTCCGTCGGGGACTGCCATTACTCTTGCCGAGCAGGCTGTGGCAGAACTGGACCGCAAGAACCGATGGGGATTGCACGAGACTGCTGCGGATGTCCTGCGTATTGACGATGTACGACAGGGCGAGGTTGCGGGTATCCACACAGTAACGTATGACAGCGCCGAAGACTATATAGAGATAAAACACTCGGCATATAACCGCCGCGGATTTGCCTTGGGTGCCGTATTGGCGGCAGAATTCATGGCTGACCACCATGGGTGGCAGACGATTGATGACTTGTTCAGGTTTTGACTATGGATACGAAGAATGTATATAAGCCTACGTGGAAAAACTGGGCGAAAGGTATTGTGGCATGTTCGCTACTGATTGCCTTTTTGGTCTGGATAAGAAGTTGGTTAGGCATAATTGCCCTGCCGTTTGTCTTTGACGCATACGTAACAAAAAAAATAAAGTGGGACTGGTGGAAGGAACTGGAGAATCCGATTGCACGGACCGTAATGTCCTGGGTTGACGCAATAGTCTTTGCCCTGGTGGCTGTATATTTTGTCAACATATACTTCTTCCAGAACTACACTATCCCGTCAAGCTCGCTGGAGAAGAGCCTGTTGGTAGGTGACTACTTGTTCGTCAGCAAGATGGCTTACGGTCCACGTGTTCCGCAGACTCCGTTGCATGCTCCGCTGTGCCAGCATACACTGCCGCTGAATTTGGGCAAGAGCTATATTGAAAGTCTTCAGTGGGATTACAAACGTGTAAGCCCCAAACCTGTGAAGCTGAATGACATTGTTGTGTTCAACTATCCTGCCGGTGATACAATTGCCGAAAATATGCGTGGCAATGACTACTATCTGGAATGCAAGGCCATGTATATTAACAGCTACGGATTGCCCAAGGACCTGGACAGTATGAGCAAGGCTGACCGTTACCATTTCTACACTGCGGCAATAAACTATGCCAGCGACTATGTCAAGAACGACAGGCAGGATTTCGGTAAGGTAAGCTGGCGTCCGGTGGACAGACGTGAGAATTACGTAAAACGCTGTGTGGGTCTTCCCGGACAGACACTGCAGATCAAGGACCATATCATCTATCTGGACGGCAAAGCCAACAAGGAGCCGGACAATGTCCAGTATAACTATGCTGTAAGACTCAGACAGGAGATTCCGGAACAGTTGCTTCGCGATATGGGTGTAAGCAATGATGATTTGGCCGAGTTTCGCATAACAGGATTGTTGCCATTGACAGCAAAGGCCAAAAAGATGCTGGAGGCCCGCAAGGACATAGTTGAAAGTATTGAAATCAGTACTGATAATGAAACAGAGTGCCTGTATCCGCTGAACGGTGGATTGAAATGGACACGTGACAACTACGGACCTATATGGATTCCCAAGAAAGGAGCCAGCATCAAGCTGTCTATCGACAACATTGCCATATACGAACGTCCAATACGTGTGTACGAGGGTAATGAACTGAAGGTTGACAAAGAGGGCCGCATCTTTATCAACGGCAAGGAAACAGACAAATACACCTTCAAGATGGATTACTACTGGATGCAGGGTGACAATCGCCATAAGAGTGCCGATAGCCGTTATTGGGGATTCGTCCCCGAGGATCATATCGTGGGCAAGCCCATTATGATATGGCTGTCACTGGACAAGGACAGGGGATTGTTCAGTTCAATCCGTTGGAACCGCATGTTCCACTGGGTAGAAAACTATAATTAGCATCCATACAGCAATGAAAGATGCATTGATTATACTGAGTGGCGGCATGGATTCGGTTACCATGCTGTACGAATACAGGGAACGTATTGCACTGGCTCTGACATTTGACTATGGCAGCAATCATGCAGAAAACGAGATAGCGTGTGCGCGCCTTCATTGCCAACGTCTGGGAATACGGCATATTATTATTCCGCTGGATTTCATGCACAGGTATTTCACCAGCAGTCTGCTACAAGGTGGGGACGCCATTCCCGAAGGTCATTATACGTCGGAAAACATGGCCAGCACCGTTGTTCCTTTCCGTAACGGCATCATGCTGAGCATTGCATGCGGCATGGCCGAGAGTAATGGGCTGGGATTTGTTATGATTGCCAATCATGGCGGCGACCACACCATATATCCTGACTGCCGCGAGGAGTTTATACTTGCGATGTCGCAGGCGATGACCACAGGAACAGATACCAAGGTGCAGATATTTGCCCCCTATACAAATATCACAAAAACGGATATTGCACGGCATGGAAAAAAACTGGGTCTGGATTACTCGGAAACGTGGAGCTGCTACAAGGGAGGCAAGGTTCATTGTGGTAAATGCGGCACTTGCATTGAGAGGAAGGAAGCTCTGGCAGAAGCCGGTATAGAGGATAATACCGAATATCTGGACTAACCCAAAAGTGCCAAGGCGGCATCCTCGGCCTTTTCCATTACAAGACGTTCGCCGGTAGTTTTATCCTTCAGCCCGCATAGGTGCAGGACGCTGTGTATCATAACCCGATGCAGTTCATCCTGATAGGATTTGTGGAACAACAGGGCATTGGTCCTGACAGTATCCACCGAAATATATGTATCCCCCGACAGGATGTTTCCCTGCGTATAATCAAAGCCTATGTGATCGGTATAATAGTCGTGGTTGATAAACTGGCGGTTGATACGCAGTATCTCCCCGTCGTCAACAAAGATGTAGTTGATGTCCCCGACTTTCTTTCCATAGCCGGAAGCTACCTGGGAAATCCACGATGTGACTGCCTGACGGTCAATATCAGGGATTACAACATTTATGGAATTATAGGTAATCATTACCTGCCGGACAGTATATCGACGGCCTTGCGAACCATCTCGTCCTTCTCATAGACGATTGCGAAATACTCGCTCATATCCCACAAATCACGTGCAACAAGTGCCTTCATTATCATGCGTATGCGGGCCTCACTGTCCTTACGATCCTGCTCGTTTGCCGCCTTTATGTTCTGCTTTTCGGCCTCGGCAAATATACCTTTTATTACATCGTCAGGAATCTGGTAGTTCTTCCGGAACTCGTCAAAGGACGTGTACTGTTGCTCCAGTTCGTGGCGGTGCTTGTCCATAAAGCGCATATTGGTGTTCGCCAAAATATTCTTGGCTGTAATCTGTCTGAACATCCTGGGAACGAGCAATGTATCCAAAGGAATGAAATAATCCGGCATGATACCCCCGCCGCCATATACGGTGCGATGCCTGTTGAGTGTTGTATAACGGAGCGAATCGGGGAGGTGAATGCTGTCGGCGTTTGTCAGCTCGCCGCGGTTAAGACGGTTTATGAAGTCCATGTTGTAATCCTGTTTCCTACCCTTGACATAAGGTTTCTGGATACAACGTCCTGTAGGAGTGTAGTATTTGGCCACGGTCAACCTGATCATGCTGTGGTCGGGAAGGAAATATGGCTGCTGGACCAAACCCTTGCCGAAAGAGCGGCGTCCTATTATCGTACCGCGGTCATGATCCTGGATGGCACCTGCAAATATCTCAGCTGCTGAAGCACTCAATTCATCAATCATAACAACCAGTTTGCCTTTCTGGAAGGCATTTCCGCCTGTACTGTAGTAATCCTGACGGGGAATTACACGTCCCTGGGTATATACGACAAGCTCACCCTTGGGAATAAACTCGCTGCATACCTCGGCTGCTGCCTGCAGATAGCCCCCCCCGTTCTGCGTAAGGTCCAGTATCAGATTCCTCATACCCTGCTCACGTAATGTTTCTATTGCTGCAACAAGTTCGTCGTGAGTATTCTGGGCAAAATTATTGAAACGTATCAGACCTATGTCGTCCGTCACCATATATGCGGCATCCACGCTGTTGATTGGAATCTTGCCACGGCATACATCAATATGTATTGTCTCGCTTATACCTTCGCGCCTGACTCCAAGATGAGCAATTGATTCACGCGGTCCACGCAGGCGGCGCATTATTTCCTCCTTGGACATCTTTACTCCGGCAATTACGGTATCTGCAACCGAGATAATTCGGTCACCCGGCAATATTCCTGCACGTGCCGACGGGCCCTTGGGTACGGCCTGGATTACGACAACGGTATCCTCCAGCATGTTGAATTGTATGCCGATACCGTCAAAACTGCCCAACAGGGGCTCGTTGACCTTCTGCGTTTCCTGGGCATTGGTGTAGGACGAATGCGGATCAAGCTTCTCGAGCATGCCTACAATGGCATCCTCGACAACCTTGTTTCCTTCCACCTTATCAACATAATAGCTCTGTATATAGGCAAGCGACAGGGCCAATTTCCTAAAATCCTTGTCAAATGCATTCTGGGCATGCAACTGCGTTGCAGTACAGATAGCGAGAATCAGAAAATATAGCCTTTTCATCGTAAATATATTCTAAATATTGTATTTGAGACCTTGTGGCAGGAACTGTGTAATGTCACGCCCGAAATGATGTAGCTCACGTACTATGCTGCTGGATATACTGCCCAGTGTATTGTCGGCAAACAACACAACTGTCTCGACACCATCCAACATTCTGTTCGTATCGGCCATCTGCTGCTCATATTCGTAATCCTGTATAGTACGCACACCACGCAGTATGAATCCGGCATTGTTTTCCTTCACAAAATCTACCGTAAGACTATCGTACGGCATAACCTTGACACACGGTTCGTCCCGGTACAGCTCCCGTACGGCACGTACACGCTCATCTACAGGTATCCAGCCTGGCTTGGCAACATTATATCCGACGGCGATAATGACCTGGTCGAAAATATTCAGTGCCCGCCCTACAAGGTTGGCATGCCCCAATGTAAAAGGATCGAAAGAACCAGGAAATACAACGGTCTTCATACTTCTTCCTCCTCAGCCAGGTCCTCCTCGATAACTAGATTGTTGATAATAAAGTTCTGACGCTCCATAGTGTTCTTGCCCATGTAGTATTCAAGAAGCTCGGCAACCTGATCACCCTTGGTAAGCGTAACCTGTTCGAGGCGTATGTCCGAACCAATGAAATTACGGAACTCGTCCGGGCTGATTTCACCCAAACCCTTGAACCGGGTTATCTCGGGTTCCGAACCCAGGTCATCAATAGCCTGGATACGTTCCTCCTCGCTGTAGCAGTACTGTGTAATGAAATCGTTGCCAAAAGTGACGTGACGTCGCTGTTGAACCAAGCTTTCCTCAGCATTGTCATAGGCTCGCAGTTCTGTCTCAATCTCCTCTATTTTCTTCTTTCCCACCTTGCTACGGCGATTGCGGACACGGAACAGCGGAGTCTGCAGGATATACACATGCCCCTTCTTTATCAACTCGGGGAAGAACTGCAGGAAGAATGTAATCATAAGCAGACGGATATGCATTCCGTCCACATCGGCATCGGTAGCCACAATCACCTTGTTATATCTAAGCCCGTCCAATCCGTCTTCGATATTGAGCGCAGCCTGTAGCAGGTTGAACTCCTCGTTCTCGTAGCATACTTTCTTGGTCATGCCAAAGCAGTTGAGGGGCTTGCCCCTGAGCGAGAATACGGCCTGGGTATTCACGTCACGGCTCTTTGTTATAGAGCCGCTGGCACTGTCACCCTCGGTGATGAAAATACAGGATTCCTCCTGCTGAGTGCCTTTGGCGTCATTAAGATGCACGCGGCAGTCGCGCAACTTGCGATTGTGCAGATTGGCTTTCTTGCTCATCTCGCGAGCTTTTTTTGCCACACCAGCCATCTCCTTGCGCACCTTTTCGCTCTCCTGGACTTTCTGCAGTATGATGTCAGCGATATCAGTATTCTTGTGCAGGAAATTATCTACATTGACCTTGACAAAGTCACCAATGAACTTATCAATGGATATACCGCCTTCGGGAGCTGTGCTCAAGGAACCGAGTTTGACCTTTGTCTGGCTCTCGAACAAAGGCTCCTGAATGTTGATGCTGATGGCTGCAACCATACCGTTACGTATGTCACAATACTCGTAGTTCTTACCCGAATATTCCTTGATAACCTCGGCAATATATTTCTTGAATGCCGCCTGATGCGTACCACCCAAAGTGGTATGCTGACCATTGACGAACGAATAGTATTCCTCGCCGTTTTGCTTGGTGTGAGTGAATGCTATTTCGATATCATCGCCGCGCAGGTGGCATATCGGATACAAGGCATCGTAATCCATGCGGTCGTTCAGCAAATCGCTCAATCCGTCACGCGACAGAATACGGCGACCGTTGAACATTATGGTAAGACCCGTATTCAGATACGTATAGTTTCTCAGCATCGTCTCGACAAACTCACTTCGGAACTTGTAGTGCTTGAACAGTGTGGAATCCGGCTCAAAGAATATGTATGTACCGTTCTCGTCCTGTGTCGCCTCGGTCACATCATCCTTGAGTATTCCTTTCTCGAACGAGGTACGCCGTACCTGACCGTCACGATACGAGTGAGCCTCGAAGCGTGAACTCAATGCGTTTACAGCCTTCAAGCCGACTCCGTTCAGGCCGACGCTCTTTTTAAAAGCCTTGGAATCATACTTTCCGCCAGTATTAAGCATCGAAACTGCCTCGACCAGCTTACCCAGCGGAATACCGCGTCCATAATCCCGAATCGATGCACGCAGGTTTTCGTCTATCGTAACCTCGATACGCTTGCCTGCATTCATCTTGAACTCGTCAATACTGTTATCTATGACCTCTTTGAGCAGCACATAGATACCATCCTCGGCCTGCGAACCGTCACCCAGGCGACCTATGTACATACCCGGGCGAGTTCTCACGTGCTCCATATCCGACAGGTGCCGGATATTCCCCTCGTCATAATTGACTGTATTATTCTGTTCCTCCAAACTGCAAAATTTTCCTTTTTAGACTACCCTATCTTCTTTCTCCACGTATGACGCCTCTTGCAAACAACCGAATCCAGATTACGCCACACACTCAGCGCCTTTGTATTGGTTTCCAACTGCGGACAGCATTCTGCCGTATTGAAGCCCATACGCTGGGCCTTGGGGATGATATCAGCAAAAATCAGGCTCACGCAACCGCTATCCTGATACTCGGGAAGCGTTCCTATAAGCAATAGCAGCAACACATCGTTACGGCAATACAGAGCCTTGAGCAGGTGCCACCATCCAAACGGAAACAACTTGGCCTTCGCCTTCTGTATGGCACGAGACAAATCCGGCATACAGATTCCGACTGCTATCGGGTCGCCTTCCTTGTTCACAACCACTGATACCAGATCCAAGTTCATATAAGGCAAATACATCTGGGCGTAGGTATCAATCTGCCTTTGCGACATTTCGCTGAAGCCGTACAGATCTTTGTACGAGGTATTGATTATATCAAAAACACGCTTGATGAAGCCGCTCTCGTACAGCTCTTTCTTGTTCCTGAACTTGCGCACACTGAATCCATAACGCTCCTTTACCAGTTTTGCTACACGGAAAAACTTCTGCTGGTTAGCCTCATGTCCATTCTTGGGCACATATATGGTACGGTCCACCCACACGGCATCCTCCTGAAATCCAAGTGCTTCCATGTGGTCGTTGTAGTAGGCATGATTATAGATTGTAGGCATGGTCCCCATCTTGTCGTACCCTTCGAACAGCATACCCTCAGGGTCCAGGTCCGAAAAGCCCAAGGGACCTACTATCGTGTCCATCCCCCGTTCACGTCCCCAATCCTCGACCGCCTTTATCAAAGCGGACGAAACCTCGCGGTCGTCAATAAAGTCGATCCATCCGAAACGCACAATCCTGCAACCCCAAGTATCGTTGGCACGCTTATTCAATATCGCAACGACACGTCCGACCATCTTGCCGTCCCTTTCGGCAACGAACCACTTGGCCTCGCAAAAATCAAATGCAGGATTCTTTTGTGGGTTAAATCCCACCAATGTATCCTCAAGCAAATCTGGCACAGCATAAGGACAATCCTTGTACAACTCGTAATTGAACCGCACAAAGCGCCTCATATCCTTCTTGCCCTCAACGGCCCTGATTACAACTTCAGACATCGAACCAACACGTATAAACACGCAATTTAACCCCACAAAGATACTCTTTTTTCATAAAAGACACCTCTTTGCGCACCATTTTTACAATTTATTAATATTACAAGTACCAAAATTTTGCAATTTCGTTTGGTTGCATTCCTAAAAAACCTTATTTTTGTTGCGAATATGTTTACAAATCCTAAATAACGACAATTATGAAACACATCCATTTTCTCGTTGCCTCCCTGTTGCTCCTGTGCAGCGCGTCCGTAGCAACGGCACAGGAAACTGATGACAAAAAAGACTACAAGCCGACACCTCATATGTTCGTCGGCATCCAGGGTGGAATACAAAACACCATCACAAACGTAAACAACTGGAAATTGATAAATCCGACTGCCAGTATCAGTTTCGGTGCATTCTTCACACCGGTAGTAGGCGCCCGCCTGCATGTCAACGGAGCGTGGAACAAGGGCGGATTCTACACAGGTGAAAATGCAAGCAGGACAATGGTCAAATACTACTACAACTACATAACGACCAATTTGGACCTGATGCTCAACATGGTGACGATGTTTGGCAAGAAGAACTATTATCCCGTTAATTTTTACCTGATTGGCGGTATCGGTCTCAACACGGCATGGCGCAACAATGATGCCAATTTCTGGAAGGGTATGTACAGTTCCGTACTGAACAACTGCTGGGACGGAACCAAGCTCAGCCACAACGCACGCATTGGCGGTATGCTGGACGTCAACCTTTCGAAACACTGGAGCGTAAACCTCGAAGTATCTGCCAACAGTCTGAGCGACAGCTACAACAGCAAACTCAGCAACAAGGACGATTGGAGCATCACGGTACAGGCAGGTGTGGCCTACAAGTTCGGCTATAAAAAGAAGCCCGTAGAACCCAAGGTTGAGGAAGTCTGGGCAACACGCATCGACACCATCTGGTACGACGATGTTGAATACAAGGACGTAACAGCCGACCGCGACATAAAGAAGGAAATCTTCTTCGCCATCAGAAAGTCAGACGTTACTTCGGAACAGGAGCAGATTTCTGCTGTAGCCGAATTCCTGAAGGGCGTCAAGAATGGAGAGATTACCATTACGGCCTATGCCGACAAGGGTACAGGAAAGCCAAAACTGAACATGAAGTACTCCAAGCTGCGTGCCGAGAAGACCAAGCAAGCCCTCATCGAGAAAGGTGTTGACCCCAATATTATTAAGAACATCGAGTGGAAGGGCGATACCGTTCAGCCTTATGCTGAGAACGACAAGAACCGTGTAAGCATCATCACCGGTCATGGCATCTACACAGAAAAGGAGAAGGTAGTTACCAAGAAGTTCCGCACCGAGGAGGTTCGCTATCAGGTTCAGTAAAACATGACAACTGCCTATTTAGGTTCAATCAGATACTATCAAAGGCTGCTCCGAAGCGGGGCAGCCTTTGATTTCTCGGTCCCCTTCCACCGGGGGCAAGGGATGAACAGCTGTCGTATAGACTCACCCAACGGTGCCCTCACACTCAGCATACCAGTCATCAATCCGCACAAGACTACCCCAGTAGGCGAGATACTAATATCAGAGCACGGCAACTGGCGGCACCGCCACTGGAACGCACTTGCCAGCAGCTATCGACAGACACCGTACTTTGACTACTATGAAGAGGATTTCCGCCCTTTCTACCAGCAGCACAATTGGGAAAAACTTGCAGATTTCAACACTGACCTGCATAACACCGTCATGCGACTGCTCAACATAGATACTGCAAGCATGCAGGACATAAACGACATCCGGCAGGAAGACTATTACCAGCTCTTTGCACCACGCCACGGCTTCATTGCAGACCTCAGCATCGCAGATCTACTGTTCAACATGGGTCCCGAATCCATATACTGGCTATAATGGCATTCCGCATATTCACCTTCGACAGCCGCTGCATCCCGGCTATGCAGCAGGTACGCCAATTGTACTTGTCCAATCCCGAATGGGCGAAAGACGTTCGCGAAGGAAAGACTTTCGGTGTACTCATCTGGGAAGGCGGATACCTTGCCGCATTCAGCGGAACACTGGGTGGCAAGACCATACAGCCTGGCTTCGTACCACCTGTCTTTGATCTGCAGCACCCAGGATGCTATTTTCTGCAGGAGGAAGCCGCAATCTCGAACATCAACCAACGCCTCGCATCCGGTCAGGTCACACCGCGCGAGACCTGCGACCTGCGACACGAACGCAAGGTTCGTTCGCACGCACTGCAACAATGGCTGTTTTCACAATACATATTTCTCAACATTAAAGGCCGGCAAGCCACATTAGCCCAGCTGTTCGGCAATGTACGCATCCCATCCGGAGCAGGAGACTGCTGCGCTCCCAAACTTCTGCAGGAAGCATTCCGCCGCGGCATACGTCCACTGGCCATAGCCGAATGGAATTCACGTGATGACAGCTTTACCCCACCATGTACTACACGTTGTCGTCCCATACTCGTTCACATGCTCGATGGGATGGATTATGAACCGGATCCACGGATGACTGCATATATGAGCTTAGTCGGGCAGATGCAGACCCTGTACAGCGACGAACACATCCTTGTCATCAACAAGCCATCCGGCCTCCTGTCCGTCCCAGGCCGCGAGTTCTACCCCTCTGTTCAAAGCATAACGGGATACCTGCCGGCACACCGCCTTGACCAAGACACCAGCGGAATCCTGCTTCTTGCACGTGATACGGTCACACTCGCCAACCTACAGCGCCAGTTCGAACGACGCTCCGTCCACAAACAATACCAGGTACTACTGCAACACCCGATGCAAGTCGGCTCCGAGGGCGAAATCACCCTTCCGCTACGTCCCGACTTCGACAATCTTCCACACCAGATTGCAGACCCCGTACATGGACGCAAGGCACATACACATTATTCAGTAAAGGAGAATGTCAACGGGCACGCACACCTTGTTCTTACACCATACACAGGCCGCACCCATCAGCTGCGGGTACATTGTGCACACCCCCATGGACTTGACAATCCCATATTCGGGGACAGGCTTTACGGTTTACCGGACGGACGTCTCATGCTCCACGCCTCGTATCTAGAGTTCAGTCACCCGACCAGCGGTGAAACAATGAAAATCAGTTGTATTCCAGAATGGTCAGCCCATCAGGATTGAACACCTCACGCGCAGCATCCCATACCTGCTGAGCAGTAAGCGCTGCAATACGCTCAATCAGTTGTTCGCGGCTCTGCATACGTCCGCAGTGCAACATACGCTTGCCCATACCAATAGCAACATTCTCGGTATTCTCGTAAGCCAATGCTATCTGCCCCGAAAGCTGGCGTTTGGCTGCCAACAACGCACGTTCGCTCAGCGGGGCATCACACAATCGCTTCAACTCACTTATCACCAGACGCTTGCAACGGGCAACATCCTGCCTGTCACAACCAAAATACACTGCCCATACCCCTGTATCCGAATACGACACAAGCGAACTGTCAACCGTATATACCAACCCCGTACGCTCGCGCAAGGCAATGTTCAGCCTACTGCTCAGTCCCGTACCACCCAATATATTGCTGGCAAGGTACAGCGCCAGGTAGCGCGAATCGTCCCTGGCATATGCACGGGCACCCATCATTATATGCGACTGATGGGTATCCTTGTCCATTCTGACCGTCAGCGGATATGTATATCCCAATGGTGCAGGAACACCATAGACGTTGCGCACAAACGGCTTGGCATCGCCTACATTCAGTTCAGGATACTTCGCCAGTATGGGGCGTAGCATCCTCATTATGGCAGCGTCACTTTCCTCGACCGGACCACTACAGAAAAGCACCATTCTATCGGGCGTGTACATTCTGGATACGTATGCACGCACATCCTCCGTCCTGTATTCCCGCAACCGCACGACATCCCCCAGGATATTGCGGCCCAATGGATGACCCTTGAACAACAGAGCCTCGAAATCATCATAAATCAGTTCCGAAGGACTGTCGTTGTACGACTCTATCTCGTCAACCACGACTTCCACCTCCTTGTCCATCTCCACCTGCGGATATGTACTGCACATCACTACATCTGCCAGCAAATCCAGTGCACGCCCAATGTACTGGCTCTGGCAGGCACAGTAATATACCGTCTCCTCCTTCCCCGTAAATGCATTCAGTTCCCCTCCCACACTCTCCATGCGGGATATTATCTGACGCGAGGTACGCGTTTTGGTACCCTTGAAACTCAGATGTTCGGCAAAGTGAGCCATCCCTCTCTCACTTTCCAGCTCGTCACGCGTACCACTATCCACCGCAATTCCACAATATGCCACTCCACCTTCATTATTCGACACGATTACGCGCAACCCGCTACCTAAAATTAGTGATTTCATAGTGCAAAGGTACAAAGAATTCACAATTCGTAATTCATAATACACAGTTTTTTGTAAATTTGCAGGCAAATGACATTAGCAGAACTACAAATTGGCGAATCAGCCATAATCACAGGCGTAGGAGGCGAAGGAGCCTTGCGCCAGCATTTCCTTGACATGGGAGTCCTGCCAGGCGTCACCGCCACGCTTGTCCAGTACGCTCCGATGGGCGACCCCATGGAATTGCGTATCCACGGATACGAACTGACACTTCGCAAGGCAGATGCAGCACGCATACAGGTAAGTTCACCTGTTGCCGCCGTACAGGAAGAACATGCATCAGCCGACGAAGAGACAGGTGATGCAGACCACGGATACCAGCACAAGACCGAGCATCCAGGCTACGGCGAGGACGGACGCTATCACGAAGAGCAAAAAGACCACAAGGACATCAACTATGGCACAGTACACATTGCGCTTGTCGGAAACCAGAACAGCGGCAAGACCACACTCTTCAACCATCTCACCGGCTCCAACCAGCACGTAGGCAATTTCCCGGGGGTGACCATTGACCGCAAGGACGGACACATCAAGGGACACCCAGATGCAATCGTTACCGACCTGCCCGGCATATATTCACTTTCCCCATATACCAACGAGGAAGTCATCAGCCGTCAGTTCATACTCGAGGAGAAACCCACCGCCATCATCAACATCGTTGACGCATCCAACATCGAACGCAACCTGTATCTCACCATGCAACTCATGGAACTGGGCATCCCTATGGTACTGGCCCTTAATATGATGGACGAGGTCGAGAACAACGGGGGTACCATACGCATCAACAGTATGGAAGCACAGTTGGGCATTCCCGTAATCCCCATATCGGCAATGAGGAACGAGGGCGTTGACGAGGTCATAAAACACGTCCTGCACGTTGCCCGCTATCAGGAGGGTCCACAGCGTCAGGATTTCTGCTCCCCCACCGAGCACGGGGGGGCCGTACACCGCTGTCTGCACGCTATCATGCACTTTATCGAGGACCATGCCCAGCAAGCCGACATCCCGATACGATTCGCAGCAACAAAGCTTATCGAGGGCGATCAGCTTGTCATCAACGCACTCAACCTCAGCCCTAACGAGCAGGAAACCATCGAGCACATCCTGTGCCAGATGGAGGAGGAACGAGGCCTTGACCGCCAGGCAGCAATGGCAGCAATGCGATACGACTATATACACCACGTCTGCCGTAACACTGTCATCCACCCCAGGGAAAGCAAGGAACAACTGCGCAGCCGTCGTATTGACCGTATCCTGACAGGCCGGTGGACATCCCTCCCTGCCTTCCTGGGCATCATGGCACTCATCTTCTATCTCACGTTCAATAGCGTTGGAGCCTGGTTGCAAGATATATTCCAGACGGGAATCGACTGGTTTACGCAGGAAAGCGACAACCTGCTCACACAGTGGGACATAGCACCTGCAGTGCACTCGCTCATAATAGACGGCATATACTCCGGTGTAGGCACAGTTCTTGTATTCCTGCCGCTCATCATCATACTGTTCTTCTTCCTGTCCCTGCTCGAGGACTCGGGCTATATGGCACGCATAGCCTTCGTCATGGACAAGCTCCTGCGACGTCTCGGTCTGTCTGGCCGCAGTATAGTTCCGTTGCTGTTAGGATTTGGCTGCAGCGTACCCAGCATCATGAGTAGCCGTACTCTTCCCAGTGAACGCGACCGCAGGCTCACAATACTGCTCACACCATTCATGTCATGCACTGCCAAGATACCTATCTATGCATTCTTCGCAGCAGCTTTCTTCCCCGGACGCGGCGCTGCGGTAATGACCAGTCTTTACATAATAGGCATCATTACCGGTATTATCGTGGCAGTAGCCCTGAAACGCACATATTTCCGTGGCGAAGCAGTTCCGTTTGTCATGGAACTCCCCAACTATCGCCTGCCCGTTGCCTCGAATGTCATGCGCCTGCTATGGGACAAGGCCAGGGATTTCCTGCAACGAGCCTTCACCGTAATTTTCCTTGCCAGCATTGCCATCTGGTTCCTGCGCACCTTTGACCTTCATCTGGACATGGTTGCCGAGGGAATGGAGCATGACAGTATCCTGGCACAGATATCAGGTCTGGTTACACCCCTGTTCCAACCGCTCGGTTTCGGTGACTGGCGCATAGTCACCTCGCTTGTCAGCGGCATACTTGCCAAGGAAGTCGTTGTAAGTACACTCTCGACCTTGTTTGCCGGAACGGCACTTACTGCCGTCATGAACACTGCCACCGCATATTCTCTGCTGGTATTCTGCCTGCTATACACCCCATGCATAGCGACGATAGCTACAATCCGCCGCGAATTAGGCGTCAAATGGTCCGTCGCCATCATGTGCTTCCAATGCATAGTTGCATGGATATGCGCATACATCACCAACATAGTACTCAGCGCATTAATCTGATATGAACCTACAGAGCATCATACTCCTGTCCGTTATCCTGCTTGTAGCAGCCATAGTAGCATACCGATACATACGACGTCAAAAACGCAACGGATGCTGCGGTTCATGCAATTGCAATTGCAACTGCAGCAATATGTGCAAAACAGTCATTCCGGTACTCATCGCCTTTGCCTCGACAAGCGCCATTGCACAACAGTCCGCCCTGATACCATACCCGCAAACCATACATGTCAGCAACACCAGGCCATATATCCTGAAAAACACCCTGCAGATATCAGCACCAGACAACCTTGCCAACGAAGCGGCATATCTTGCCACACTTATATCACAACGCTGCAACACCACTGTCACCCACAACGGCAAATCCGTCATAACACTGCGCATAGACCCAAGCCTGACAAAAAATCGGGAACAATACACCATGTCCGTCACACACAAGGGTATCACACTCAGCGGTGCATCCGACCACGCAGTTTTCAACGCCATCAACACACTTGACCAATGGATGCTTGCAAATATCACAACCACTAAGCAAGGTGTATGCATCCCTGCCGTAGAAATTCAGGACACACCACGTTACGGCTACCGTGCACTTATGCTCGATCCCGCACGGCACTTTATACCCATACATGCCATCAAGCGATATATCGACGAAATGGCTCGTTTCAAATTCAACATCCTGCAACTGCACCTTGCCGACGATCAGGGGTTCCGCATACAGATACTCAGCCACCCACAACTTACCCGGGGACAGGAACACTACACTCAGGACGAAATCCGCGACCTTATCACATACGCCGCCACACGTCACATCAGCATAGTCCCCGAAATCGACATCCCAGGACACACGTACGCCATCTTGCGCATACACCCCGAATATCTTTGTCAAAACATCGATACCACAGCATGGGGACGACACCTGCGCACCGATGTAATGCTATGTGCATCAGTTCCCTCGGTGTACGAACTGTGCAACGACATACTCGGCGAACTCTGCACACTCTTCCCATCACCATACATCCATATCGGAGGCGACGAGTCCTTGATTAGCAAGAATTGGGGGCAATGCCCACGTTGTCAAGGCCTCAAGGCACAATTGGGATACACCAGCGACGACCAGATTATGGGATACTTCTTTTCTCACTTCTGGGACATGCTGCGAACCAAAGGCAAGAAACCCATCATGTGGGTCGAAATGGACAACATCAGGCCACCAGCAACACGATACCTGTTCCAATACCCACAGGACGTAACACTCGTAACATGGCGCAATGCCATGACTCCAAAGGCAATCCAGCTTACAGCCGAATCGGGTAACCAGCTAATTATGGCGCCAGGTGAACACTGCTATTTCGACTATCCTCAATACAAGGGTGACCTGCCGGAAACCAACAACTGGGGAATGCCCATCTTGACCCTGCAGAATTCATATCAGTGGAATCCGAGCTATCCGCAACTGAACCAACCCAACGACCACATCATCGGTGTAATGGGTACCCTGTGGGGTGAAGCCATCAGCGACATCAACCGCGCCTTCTACATGACATACCCACGCGCCCTCGCACTTGCCGAGGCTGGATGGTCCATCCCCGACAACCGCCAATGGGACAGTTTCAAGACACGCATCTACCCCATCCTGTCCGACCAGATGCAACGAGGCATCCCCTTCCGCGTCCCCTTTGAGATTACGAAATAATAAATAGTGTAGGAAAGGTGTAGGAAAGGCGTAGGAAAGGCGTAGGAAAGGCGTAGGAATATCTACTGTATATCCACCCCCCTCTTTTTGGCTCGAGCCAAACGATCAAATGGCACGAGCCAATCGATCAATCGGCTTAAGCCAAACGACAAAATGGCTCTATAGGAAAAACAACTTTTAGGACGTTTACCATATGTTCATAAAAAGGGGTAAAAAATAGGGGGCACTCTTTAATGGCAATCTTGAAACCTGAAACTATTTTCGCCCCCTTCACCCTCTTATCACCCAGCCTATATCCAGCCTTCAATCTCGCTCATGAGTATGGTAATAGCGAGACTGAAGCGAGATTAAAGCGACTCTGAAGCGAGGGAAAAGCGACAAATTTGGCTATTTTCACTCTACACTCTACACTCTACACACTAAACTTTAACCTTACGTCGTAAGTAGGTCATAGGTAGGTTCAATATTCGCACCCTTTTGGACGCATATGCTTTAGTATGCTACACGTCTGATGACAATGGCATAACCCATTTTCATCTCAGAAGATTCTTAACAGAAGGACTGGAGAGGTAATATGTACGACTTTTCCCCCATAAAAAGGTGAAAATATTGCAAAAATCCGAATTTATTAATTACGTTTTAAAGAAAATGCTTAACTTTGTAAACCAAACTTTATAAAATCGCACAACTCTTATTAAAGATAATTTATATGAGTATCAGTAAAGATGTCATCAAACAATGCCTGATTAGTAAGCAGCGTGAGGTGGATGAGGCGGTGATTGTGAACCGTCCCACAGACTTTGAAGAGAATGGCAACTATGTGATAGTTGGCGTGAGACATGCGGGTAAGTCGTACCTGCTGTATCAGCGTGTGCGTCAGCTGCAGGCTGCCGGAAAGGGATGGGACGAGATTCTGTTTGTGGACTTTGAGGATGAGCGTCTGGCGGAATTCCAGACGGAGGACTTCAACAGTCTGCTGGAAGCCCATCTGGAACTGTATGGCAAAAAGCCGGTGGTGTTCTTGGACGAGGTGCAGAACATTCCTCATTGGGATAAGTTTGTGCGCCGACTGGCTGATGCTAAATACCGTGTTTATGTGACAGGCAGCAATGCAAAGATGCTGAGCAAGGAGGTGGCAACCACGCTGGGCGGACGGTTCTTTATC
>DJYQ01000012.1:64755-77207 GCA_002450165.1 Prevotellaceae bacterium UBA6974 | reverse complement strand
ATATTCATTCAAAGAGTATCTGGCGGCGCAGCATGTAGAGCTGAAAGAGCATTGGGAGTATGACACTATCCAGAGAAGTGAGGTGAAGCGACATCTAAATGAGTACTTCTATTACGGAGGTCTGCCAGAAATCCTGTCGTTCAAGAACAAGCGGGCTATGCTTTCAAGTCTTTACCAGAAAATCTACCTGGGGGACATCTGTGCTCGAAACAACATTAAGAACGACAGGGTACTGAACATCCTGATTAAGAAAATGGCAGAGAGCGTGAAGCAACCGCTGTCGTATAACAGACTGAAGAATGTGATAGTGTCAACGGGATCGCCCATCAGTGTACCTACTACAATAGACTATGCGGGTTATGCCGCTGACAGTTGGCTGATACTGCCCATGGAGAACGAGGTGGGTAAGCTGACGGAGAAGGAAATGCAAAAGAAGTATTATTTTATAGACAACGGATTGCTTAATCTGTTCCTGATGAACTCGGAGACTTCACTGCTGGAGAACATGGTGGCGGTGGAACTGTGCAGGCGGTTTGGCAAAAAGAATGTGTTTTTCCTAAATGCCGAGAAAGAGATAGACTTCATAGTACCTGACGAGAAGCTGGCCATACAGGTGTCCTACAGCATCAAGGATGAGACCACTTACAACAGGGAGGTGCCACCATTGGCTAAGTTTGCCAAGGCGCACGAGGACTGGAAGTGTCTTCTGATTACTTACGACGAGGAAGGCACGGAAGAGGGAATACCCGTGGAACCAGTGTGGAAATGGCTGATGGGGGTGTGAGGGAATAAGACGAAGTCAAAGTGAGTCCGCTCGCCAGAACGTGAACTGGTAAAAATACATTCCGATGAATCATAGTGCGGAGGAAGTATTAGTCGGAAGATACTTCTTTCAACGTTTTCGATAAGCCAAAAGAGCAATGATAAGCTCGCTTAATCATAGCCTTGGCGAGAAAACGAAGGCAAAGCCAACTCCACATAAGAGGCTCTTCAGTGGGGGAGGTGAAATCAACCACGCATTTGTCGGATGAACCAGATTTCATGAGAGTCTTGCCAGCACCCAGGCAGCAACCACTCTGCTCCTACTCTGCTCCTACCCAGCCCCTTGGCATACCCAAAGAGGCTACCAAGGGTATGCGAACCCTATGCCTACACTATGCGAAGGGTATGCGAAAGGTATGCCAATGCGCTTTTTGCGACTGAAATCGGTTGACACCGCGAGCCTCCACCTATACTTTAGACAGCCTATAGACAGGCATCACCTATACTCAATAGTAAAGGTAATGTATATCTGATGTGAAGGTGATGTATAGGTAAAGCGAAGGTAAAGGCTCTTAAATGCAGGGGCAAGGGGCATCATTGCCAAAACATTAACACGTGGTCTTGACCTAGCAGATGAAAAGCAACGCAAGATGGCTGCCGCCTATCTGTTAGAGAAGGTATCGTGGACAGGCATCTCATCAGATTTCAAAATTAGTCTTACCTCTTCTCGTACCCAACAACTTTGCGATGCAATGACCGTTTCCAAGGATTTGATGTTGGGTTTACTCCTTGCTGCTGGCGGTAGAGGTAGTATCGGTGTTGGCGGTGGCGGTTCCACAAGTGAGCTTACCAACTGGGACGGAACGAAGAAGAATACAGGCTGGGGAATATAAAGTAAAAACCTTACTACCCGAGCATCTAAGTCTGCTCTGCTCATCACAACCAGCTGGTTGCCTAAGATGGAATTTTCAGAATTCATAAAAGTATCTTTATTGTGTTGTAAATATTCACTTTTCAGCACTCTCTTCCATGAATGCCATTATCCGTTTATTGCCAGAGATAGTGGAAGATGCTACCCCGATTTTCACTGCAAAGTTATGCGCTGTTACAAGATTGAGCGAAGAAATAAATATGTAAGTAGTCTTTTTTTACCAGAGTTTAAATTTGAGTCTGAAATTGCAGAAGTTATCATACTCGAAAAGTGTGTAAGGTGGTGTCTTCGTTCTTTCTCTCGAAAGACACTTCGTTGTTGTTCCTTGCAAAGCGCTAACGAGAATGAAAATTAGTATTATCATCCCATTTTGAACACAAAAATAGGCTTATGAACACATCATTTGCACAAAAATCATAAAAGTAAGCCATCAAAAGGCAATTTTTCGATATAACCAAAGGTTATACAAGATATTTTTGTATTTTTGTAGCCAATAAAAGACATAATCCGTTGAGAGCAATATGGCAAAGAAGATAGCTGCTGAAAAAGTTGAACCTAAGGTTATTGCAAAATGTGATAACCTTAATGAAGTAGCCCAAAACCATGACGAGGTGATAACGTCGGTTGCACAAAGCAGTCCTGAAAGCGTTAGCATCAAGTCAATGATTCGACTTATCAGAGGACAGCAAGTGATGCTTGACTCAGATTTGGCTTTTCTATATGGGGTAGAAACACGTCGTCTGAATGAGCAGGTAAAACGTAACATAGAACGATTCCCTGACGACTTCATGTTTCAGTTGACCAAAGAAGAATTTGATTTTTTGAAATCGCAATTTGCGATATCAAATATTACCGATAATCAGGACAACAAGAACTTGAAGTCGCAAATTGCGATATCAAGATGGGGTGGAACAAGAAAACTTCCTTATGCTTTCACTCGCAATGGAGTTGCCATGCTTAGTAGCGTGCTGAAGGTGTGACAGCCACCATCCATACGCGCTACAGCGAGCAATTCCAGATAGACTTAAAGAAACACAATGAACAATATCCAGAGATTACGTTTGTACAATTGCCCCACAGAAATCATGACCGCTTCTTGATTATCGACAATAAATAAGGCATATCTCCTTGGTGCCAGCGTAAAAGATATTGGTGCCGGATTATGTGCTGTAATCGAATTGTCAACATCACCAGAGACAATCTTAGAGATGGTGAAATAGTAAATCATATTCGTAAGCGATACAATAGAAAGTTTCACAATAATATATGAGCAGTAAGTTTTTCAATAATGATACAGGCAATACTCTTTTTGACAAATTGAAGGGTATAGCATCAGGCATGGCAAACTTCGACCGATTCTTGGCTGTTGTCGGATTCTTTCGTTCTTCAGGCTATTTCAAACTTCGTAAGGAGTTGAAGGATGTTGAGGAAATCAAGATACTTGTAGGTATTAACATCGATGATATTTTCCGCAGACATAACAAAACGATGTTGATGTTGGAGAGTGCAGAGAAAGCTAAGATTGTCTATGATGAAGAATTCCGTCAGGACATTATCAATGCCCGATATGCTCCAGAAGTAGAGGAAGGCATCCTTCAGATGTGTCAAGATCTTGTGGACGGCAGACTCCAAATGAAGATACACTCAACAAAGAATCTTCATGCTAAGTTTTATTTATGCCTGCCTCAAAACCATTCAGAGCACACAGACGGTTGGGTCATTATGGGTTCTTCCAATATCTCTGATTCTGGTCTTGGCACCACACAGTCACCTCGATATGAGTTGAATGTGGCCATGAAGGACTTCGATGATGTTGACTACTGCCATTCTGAGTTTAAGAAATTATGGGAAGAAGCCGTCACATTGACTATTGATGATGTTGAAAGCATCAAGCAGAAGACCTACTTGGGCTATCAACCTACACCATACGAAATCTATCTAAAGGTACTCATTGATACTTTTGGTGACCAGATTGAGGATGACTTCTCGATTCAGTTGCCCAATGGCGTAATGGAACTGAAATACCAGACCGATGCTGTCATTCAGGGATTCCAGATGCTAATGCGCCATAATGGACTATTCCTCGCAGATGTGGTCGGTCTTGGCAAGACAATGATTGCTACCATGATTGCCAAGCGCTTCATAGAAGCCAATGGAAGAAATACGAGCATACTTGTTGTGTTTCCTCCAGCTCTCCGTGAAAACTGGGAGGACACCTTCAAACTGTTTGGCATTTATCATAAAGCACAATTCATTACCAATGGGAAACTGGACCGAGTTCTTGATGGGAAAGACCGCTACAAGTCAAAGGAAGAGTTCGACCTAATCATTGTGGATGAAGCCCATGGGTTCCGCAATGGTGGCTCTGGCAAATATGATGACCTCCAGAAAATCTGTAAAGCAGATTGTGTCAACACAGGGTTGTTGAAAAGCTTGCGAAAGAAAGTCATGTTGCTTTCTGCCACACCACTCAATAACCGTCCAGAAGACTTGCTTAACCTTTTGCTTCTCTTCCAGGACAGCCAGAGTTGTACCATTGATGGAATTCCTAATCTTAAAGGGTTCTTCGCAGAACATATCAAGGCATATAGCTTGTTGATGAAAGAGCGTGAGACTCGTGATGTTACGGCTGATGTTGATAGAATCTATGAAGTAATCCGTGAACGAGTCATAGACAAAGTGACTGTCCGCAGGACACGAAGCAACATCGAAAACGACCCTGAATATAAGAAGGATTTGAAAGCACAAGGAATTGTCTTTCCAAAGCCCTTGGCTCCTACTCCATTGGAGTATGAAATGGATGTAGACACCAGCAATCGTTTCTTCTATACGTTGAATGTGTTGTCTGACGACAAGTTTGAGCCGCATTTGAACTACGCTCGTTATCGTGCTATTGAATTTCTAAAACCAGAATATCGGGCCAAGTATCGTAATGCCGTCCATGTCGGCCAAACATTGGCAGGCATATACCGGGTTCACATGGTGAAGCGATTGGAAAGTAGTTTCCATGCTTTCAAACTGTCTTTAGCAACCTTACTTCGTATCACAGATGATATGCTAAAGATGTTTGCTGAGGACAAAGTCATCATTGCTCCAGACCTTAATGTAAAAGACTTGCAGGCCAAAGGAATGGAGCTGGACGAGATTATAGAGAAAGCATTAGAAAAAGGCTATAACGAAAGCGACATTCTCTACAAGTCAGAAGATTTTGATCCTGATTTCATCGCAATGCTCCAACACGACAAGAAAGTGCTTGAAGCCCTTAATGCCGATTGGAAACAAGAGCATGATGACCAGAAGTTTGACCTCTTCAGGGAAAAACTGGAGAACGAATTCTTTGATAGTCGCAATCTCTCTGGCAAGTTGGTTGTCTTCTCAGAGAGTGTCGATACACTCAACTATCTCAAAGGCAGATTGGAGAATGAGTTGGGACGAAAAGACGTGCTTACAGTGACGGCAGAGAACCGTGACCGCAGAGCAACGGACATCAAGGAAAACTTTGATGCCAACAGTGCGGTAAAGAAAGACCGTTACAACATTATTCTCACGTCGGATGTACTGGCTGAAGGTGTCAACCTGCATCGCTCTCACATAATTGTCAATTATGATTCTCCTTGGAATGCCTCACGCTTGATGCAGCGCATAGGTCGTGTTAACCGTATCGGTTCTGTGGCCGAATACATTTACAATTATATGTTCTATCCATCCCCGCAAGGCAACAAGCAAATTAAGCTCTATGAGAATGCCCTTGTAAAATTACAAGGTTTCCATTCTGCCTTTGGTGAGGATGTACAGATCTATTCCAAAGAAGAAATTGTCAAGCAGTTCAAGATGTTTGACAGTAATGTTAAGGACAGCATGGATGCAAAGCTTGCCTTGATTCGGGAGTTGCGCAATGTGTTTAACAACAACCGTGAGCTGTATGACAAGGTGAAGCAATTGCCGTTGAAGAGCCGTGTGGCCCGTAACACAGGCAAGCATACAGACAAGACTATCATCTTTGTTTCTTCTGACGTTAAGACTGAATTCTATTTGGCAACAGACAAGACGGTGGTGCCTATTGACTTCCTCGAAGCCGTAAAGTATCTTAAGGCCAAGCCTGAAGAAGAACCTGCTCCATTCTTGCCAGATAGTAAAAACTACGACCATGTCAATCGTGCCCTTCGCAAATATACATCTGAATATGTAGAGGCTGCCGATGATTCATCTATCAACAGAACAGATCTCGACAACATTTCTAAGACAGCCTTGAACTTCCTTCGCAAACTGAAGCAAACCTTTACGGATAGTATGGTGAAAGTTCAATGCGATGTCTTGGCAGCATATATTAACAATGGAGTCTATACCCAATTGCCCCGTCGCTTACGCGACTTGTCAAAGCCATACAAAGGCGATAAGATGCAGATTAAGCAAGATGAAGACAAACTGAAAAAAGAAGTCCTTTCTCTTGTTGATGAATACCAGACCATCAGCAAGGAGAAACAGGAAGAGGCCGTACCTAAAGTCTCCGACCCACAAATCATTATTTCCGAAACATTTATATAAAATGAAACGGTTACAAATTGTAACGCTTTGAAAAAAGAATTATGATATACAGTAAAGACAACCTCCGACAGATATTCCAACAGCCATTCAATGCACATGAATGGCAACAGATGTTGCAGCACTATTTTCAAGCGACGGAACTAAAGGCAGAACCAGAGCGCATTGATGGAACTCCAGAAGATAATCAGGGGTTTTACCTTGGAGCCATCGACACTACCGATAGTTACCGCATCGGCCTGTTCTATTATCAGATACAGCGTGGCAATGTCGCTCGCAAGCGTGTCGGATTGCGCAACCTCGTCAAGTCGTTCATCAATCCTAATTGGGGTGAGTTCGATGCTGCCCTTGTAGTCTTTGACAGTGGTTCTGTCTGGCGTTTGTCTTTTGTCTGCGATATCAAAGGCGAAAATACAGCTGCAAAACGTTTCACTTATGTCTTTGGCGAAGGTGACAGTTTCTATAATACACCCGTTGGTCGCTTTGATGCATTGCAGCGCAAAGGCATTTCATTTGAAAATATCAAGGATGCCTTCTCGGTGGAAGCACTTTCCAAGGAGTTCTTCGATGAATACCGCGAGCATTATGCCGACATTGTGGAGTATATCACGGGCAAACGCTATGTAAAAGAGAAGGGGAAGTGGGTGGAAAAGACCATCCATGAACCTTGCCATGAGATATTCGACCAATTCGTGGCCGTCTATAATGACCCTGAGAAGACGGTTCGTGACTATATCAAGAAACTGATGGGACGGTTGGTCTTCCTTCAGTTCCTTCAGAAGAAGGAATGGATGGGGGTGCCTTCAGACCGACAGGATTGGCATGGTGGCGACACTCGCTTTCTGCAAAACAAATTCAACGAGTTTGCTGATAAGGACAACTTCATTGACGGATTCCTTGAACCTCTCTTCAATGACCTCAATACCAATCGACAGAATGACCACGACCTCGCGTCACCCCAAGTAGGTCATGGCATCAAAGTACCATTCCTCAATGGTGGTCTCTTCCAATTAGACGAAGAGGATTGTTCCAACATTCGTTTGCCGCAGCATCTTTTGGGTGATGTGCTTGACTTCTTTGAGAGGTACAACTTCACCATTGACGAGAACGACCCCAACGATGCACAGATCGGTGTTGACCCCGAAATGTTGGGGCGTGTGTTCGAGAATCTGCTGGAGGACAACAAGGACAAGGGCGCGTTTTACACGCCAAAGGAGATTGTGCAGTATATGTGCCAGGAAAGTCTGATTGCTTATCTGCAAACAGGAATTGAAGATGAAACAGAAAAGGAGTCTATCAGGCAATTTGTGTTGACGCATGAAGCAGAGCGCTTGGGCTCGATGGCTGAAGACATTAGTATCAAAATGCTCAATGTCAAGATATGCGACCCAGCCATTGGTAGTGGAGCTTTCCCGATGGGATTACTTCGCCAACTCTATCTCTGCCAGTGCGCCATCCATCCAGAATTGGAAGAGAAAAATGCTGCCGACATCAAGCGACACATCATTCAAAACAACATCTATGGTGTCGATATAGAGAAGGGAGCTGTTGACATCGCCCGTCTCCGCTTCTGGCTCTCGCTTATTGTTGATGAGGAAACACCACGATTCCTGCCTAACCTCGACTTCAAAATCATGCAAGGCAACTCACTGTTGGAACAGTATAAGGGTGTCGATCTGTCGAAAGTTACTGAACTGTCAACAGAACAAGGAGAGGGCACTCAACTTACATGGTTTGATAAAGAACTCGATATACTTCGTTTTGATCTTCGTGAGAAACTCAATGAATACTACAACTGTTCTGACCATCAGCGCAAGGAGCAGCTGAAGCAAGAAATTATAGAAAACGTCAAGCAACAACTTCGCGAACAAAGCATCAATGTGGACTTTGGTGACCTTGACTTGTCGGCCAATGACCAATTCACACTTTGGCATACCTGGTTCTATGATGTGTTCTCACAAGGAGGATTTGATATTGTGATTGCAAACCCACCTTATGTTGATGCTAAAAAGTTGAAGTCAATCGCTCCATCTCTGAAAAACTACGTAGTTTTTAATGGTGCTGCTGATTTATATACCTACTTTTATGAATTGGCATTGATGATGTTATCCAATAAAGGAGTCTTAACATACATAACATCTAATAAATGGATTCGGAGTGAGTATGGACGGAAACTGAGGAAGTTGTTTTTGCATA
This sequence comes from Prevotellaceae bacterium UBA6974, assembly GCA_002450165.1. GTDB lineage: Bacteria > Bacteroidota > Bacteroidia > Bacteroidales > Bacteroidaceae > Physcousia. The sequence continues at coordinate 68,776 of DJYQ01000012.1, read as the reverse complement.
ACAGCATAGTCCTATTAGTTGACTTTGGAAGAAATCGTTTGTTCGACGCGACTGTTGACTCTAATATTATTGTCGTAAAGAAGACCTCTCCGGAGAATCGGCCTTTATTGTTTTACTTTGATGAAAACACAGAAGGAGCTTCATTAAAAGAAATGCTTGATTATGGCCAAGTAAAAGATGTATGTCTTACGGAAGATACATGGTTGCTTAAAGCAGGAGAGAACGACAAGATGAAGTCAAAGATTGAATCACATGGAGTTCCCTTGAAGGATTTTGGAGTCAACATATATAGAGGTATTCTAACAGGTTTTAATAAAGCTTATCATATTAATAAAATAGAGAAAGAAAAACTTATTGGACTTGATCTTCAAAACAAAAACATAATACATCCTCTCATTTGTGGTGGCGATACAGAAAAATATTTCTGTAATCCGCCAAAGGTTTGGTTAATTTATATACCTTGGCATTTCCCCTGTCAGTTAGACGAGAGTATTAAAGGAGCATCTTTAAAAGCAGAAAGTGCGTTCAAAGACCAGTATCCTGTAATATATTCACATTTGTTACAATACAAGAATCAACTATCAAAAAGAAATGTAGCAGAGACTGGTGTTCGTTATGAATGGTATGCTATGCAAAGATGGGGCTCAAAATATTGGATGGATTTTCAAAAACCCAAAATTATTTGGCAGGCAATATCCAAAAGAATAGCATTTGCTTATGACCCCATTGGCTCATATTACTGTGATGTTACAACATTCTTTATGACAGGCAAAAGACTGAAATATATACTTGCTATATTGAACTCTAAACTATTTGAATATGCACTACTTAATATTTATTTGGAAGGAGATACTTTCAAGTCAAAGAATGCTATTATCCAGAATTTTCCTATCCCAAAGATTGATGAGGATAGAGAAAAACCACTAATTGATATCGTTGACGAAATTGTAAATATAAAAAGTGGTAATTCTCTTACTGACATATCATATTGGGAAAAGCGAGCAAATATCCTCGTTTATCACCTCTACGGCTTGACCTATGATGAAGTCCTCATCGTAGATCCAGAGACTCCAATCACACGAGAAGAATATGAAATTCAACATTAAACTAAATGGAAAACGGTATTTATTTATATATGTTTGACGTGTCTTTTTGGGGAGATGAACCAAAGACACTATGTATTCCTTTGCTTAACAACGGTAATGATATTTATGTAATAACTACAAATGAGAATGGATTTTGGGAAACGATAGGTAATCCTATAAAATATTCCTCTAATAAAAACGCAAATGAGTTATTTCCAGAAATCATAAGCAGATGCTCTAGTATCTCAGGTTTGAAGACTGGGAATGACTATAGATTAACACATATTACTTTAAATTGTGGGCAAGTCTATCCTTCTATTTATAGACCACTTTTTGTAGATCCATATTCTAACTTTTATGATGTACCATTTAAGAAAGGATTACCATCATATGAGTTTTATAAAGACCCAGTAATTACAAATCCACAAGAATATTCAAATCGTTTACGTCAATTAGAAATTATCTTAGACGACTTAAATGAAGTGTTTAAAGTCATTGATCCCAATAAACACAATAAAAAAACATATGGACACGCATTAAGAAATATAATCATTCTTGCTTGTACAGAGATTGATATGATGATGAAACACATTCTTGAAAATAATCACTGCCCCTCTATAAATAAATCGTATACAACTAAAGACTATATAAAATTACTTGAACCGCTTAAACTCAACGATTATAGAATTGGCTTCCATAGATTTGGTAATTCTTCTTATTCACCATTCTGGCGTTGGGAAAAAAAGAAACCTTCAGATAGCATATGGTGGTACAAGGCATATAATGAAATTAAGCACGATAGAGAGACTAAATATAAATTTGCTAACTTAGGTACAGCTATAAATGCAGTAATGGCATTTGCTATTGTGTTAATAGCCCAATATGGCTATCGTAATAAATTATGGGATGAGCATGTGGGAAAGATTTTGCGCATAGACAAAGAACCACATTGGGAGCTTAAGGACTTTTATTTTACGCGTTACAACAGCTGTTCTGTCCAATTTGTTAATTATCCATTCTCATAGATGTTGTTAATATGTAAATCAAGATTCGACGTTTTATACAAAGCAATAAAAATGGCAAACGATAGGATAGATAAATGTCTTAGCGACATCCAAAAATATGAGAAGTGGGGAAATCTGCTTGCAGGACAAAGTTGGGTTCATCTTTTCAACTCCAATGCTCCTTTGAGTTTGTCAGCAATCCACAACGGTTTGGAATGTATCAAAGCCAAGATGAAGTTGAGTGTGCTTCAAGACAATCGGCATCCTGACGATGAAAAGGAAAAGCGACTGAAGCAAATAGACATCGAGACGCATCAAATGGAAGAAATGATGAAGAACGACCTTAGATATAGAGGGCTGTTGATACCATAACAGACGAATAATATGATAGAAGTAAGAAACATCTCCGATTTCAATGATTATTTGGAGTCATTACTCGTTCAAAATGAGAGCGATGATTTGGAGTTTAAGAGTGCTGCAGGTGGTTTCCCTGGTAATTTCTGGGATACTTATTCCGCATTTGCCAACACTGATGGCGGTACAATTGTACTTGGAGTTAAGGAGAAAAACGGGAAATTCTTTCTTGATAACCTTTCTCCAGAACAGATAGAAAAGTACCGAAAGGATTTCTGGAACAATATAAATAATCCTTCAACTATCAGTCATAATCTTATGCGCAAGGAGGATGTTATCGTAGGGAACTATAAGGGTTTCGGCTTTATGTTGTTCTTTGTCCCTCGTGCGCCAAGAGAACTTCGTCCTGTTTACAGAACTAACGAACCGTATAAAGGAACTTATAAACGGAACTATGAGGGCGACTACAAATGTACTGAGCAAGAGGTCCGACGTATGTTTGCAGATGCAGACGACTCACAACCTGTTGATAGTCGCATTCTAAAGAATTATACCATAGAGGATATTGACAAAGATGCTTTGGCTGGCTATCGACAACTATTCAAAGTATCACATCCCGACCATCCATGGCATACTTTGAGCGATATAGAACTACTTCGTATGTTGGGTGGCTACCGGAGAGACCGTCAGACAGGCGAAGAAGGTTTTACCGTAGCAGGACTCTTGATGTTTGGTAAAACACAGGCTATAACCGATGTCGAATGTACGCCACATTTCTTCCCCGACTATCAAGAGCATCTGACGGAGGAGGAAAGCATACGTTGGACAAACCGTATTTGTGCAGACGGCACTTGGGAAGCCAATCTTTTCAATTATTATCAACGTGTGTTGCCAAGGTTGCAGTCGGCACTCCCTAAACCATTTATCCTTGAGGGGAACATCCGAAAAGAGGATACACCAGCTCACATAGCCGTAAGAGAAGCACTGATTAACCTGTGTATCCATGCCGATTATTCTATCAATGCTTCTTTAGTGGTGCGTCATGAATTACATCGCTTCGTATTCTCAAACCCTGGTACGTTGTTGGTATCACTCGACCAATATTATACAGGAGGCGAAAGTGTCTGCCGCAACAAGTCGCTGCAGAAAATGTTCTCCATGATTGGTGTAGCGGAAAAAGCTGGCAGTGGTACGGACAAAATTATGAAAGGCTGGAGGGAAGCAAACTGGCGATCGCCAAACATATACGAACAGCAAGGGCCAGACAAGGTCGTTCTCGTAATGCCCATGGAGTCCTTTCTGTCAGAAAAGGCAAAATCTAAACTGACTGAAAAGTTCGGTATTATTGCGAATAGTTTTGACCATCATGTGCTATCCATTTTGGCGTTGGCTTGTGATGAAGGTTCCGTGACAAACATGAGGCTGAGGTATTCTTTGAGTCTCCACAAATCGGAGATTGCCAATATACTGAAAACAATGACACAAAAAGGACTCTTAGTGTCAGAAGGATATGGTAGGGGTATGCGTTATATGTTACCACAGAAAGGACCAGATTTCTTAAATATGGCAACCTCAGAG
>DJYQ01000012.1:0-64617 GCA_002450165.1 Prevotellaceae bacterium UBA6974 | reverse complement strand
TGGCAACCTTAGAGTCAAATGTGGTAACCCTTATAAAGAAGAGATTGTCACGTGAGGAATTACAGAATCTTATTATGTCCAATTGCTGTGAATGGATCTCATTAGAAGACCTTTCGGCAAGAATTAATCGCGATTCAAAATATCTTAGAAATCATGTTATTCCTTTGCTGCTTGCTTCCAAAAAGATACAGATGCTTTACCCGGGGACACCTAATCATCCTAATCAGCAATATAAGGTTTTAGACTAATAAAAACAGCCATAGTATCTCATTTTATAGGAATATATTATGTCACGACTCAGCGATTTATACAAGGCAATGGAAACATTGCGGAAAGAAGGCCTCTCACTGAATGAGGATTTGGAGAGACAAGTGAGTGAATTGGAGGAAGACATCATCAAGAAAGAGATTCTTCCTGTGGTAACAGAAACCATTGAGCCTGCATTGAAGCAGGTACAACGGGAATTGGTTCTGGTGGTTGACTATCATCCGGGCATGCCAATCAGCGTATCATTGTCCCGTAAGACAAATATCACGCAACTGATAGATGCTAAGCGTTTGGAAGCGGATCCGGAAGTGGAGCACAAGGAGTTCGGACCAAGAAAGAACAAGCGAACACAGATTGCTCCGAAGACAGGGCTTTGCATCCGAAGGAAAGACGGCTCAATACTCCAAGAGCACGATGCTGCCACCACCTTTACTGCTGCTATCATAGAAGCGGGCTTGATGAGGGTACGTGAGTTGGATGTTCGGTTCTGCCGCATCAATGTTGTCTCTACCACCAAGGACAAAAAGTATGGTCATGCTCAACGTGAAGCAGCACCAGGCCTTTATGTCCTCACCCATAGCAGCACCAAAGACAAAAAGAAGATGTTGGATAAAATCAACAAGGCTCTTAACATGGGCTGGAAAATTGAGATTGTGAAATGATGCCTCATAGGCTTCTGGCAAGCGGAATTACAATCTCGTTTGGAGATGACAGAACCACAGGACAAGTCCAGGACATGCTCAGGACAAGTTCTGGTAATTGAGCCTAATTGATGACTAACAACGATACAAAGATATGAAGGATAAAAGAATTTATGGCATGTTTGGCCCGAAGATAAAGGCCATGAGACTGGAGCAAGGATTGAAGCAACGGCAGTTAGCTAAGTTACTGGAGACGGACATGCCTATGTATAGTAAGATGGAATTGGGAGCGAGACGTGTAAAACGCGATCAGGTTCCAAAGTTAGCAGAGCTGTATAAGGTTGATGAGAGGGAACTGATGAAACTATGGCTGGCTGATGGAGTGTATGCCATCTTAAAGGAAGAGGACGAAAAACTACGTTTAGATGCCATTGACTTGGCAAAGGAATACTTTTCCGGAGAATGATGCATTGTTGTCAGAACCCTATCGGTCTCAAACGACTTGTTTTCGCATTGTTTTCGCAAAACGAAAAATCAGCAACTTGAATTTCTTCTAAGTTACTGATTTTCATCGTGGACCAGCCAGGGCTTGAACCTGGGACCTCCAGATTATGAGTCTGTTGCTCTAACCAACTGAGCTACAAGTCCGCAGAATGTTAATTCCAAGTGCAAAGGTATAACTTTTTATTTAGTCTGCAATAGAAATGGAGATTTTTTTATAATTTTGACGCCATGTTTGTAGCAACGATAGGTTTTTTTGATGGTGTTCACCTTGGGCACAGGTGCTTGATTAACCAAGTTCTGGAGATTGCTCAAGCTCGTGGTTTGCAAACTATGGTGGTAACTATGGACAGGCATCCCAAATGTATTATTGCCCCACAGTTTGTACCCAACCTGCTTACCACCAACGATGAACGCAGGGAGTTACTTACGGCTACTGGCATTGACAAGATAGAGTTCCTGGATTTTAACAGCGAAATGATGTTGCTGACGGCACGTGATTTCATGAAGAAGGTGCTGAAGGAACAGTTGGGAGTAGGTGTGCTGGTCATGGGGTATGACCACAAATTCGGGCACGGAGGTGGTTCATTCGACCAATACCTACAATGGGGTAACGAGTGTGGCATCGAGGTAATACGTGCCCGAGAACTGGCTGATGTGCATGCAAGCAGTACGGAATGCCGTAAATTTCTGATGTCGGGGGATATTGTCAAGGCAGAAGCCCTGCTAGGGCATCCCTTCTGTATCAGTGGTATAGTAGTTGCTGGTCATAGAATCGGACGCGAATTGGGGTTCCCCACTGCCAATATCGAGGTTTGCAAAGAGAAACTGATTCCCAAGGACGGTGTGTATGAGGTAAGGGTAAATCAGTCGTACACGGGAATACTGAACATCGGTACGCGTCCGACATTGGATAACGGCAAAGACCGCACGATTGAGGTTCATCTGATTGGATATACGGGGAATCTGTATGGAGAGAGGCTGACGATACAGTTTGTAAGGCGTATCCGTGATGAGCGAAAATTTGATTCGCTGAACGAATTGAAGGCCCAGATTAGGAAAGACTTGGAGGAGGCACAACGCACAATGCATAATTCATAATTCATAATGCATAATCGGGAATTCATAAATCTGCATCGGAGGGATAATGTCCGGGAGTTGGCGTTGAGGCCGTGTCCTGATGGCGTGGACCTGCGATGGTGTCTGCAGCAGATTGAGGGTTGGCAGACGGCTTGCCGTAAGTTGCCATTGTGGGCTGTGGATGAGAACGGAAAGGCTAAAACGGACGTGTGGTTCCCTCAGCGTATCTCCATGGAACAATGTAGCAGTCAAGAGACTGCACAATACAAGGCACAGGTTGCAGTGCGTGTGATGGGCGGTGAGGCTTATTGTGACGAAATGGTTGATTTGACCGGAGGATATGGTGTGGATTTCTGTTACATGGCTCGCCATTTCAGCCATGCTGTTTACGTTGAAAAGCAGTCGGATTTATGTGGGATAATGAAACATAACATACCCGTTCTGAATCTTGAAAACGTGGATGTAGTGAATGCGGATTGTGCGGAGTTCCTGACTAAGAGACTGAAGGCAGACCACCAAAGACTGATATATGTAGATCCTGCACGCCGTGATAATGCAGGGCGCAAGATGGTTGCACTGAGAGATTGTGTGCCAGATATAGTGGAGTTACAGGATACGTTAATGGAACGGGCAAAGGTGGTTATCGCCAAACTATCACCGATGCTGGATATCACGCAGGCATTGAGAAGTCTGAGGGGTGTTAGCGAGGTTCATGTTATAAGCGTTCGCGGCGAATGCAAGGAACTGCTGCTGGTCATGACTGGAAAAGAAGTGCCCTACCCCATCATATATTGCGTAAACATTGCCGATAAAATTGATATTTTTCGTCATAGCGGGCCCGTAGATACACCCGAAATAACGAATGGCATTTCGCAGTATCTGTACGAGCCTAACGCCAGCATACTGAAGGCTGGAGTACAGGATGCTCTCTGCGTGGAATATGGCGTTAAGAAACTGCATGCCATGAGCAATTTGTTTACAAGCGACAGGGTCGCAGCGAATTTTCCGGGACGCAGTTTCCGTGTGCATGATACAAGTACTTTCGACAAAAAAGATATTAAGAAAATGCTGAGCGGCGTTTCGAAGGCCAATATTGCCATACGCAATTTCCCCACTACTGTGGATGACTTGCGCAAAAGGCTAAAACTGAAGGACGGAGGCGATGTATATCTGTTTGCAACTACAGTTGCAGACGGACAACATATTCTGATAAAAGCAGGTAAAGAGTAGATACCCAAATGGTAGCTGAAAGATTAATTGTAAATCACTTTCCGGAACGAAAGAGAAAAACACCTGTTTTTGTTTTGTTATTCACGACCTAATTTGTATCTTTGCCCGTAGTAATGGAAGATTTTGATATCAGAGAACAGGGCAGGCTGAAGGAGAAGGACTTTGAGCAGGCATTACGCCCGCTGAAGTTTGAGGATTTCAGCGGTCAGGCGAAGGTTGTGGATAACCTGCAAATCTTTGTCGAGGCGGCAAAATATCGCGGCGAACCCTTGGACCATACCTTGTTGCATGGTCCTCCGGGATTGGGCAAGACGACATTGTCCAATATCATTGCGAATGAGTTGGGGGTCGGATTCAAACTGACAAGCGGGCCTGTTTTGGACAAGCCTGGTGATTTGGCAGGAATACTGACCAGCCTGGAGCCCAATGATGTACTGTTTATCGATGAGATACATCGTCTGAGCCCTGTGGTTGAGGAATATCTGTACAGTGCGATGGAGGATTATCGCATTGACATAATGATAGACAAGGGGCCCAGCGCACGCAGCATACAGATTGACCTGGCTCCGTTTACCTTGGTAGGGGCAACGACGCGCAGCGGTCTGCTGACGGCTCCGTTGCGTGCCCGTTTCGGTATTAATCTGCATCTGGAATATTACGATGCCCGGACCTTGCAAAGGATAATCGAGCGCAGTGCCGGCATACTGGGTCTGTCAATAGACAGCAAGGCTGCAGCAGAGATTGCAAGCCGTAGCCGCGGTACTCCTCGTATCGCGAATGCCCTGTTGCGTCGTGTGCGTGACTTTGCACAGGTGAAGGGTAACGGCAAAATAGACCTTGCCATTGCCCGTTTTGCCTTGGAAGCATTGAATATAGACCGTTATGGCCTGGACGAGATTGACAATAAGATACTGTTGACAATAATAGATAAATTCAAGGGCGGACCCGTGGGAATCAACACCATAGCAACGGCGATTGGCGAGGATGGCGGAACTATCGAAGAAGTATATGAGCCTTTCCTGATAAAGGAGGGATTCATAAAGCGAACACCTCGTGGACGTGAGGTTACGGAATTGGCATATTCACATCTGGGACGTTCGATGGGAAACCGTTATGGTAACCCCTTGCAGGGAGACTTGTTTGACAATGACAACTGATAATCAATCTGAAAGGAATACGGGGCTCTTTATTGCCGTTGCAGGTAACATAGGTGCTGGTAAGACAACGCTGACACAGATGTTAGCCTCGAAATATGGATGGGAGGCCAGATTCGAGGCTGTCGCCCAGAATCCGTATCTGGATGACTATTACAAGGACATCCATAGGTGGAGTTTTTGTCTGGAGACTTTTTTCCTAAAGGAACGTTTCCGTGATTTGCTGGACATATCGCATGCAAAAAACGATATTATCCAGGATCGTAGCATCTTTGAAGGTGTACATGTATTTGCAGCAAACAACAAAGCTATGGGCAACATGGATGATCGTGACTACGAGACGTTCCTGGAGCTGTTCGAGCAGATGACAAGCGTGGCACGTACCCCTGACCTGATGATTTACCTGAGGGCAAGTGTTCCGCACCTGGTTGCCAATATACAGAAACGTGGTCGCGATTACGAACAAGCTATTCCGCTTGACTACCTGAAGGGGCTGAATGAGCGTTACGAGGATTTTATCCTGAACAAATACCAGGGGCGAGTACTCACTATTGATGTTGACAACATGGATTTTGTCCAGAACAGGGATGACTTTAAATTCATAACAGAGAAAATAGACCGCATATTCTACGGGCTGTTTTGATACCGGAAAATTTACCTAATCGCGCAAAAGGCGCTTATTGACATGCATATAGCAATCGCAGGAAACATTGGTTGTGGCAAGACCACTTTGACTAAGATGCTGGCCAAGCGTTATGGCTGGGAGCCTCGTTTTGAACCCGTTGACGTTAATCCGTATCTGGAGGATTTTTATGGCGACATGAGTCGCTGGAGCTTTAACCTGCAGATTTATTTCCTGAACAAGCGTTTCAAGGATGTAGTGGAAATATCAAAAGAAAAGAGCAAGACTATCATACAGGATCGCACTATTTTCGAAGATGCGCGTATCTTTGCTCCTAATCTGCATGAGCAGGGATTCATGACAGACAGGGACTTCAAGAACTATTCGGACCTGTTTGACCTGATGATGTCCCTAGTGGATCTGCCTGACCTGATGATTTACATCAAGAGCAGCATTCCCACGCTAATCGCGCAGATTACCAAGCGCGGCCGTGAATATGAGCAGTCTATCCGTATCGATTACCTGCAGGGTCTGAATGACCGTTATGACGAGTGGATTGCTTCGTACAAGGGCCCACTGCTTGTCATCGATGGCGATAATTGCAAATATGGCGAAAATCCCGAGGATTTCCGTAAGGTATGTGACGAGATTGACCAAAGGTTGTATGGTTTGTTCTGAATAAGACTTATGGCAAACATGAAATCTTTGGCCAAGGACACAGCTATTTATGGCTTGTCCTCGATTGTTGGCAGGTTTCTGAATTACTTGCTGGTGCCGCTGTACACGCATGTTATAAGTGCTGAGAGCGGTGGATATGGCATTGTCACAAACCTGTATGCCTATGTTGCCCTGCTACTCGTAATGCTGACCTTCGGCATGGAAACTACGTTTTTCCGCTTTGCCAACAGGGAAGACGAGGATGCACATACGGTATTCTCGACAACGATGGCGATGGTAGGATTTCTTTCTGCGCTGTTTCTTGGATGTATTTTCGGGCTGATTAATCCTATCAGCAATGTTCTTGGCTATACCGGGCACAAGGAGTACATCCTGATGATGGCCATTGTGGTTGCCCTTGATGCAATACAGGCGATTCCGTTCTGTTACCTGAGATTTCAGAAAAAGGCTGTTAAGTTTGCTTCGCTGAAACTGTTGTTCATACTGATGAATATCGGTCTGAACCTGTTGTACTTTGTAGTCCTGGGCAAGACGGATGTATTTTATGTGTTTGCCCTGAACCTGATATGTACCGGGGTGATTACATTCTTCTTTATACCCGAGTTGATACATATACGGTGGAAATTCGACCTGGCATTGCTTAGGCGCATGTTCTCGTACTCGTGGCCTATTCTGGTACTGGGTATTGCCGGCATATTGAATCAGGCGGCGGACAAGATGATTTTCCCTCTGGTTTATCCCGACTATCTCAAGGGTGTACAGGAACTGGGCATATATGGCGCCTGCGTGAAGGTAGCGATGATAATGGCGATGATTACGCAGGCTTTCCGCTACGCCTACGAGCCGTTTGTGTTTGCCGAGAGCCGTGACAAGGATAAAAATACGACCTACGCCTTGGGCATGAAGTATTTCCTGATTTTTACGCTACTGGCATTCCTGTGTGTCGTAGCTTACCTGCCATTGCTGAAATACATGGTGGGAAGCAGTTATTGGGAAGGGCTGAAGGTTATTCCCATAGTAATGGCGGCAGAGATTATGATGGGCGTATATTTCAACCTGTCGTTTTGGTACAAATTGATTGACAAGACAATATATGGTGCCGTATTCTCGCTGGCAGGATGCGCAGTGCTGATAACAATAAACCTGATTTTCATCCCCAAGTACAGCTATATGGCATGTGCATGGGGTGGTTTTGCCGGTTATGCTACGGCAATGATTCTGTGTTATCTGGTCGGACAGCGCAAGAATCCCATCAACTACCCAATGAAGAGCATCATGGTATATGTTGCTATCACCGTCCTGTTCTATGCTATAATGGAATTCCTGCCCCTGTCGTGGCCTGCTACTGCACGGATGGGAATCAACACTATACTGATATTTGCATTTATCGGACATATCGTTTATCACGACATGCCCTTGTCCAAACTGCCTGTAATAGGCAAATATTTTAAAAGATAACCTATGAAAAAAATATCACTTGCATTTATGGCAGTTGCCATAAGTATGAACATGTATGCCGAAGATATGCCCGAGGGGTATTACGACAATATCGACGGCAAGAAGGACAAAACACTGAAATCTGCAATACGCGCAGCTATCAGGTCACATACTGCAATCCCATACGGTAGCGGTAAAGGTAATACATGGGAGGTATTCTACTACAGCGACCGTGACCCTGTAACAGGCGAATGCATGGATATGTATTGTGATGACTGGAGTGTCATTTCCTCTCCTGGCCAGGTGGCAAGCGGCTGCAATATTGAACACAGTTTTGCCAAAAGCTGGTGGGGCGGCAGCAAAAATGATGCGTACAAAGACTGCTACCATCTGAATCCCTCAAACTCAACAGCCAACAGTGCACGCAGCAACTATCCCTTGGGGGTGCCTACGCAGGATCTAAAATATGCTGGTTCGCTGAAGGTCGGTAAGGCTACTTATAACGAGCAGACTTTCTATGTGTTTGAACCCAAGGACGAATACAAGGGGGATTTTGCACGTGCATATTTCTACATGGCTACATGCTACGGTGATGAACTGACATGGGCAAAAGGAAACAAGGGTATTGGCTCGTATTATGCCATGCGTCCGTCAAATGATGCCAACGAGTATCTGGAATTCATGGATTGGGAAATTGATATCCTGTTGAAATGGCATCGTCAGGATCCTGTTTCCGAGAAAGAGCTGAACCGTATGGATGCCGTAAGCGACTTCCAGCATAACCGCAATCCTTATATCGACTATCCTGAATTGGTCGAGTACATCTGGGGTAATAAAAAGGGCCAGACACTGGATCTTGCCTCCCTGTCGCGCACTACGGGCATTGATGATGTCTTTGTAGGCGCTAAGCCCGAGGTTAGCAAGTTGTTAGTGAATGGCCGCCTTGTCATCCGCAAGGATGGTATTCTCTACGACCTGAGCGGCCGTAGAGAATAAACAAATCAGTTCATCAGGAATACATCGCTGCCGGACTCTCCCATTGGATTGTAACGGACGTCTGCCTGTGTCGGTCCGCCGCCGGCATTGCTGCCGCCGGACGACATTGGCTGAGAACCTGTCAGGATGTGACCTTCTGCTTCCATGGCAATTGTTTGTGCCATTGGCTGTACGAATGTCTTTTTCATATCGGTTGTTTTCGTAGTGTTTACTTGATAATCAGTTTCTTGTTCTGGATAACGATTCCCTTGGCATTGGCGTTAACCTTGCGGCCCGAGAGGTCGTACATCTGGCCTTCGGTCAGGTTGCCGTTGCCGTCAATCGTGAGGACGCTGGTTGCATCTCCGTCAATAACCGAGATGACCATGCTGCGGGTGTTGTTGGGGGTTGTTGTCTGGAACCAGCCGCGATATGGTTTGACCTCGGTTTCATCTTCGGCAATCCAGAACTTGTTCTGAGCGACAAAGTACTTGTCCATGCCCTGAATCGTAGTACCTGTCAATGTGCCATTCATAATCCAGTTCGAAGGTACTGTTTCGGCTGTTGTCAAATACTGCCCTGCGGGTTTCAGCACAACGTTCTCGGCATTGATTTCTACGTCGCTGCCAGAAGTCAGTTTCCTGAATACTGCCGGCTGACCGGCAGCAACCTTGGTAACGGGTCGGAATGAGAGTTCGTCTGCCGTAGCACCCATCAATTCATAATACTGGACATCGTCATTGCTCTTAACCTCGTATGGCAGACAGATAGTTCCCCAATCTGTTGTCATCGAACGGGTATAGGTTACAGATTGTGCGACATACTCGGTTGTAACTGCATAAGCCGCATCGTCATCAAGGTTTGAAGCAGGAACGGCGGCAGTCATGTCGCCCAAATTGCAGTCGCTTGGCTGGCCGCCCAGATTGTCAATGCAGAAATATGCGGAAGTTGACATACCGTAATTATTGTGCTTGGTCGAAGACAATTCGAATTGCAGACCGTCAATTTCACCAAGTGAGCTAAGGTCAACCCATTGCCAGTTCTTGGCAAATTTCCAATTCCCCTCTGTACGATAGTCTGCCAGATAGAAATCGATTGTGCCTGTAACCGTCTCACCGTCAAGACCCTTGATTGTGAGCAGGAACCAGTCATCCTGATGGAATGGGAGGCCATATTTCTTTACTCCTCCTATTGTTTCCACGCTCATTCCGTCGCCATTGATGAATGCAGATACATTGGTTGCCGTATTGGTAATGGCAACACCACTGAGAGTCGTCTTCGTGAAATTTATCTTCTCGAATGCACTCATGATGTTGATTGTGGCATAATTGTTGCCCTGTGCAGCGCCAACTGCAGATGGCAAATAAGCATCACTGGTGTCCGAAACTTTTGCACCTGCCTTGTAGCTTACCGCCTGAATTGCCGAATAGCCATAGCCCAGTCCATACATGCTCCAGTCCATTACATTTGTATTGAAACGTGCAGCACCACTGAGCCACTTGTTATCACCGGGAACAAATGATGCGGGGCGATATACGCTGTTTCCGGCGATTTCCAGATCCTCGAAGGTTGCGGGCGAGAATACTGCTGGCAGTTCTGGTCCGACCTGCTCCTCCCTACATGTAATGGTTACATCAAAATCTTCGGTTATGTCGTCGTCATACATTAAGAACAGATTACCGCCCTCAAAATAATAGTACCCAGCAGATGCACCGTATTCTGCCGAGAACTCTGTCTCACCGTGTTTTACGGAAATCTCGGCTCCGGCAAAGGTGTAGCCGCTCTCTACATTGAAGTATAGTTCGACATAACCGTCATCATCTGTTAACTCTGTAGGATTACCATCGGCGGCGGTACATCCTGTCAGATGAAGATTGATGTGTCCCTGCGCCTGAATGCCTATTACAGCCACCAGGGCAAGCATAAGAGTAAAGATTCTCTTCATAAGCTGAAAATTTTAATAATTAATAATGTTATAGTTTACTTTATGATAAGTTTTCCGTTAGTGATGAGCACACCCTTGGCGTTGGGGCTTGTCTTACGACCAGTCAGATCGTAGTATATGCCGGCTTCCGGGGTTCCGGATGTTGCAATATCAACCACAGCTGTAGGTACTGCTGACGGGTGCAGGTCCTCGGCACCCGCAAATTCGGTACTGGTTTCGCCCAGCAGACCGTTAATCTGGTTCATGGCACAATATACGCGCACAAAATCAATCTGACTGAGCTTAACTGGCTGGCGTTCATGGTCAACTGCCCAATCCAGGTTAAAGCAACATGCCTCGTTCTTTCTGCCGTCAATAAGATTAGGCTTGTTGTCAACATAGCCATAGCGAAGAAACCTCATGACAAACTGGCCGGTTTCACTGTCCTTGTACATATTCTTAGGCAGCAACGTGCCAGTAAAAGTCAGGGAACCTGCACTTGTCAGCCATGCGGGGAAATATTCCTGGTCATGATATGCATTGCGTACCATAACACCCTTACCTCCCTGATTGTCAGTCCATGCGATAGGTTTCTTCTCGCCTGCGTATTTGTAGGTAATCCCGTAGTTGTACACCACCTTGCCGACACTGTCTATGTCGGCACTGCCGCTAAGCTCGTACCATTCATCATCGGGAAGACCGTTTCCGTTGGTATCCTGACTGACCATGACAATTCCAGGCTCCGAACTGCCTGCATCTGTCAGGCCGGTACCTGCAAATGCATTACCCATAATATACAGGTCATACTCGCCTGCAACGTTAACTACTGGGTGATCAAAGCCAAAAGTTACATAGCCACCAAAGCCACCAAGGCAAATCATACCCTCATCGGCAAGCAGTTCGGTACACTTTGCTGCCATAGTCCCTGCATCGTCACCATCTTCCCACTCGGGCATGGTGTTGATAAACTGACCTGGGGCAGGCACATATTCATAAACCTTGTTCAGGTAGGGTGAATTAAGACTCTGCGCACTGGCTTCCGTTATCACAACGAACGCCAGCACCGCAAGAGTCAGCAGATAGTAATTTAGTTTTCTCATTAGACTACATAGCATTATAGCACGCATATAGCGTGCGGTTATATCATATCAGCATTGATTTCGTCCCCCGTAATCCCGCAGGGTTCTACTACGCTGGCATTGGCAGGTCTTCTGACTCGTTCCGAAAGTAATACGCCTTCCCGTTACACAGTGGCATCTGTATTACCTTACAAAGGACTTACAGCATCGGGCAATGTTGCAGAATCTCACTGCATTCCCATCTTAGCACTCGACTATTTACGCAGTCTTGTGAACCAAATGCAGCGCAAATTTACAGATTTTTGGTAAAAGAAAGAAGAATTTACTCCGAATTTTAAAAATATCACAAAAAATCATCACCATCCCCTGGCCGGCTAATCAATTTTCCAAGTGGAAAAGTTAGAACGCAGTTTTCAGATTATAGGCAACAGAACCTTTTGTCCGTCTTCGCATATTTGGCGGAATATGCCGTTTTCTATGATATAGGATTCACCTCGTATTTCCTCGTACCCGAATTTGCTGAATAGATAGGTCCCGTCCGGAAAAACATAGAAACGTCGTCCCAGGCTGTCTTCTGCGGCAATCTCCTCATATACCAGAAGGTCATCAACCTTGCCTCCCTTCCACATATAATAATGTGGCAAAATCTGCACACTGGTGAGTCCCAGACCGGGAAAGAATCGTTGGTATGTAGGACTGATTGCCTCTCCTTGGTATTCGGGTAAGGAATAGACGATGTCTGCACAGTTCATACTGCCTGCACTGATTGTCAACAGCGTTCCCTGGAAGGCACGCAGTTCCTCGCGCAAATATATCTGACTGAAGAACTGGTGTTGTGTAGGTACGTGGCCTCCGCACAGGATAATAAAGTCCGATTCTCTTACCAGAACTGAAACCTGATGCTGATTGCGCCTGTCCAATATTTTCCATGAAGCGAACGACATTCCTGCGCGCTCCATCGTACCTCGCAATCCCACACTGGCCATATCGTTGCCGCAGGTGTCACTGGGATCTGATGCGACCATCAAGGCACAGGCTCCGACAGGGACCTGTCGCAGCAACTCTTCGCGCAATCCGTTTTTTTCGAAAATTGCGCCATCGGTATCGTTGCAAGGACTGCTTGTCAAGAACAGCGTAAACATAACTGGATGCAAAAGTATGAAAAATATATGTCAATATGATATATTGCTGACATTTTTACATATTTTTCAAATATTAATCCTATATTTGTCAGGCGCAAACTTAACATTTTGACTATGAATTTTATTTTCGTTTCGCCGCATTTCCCCGAGAACTACTGGAATTTCTGTGCGGCTCTTAAGGAGAATGGTGTAAATGTGCTTGGCATAGGGGATGCACCATATAATGAGGTTGACGAAAGACTTCGCAATGCGCTGACAGAGTATTATCGGGTTTCGGACATGGAGGATTACGACCAGATGTATCGGGCTGTGGCATTTTTTGCATCTAAGTACGGACGCATCAACTGGTTGGAAAGTAATAACGAATATTGGCTGGAACAGGATGCTCGCCTGCGCACTGATTTCAACATAACTACAGGCATAAAAACTGACCGCATCGACAGCATCAAAGAGAAATCCGAGATGAAGAAATACTATGCGGCAGGCGGTATCCGTACAGCACGCCAGATAAAGGCCAGCGAAGGACTGGAAGCCGTTCTCCATTTTGCCGACGAGGCAGGTTATCCGATATTCGCCAAGCCTGATATCGGTGTAGGTGCTGGTGGTGCCCACAAGATTGAAGACGAGATGGCCCTGCACGTATTCTTCCGCGAAACACCTCATATCGAATGCTATGTTATCGAGGAATTCGTAACGGGCAATATCTGTACATACGATGCAGTGATTGACTCGAAGGGGAATCCCCTGTTCGAAAGTATGTGTGTATGCCCGCCTTCCATTGCAGACATTGTTAACTACAATCTGGACAGCACGTACTATGTACAACGTGATATTAACGAGAACCTGCGTTTCTGGGGGCGCCGTACCGTAAAAGCTTTCGGTGTACAAAGCCGTTTCGTACATCTGGAATTCTTCCAGCTGGACCGTGCACACAAGGGACTGGGCAACGAAGGAGACTTTGTAGCCTTGGAAGTCAACATGCGTCCTGGCGGCGGATATACTCCGGACATGATTAACTACGGACACAGTGTTAACGTGTACAAGATATGGGCTGACATGATTGCCTTTGACAAGCGCATGGACAAGGCCGAACCTGACGATTATTACTGTGTATATTCGGGCCGTCGGGCCAATTGCCAATATGTGATGAGCCACGATGAAATCATGGATAAATACAGCTACGCAATGTGTATGGCTCCGCATGTGGACAAGGCCTTGGCACCAGCTATGGGTGATCAGGCATATATAGCCCGCTTCCGCACCGAGGAAGAACGTGACGAATTCCTGTACGACACTTGTAACAGGGCATAATTTAATAACGAATCCTGAATTATGAATTACCATAAACACTACAGTCAGTCGCTGGGACGTGACATGGAATACAAAACTTACGGAACGGAAGGACATCCAATACTGGTTTTTCCCAGTCAGAACGGACGATTCTTTGACTATGAGAATTTCGGGATGATAAACATCCTTGACCCATGGATTGAATCAGGTAAGGCTCGTGTAATATGCTGTGACGGCATAGACGGCGAAACCTGGAGCGACACCACCAACGATCCACGCTACCGCATCGAACAGCACGAACGCTGGTACAACTACATTATAGACGAACTGCTACCTGCCGTGCGCATTCGTCCCGATGAGACCTTCATTACCACAGGATGCAGCATGGGAGCATTCCATGCTGCCAACTTCTTTTTCCGTCGTCCAGACATTTTTGACACAGTCATTGCCCTGAGCGGATTGTACAGTGCATCGTATGGTTTCCCTGACTATAGTGATGACCTGACATATGCAAATTCTCCACTGGACTTCCTACGGCAGATGCCAAAAGACCACCCCTGGATTGACCTGTACAACAAATGTCATATCTTTATCTGCGTCGGACAGGGAAGATGGGAAGACGAACTGCTCGATAGCACACGCCAGTTGGATGCCATATTGCACGAAAAGGGGATTCATGCAATGGTTGACTACTGGGGATATGATGTCGATCATGACTGGCCGTGGTGGCGCAAGCAACTACCCTACTTCCTAGGCAAGGTCCTGCCGCTAAACCACTAACCCTTATCCACTAACCACTCTATCGCCAGTCCCGACAACATCATACCGAAGATAGATGTAATGTGAACAAGACTTCCGTTGCCATCACCCTCCACCAGGTTAGGCAGCGGAGGTTCCTTGCTATATACACATTGGAATTTGTGTGCAGGAAACTGCCTGCTGCGCTTGAAACGGTTACGCAACGCTCTGGCAAGGGCATCTCCTTCCACTTTCCAAAACTCCGCAACCTGTATCTTGGTAGGATCTTTTTTCAGCGCAGCACCCATACTTGACAACAGTAGCGTATCGGGATACAGCTTACTGGCACGTAATATCAGATCTGCTTTGTCCGGCAAGGAATCGATACAGTCAATTATCACATCGTATTCTTCCAGATGGAACTGGTCTGCAGTATCCTGTGTGTAACGGGTTGACAATGCCGTAATCTGTGCATCGGGATTAATCTCCATCAGGCGCTGTTTCATAGCATCAACCTTGATCTGTCCTACAGTACTGGTTGTTGCCATCAACTGACGGTTACAATTCGTAACACACACAGTATCACTGTCTACTATTGTCAGGTGAGTCAAACCGGTACGGACCAGACTTTCGGCACACCAGCTTCCTACTCCGCCTACACCGAAAATTATCACACGCTTCCGGTTCAGCTTCTGCATCGCCTCGTTTCCCAAAATGGTACATGATCGTGTATGAATTGCCGGTACTGAATAGCTTTCCATCGGGTGTTTTGCTGTTTTTTTGTGTCCTTAGGTGATGTAAAGGTACAAAATACTAACGGCAGATGCTGTAAAATTTCTATTTTTTATTACCTTTGTGCGCGGAAATGGAATACAAGGTATTGTATCTTGAGGATTTAGGGGTACGTATTGAACTCTCGTGCTTTGTACCTGCCGGCAAGGTTGGTGAGTGGCATGCAATGTACAGTGTGGAACCTCGTGACGAGTTGTTTGCGGGACAGATTGAACGTCTGCAGCATGCAGAGGCATTGCTGATGAAGAGCGATGAGTTGGCAGGTGCCAATCCTGTATTCAAGCGTTATTTCCTGAGTGATGCCACAAACCAGAAGCCTTGTATTATTGACAATGGCAAATGTACCGTTTCGTATATCCAACAACCGCCGCTGGACGGTAGCAAGGTTGCATTATGGGTCTATATGCAATGCGGAACGGATGTGCTGGCTAATGCGGATAACCTTGGCTCGACAGTAGTGAGCCACAACGGCTACCGCCAGATATGGACGATGGGCATGATAAGCCATGCGGGGTCAAGCTACCAGCAGACACAGGACCTGCTGGACGTGTACGAAAGGACATTGGAGACGCATGGGGCAAATATTGCGGACAACTGCATTCGCACATGGTTCTTTGTTCGTGATGTCGATACACAGTATAAGGGTCTGGTTGTGGCGCGCCGCGAAAACTTTGAAGCGAACGGGCTTACACAGGACACACATTACATTTCCTCTACCGGTATAGGTGGGAATCCTTCTGATCCCAGGGCACTAATTCAGTTCGGCTCGTATGCGATGACAGGATTCAGCCATGGACAGCAACAGTATCTGTACGCTCTAAGCCACCTGAACAGGACAATCGAGTATGGCGTGACATTTGAACGAGGCACATTGTTCCGTTTCGGCGACCGTGATCATGCCTATATTTCTGGAACTGCCTCGATTGACAACATGGGTCAGGTCATGCATGTAGGGAATATAGTCCTGCAGACCCGGCGCATGTGGGAGAATGTCGGGGAGTTGTTGAAAGAAGGCGGTATGGGATTTGACGATGTAATGCAGATAATCGTTTACCTGCGCGATATCGCAGACTATAGGACAGTAAAACACATGTTTGCAGAACGTTTCCCCAATATTCCGTGCATATTAACGCTGGCTCCTGTGTGTCGTCCCACATGGCTTATTGAAATGGAATGCGTTGCAGTAAAAAAGTCGCAGCACCCAGAGTACCGCGACTTTTAGCATTGTTGTTACTTCCTTGGTTTTCTGTCCAAGTTGACAAGTTTATACTGGCGGGAGCCTAAGCCTATCTTTTCGGCCCATTCTATCGTGTGTGTTCCATTCTGCTTCCTTATACGGTCCAGCAATGGTTTGGTATTATTGTGTGCATCGTTATGCAGATTGGCAACGATGTCATATGTTGCCTGATCCAGGGCTACGGGGTCGAGGCTGGCGACAATTCCGTAATCAGCAATAAGGGGCGCCTTTGGATTGCCGTTGCAGTCGCAGTCGATGCTCATTTTGTTCATTACGCTTATATACAGGATGTTCTTTCCTCCATTGAAATACTCGTGTACACCTTGTGCCGTTGCAGCCATTGCTTCGAGGAACCCATCCTGATCACCAGTATGCTTCCAGCACTCTACCACATCTTCCGTAACACCTGCCGAATGGATATAGGCTTTGCCTGCAGAGGAAGCTACGCCTATGGAAGCATTCTTCAGCACGCCCCCAAAACCTCCCATCTGGTGACCTTTGAAATGTGCCAGGTTAATCATGAAATCGTAATTGCGCATGTGGCTTCCAACAATGTCGTATTTCAAGCGCGAAGTATCCTTCAGCGGAATGTGAATCGTATCTTCGCCATCCATGATATCTACTTTGCCTACCCGCAGGAAACCGCGTTCCTCGATGGCCTTCCAGTGCTTCTCTGTAGTACATCGGCTGCCGCCATACGCTGTATTGCATTCTACTATCGTACCGTTAACCTCATCTAACAATGGCTTGATGAATTCCGGTCGCAGGTAGCCAGTCTTCTCAGATTCTCCTGTACTGATCTTGACTGCCACGCGTCCGATTGCCTTGCGACCAAGAGCCTTGTAAATCCTGACAAGAGACTCGGGGGTTATCTCACGTGTTACATAAACATTGCTTTGTGCAAGCGCGCTTGATGCCGTCAACAGCCCCAATACTAAAAATGACAATGTCTTTTTCATAATATAATCTATTTCGTTTTTGTTAGAATTTTACCTTTATTCCAGCCATGAATGTTGCACGCGGCATCGGATAGCCATAATTTATCTCGTATCGTTGGGCAAGCAGGTTTTCGCCACGCGCCCACAATGTCATACATCGTGCTGCCTGGTAACTGACAGCAATATTCAGAAGGGCGAAATCCTCCCTGACCACATCTTCTGCGACTTGTGTACATAATCCTGTCAACATGGTGAGCGAGGCTGATGCCTGCCAACGACCGTATTTCATATCCGCGCCCACATGACCTTTGTAAATCGGCGCTCCCACAGTTACATTGCGCTGATGCAAATAGCTGTGGTTTGTATTCATGCTCCAATGCCTGGATATGTGCCAGACAAAATCTGCTTCGATGCCTTTGTTCAGAAACGTGCCGCTGTTTATATTTTTCCCATTTACGGTCTGTATCATATTCTTTCCATCTGATATGAACATGTTGACTCCATATTCTACCTTGCCGTTACACGGTGTATGGCGCCATGCAATTTCGTAGTTCAGCATACTCTCGGCATGCAGTGTTTCGCTGTTGGCTGTACCATACATAAACATCTCTCGCATCGTTGGATTACGAAATCCCTTGCTGAAAGTTGCTCTCAGCTGACCTGTAGGAATAATCTTGTATATGATACCTGCCTGCGGTATGGCCTCAAGTCCGGCGCGTGTGTGGTAATCAAGCCTGATACCGGCATCTATAATGAGGCGTTTTCCTGCCTGCTGGCGTATATCAACATAGGTAGCTATCTCGTCTTCGTTACTCAGGGTACTTTGCTTCAAACGTCTGGGAGTTGTTACCGTCTTGCCCGTTATCCTGTCAGAATACCACGCATGGCCATGAATGTGCTTGTAGTCCAATCCAACGGTCAACGACATTGGATTCTTAAGAAAAAAATTAAGATTCTCGTATGCCGAGAAACCCGCTACTGCATCATACGAGTTAAACAGATCTGTCTGCGGAGTGCCGCCTGCTACATAGCCATCGTTAATCTTATGGTACCCGAAATTGTCGTACACGCTAAAGGCTCCACAGTGACGTCCATATCTATTATGCAACACGACATTTGCCTGACACCTTGTAATGATTTGGTCATTTTCCAGCATTGGTTTGCTGACGCTACCTGGGTTGGAAGCGTCAAAATGGGTTACGTCCATGTCGCCTGTCAATGTCCAATGGCTTGAAATATCCCAACCCAACTTGACAAGCCCCCCGTACTGCTGGAAACCCATGTTGGGTCTGTGGTTATCGCTACGTCCGTATTGTGCTAATATTGTGCTGTAGAATTTCCTATATCGCAGTTGGTTTGCAGCTTCGGCTTGAAAGGTGCCGTAACTGCCACCGCCAACCTGAATGCTTGTATTACTGTTGACGCATCTGCCCAGACTGTCTGCCGCAGGTACCTGTCGCGTTATTATATTTACTACGCCTCCCATAGCATTCGAACCATACAGGAGAGAAGCCGGACCGCGTATGACCTCGACACGGTCTGCAATCAATGTCTGGTAGCTGTCTGCGATAGAATGGCCAAAAATGCCATTATACTGAGGGTGTCCGTCTATCAGTACCAGTACTTGCGCATTACTTGATGACAGACCACGAACCAATATGCCTCCGGCTGCTCCTGTACTTACACCGTAACCCATCATTCCGCGTGAAGTAACCATGACTCCTGGAACCTGTTCCAAGAGTGATGGCAGAATTTCTGCACGATACGTACGGCACAATTCTGTCCTATCCAAAACACTGACCGTAACGGGTAGCTGCGATTGTGTGGTACCTTCACGAACCCCTGTTACGACAACCTCGTTCATTGTCAAGGTATCCGTATTTTCTGCATTGGCAACATAGGTAGTTCCTATGCATAACAACAGGAGAATGGCAAGAAAATTAAAAATTTTCACAAATTATATATATGACCGTGCAAATTTATGCTATTGCAAGAGCAATGCACATTGTTTTGCCGTTAAAACATGTTAATCAACATAAACTCGGTAGAAAAACAAAGATTACTAATATAAAAGTCCGTAATTTTGTGCGGAATTAAGTATATAAAACACCCAAATATAGACAAATATGGCTCTGAACTACGTTTGGCTCGCATTGTTTCTAATCGGCATTACGGTTGGCGTTGCGCGCCTGTTATTCATGGGGGATACCGAGGCCCTGCCTGGAATGATGAACTCTACGTTTGAAATGTCCAAATATGCCTTTGACCTCACTCTCGGTCTGACTGGCACTCTGACACTATGGATGGGACTGCTGAAAATTGGCGAAGACAGTGGCCTCGTATATAAACTGGCAAAAATCCTGAGTCCTGTACTGACAAAACTGTTCCCCGATATTCCAAAGAATCATCCTGCATTGGGTGCTATTTTTATGAATATATCCGCTAACATGTTGGGGCTGGACAATGCGGCAACGCCATGCGGACTGAAGGCCATGCAGGAGCTGCAGAGCATCAATGACAAAAAGGATACCGCCAGCAATGCCATGATAATGTTCCTTGTGCTCAACACAAGCGGACTGACCATCATACCTGTAAGTATCATGGCATACCGCTCACAGGCAATGCTTACCGAATTTGGCAGTGCCAGTGCCATGGCTGCAGCAGGAGCTACACCTACGGATGTCTTTATTCCGCTTCTTCTTACCACAATGTGCAGCACACTGACTGGACTTATTGTTGTATCCCTATATCAAAAGATAAACCTGTTTCGTCGTGCCTTCCTGGTTATGTTTGCGGTAATTGCCGCACTTGTGGTATCATTGTTCTGGACTATACATGGGATGAAGACAAGCGAGGAGGTACAGAACTTTTGCAACTTGCTGACAAGCATGATTCTTTTAGGTACGATTGCTATTTTCATGCTTTCCGGCATGCGAAAGAAATTGAACGTATTCTCGTCATTTATCGAAGGTGCCAAGGGCGGTTTCCAGACTGCTGTTACAATTATCCCTTATTGCGTGGCAATGCTTGTTGCAATTGGGGTCTTCCGTGCCAGCGGTTCTTTGGAACTCGTACAGACGGGGTTGCGCAATATTGTTGACTTATGCGGCGTAAACAGCGACTGGGTAGATGCCATGCCCGTTGCCCTGCTCAAGCCTCTGAATGGTGCAGGAGCCCGTGGTATGATGATTGAGACGTGGACAAGTCACGGCACATGTTCATTCGTCGGTCACCTGTCCAGTGTTATCCAGGGAAGCACCGATACAACATTCTACATCCTGGCAATCTACTTCGGCAGCGTAGGCATAACTAAGTTCCGCCATAGCGTTGCTTGCGGACTTCTTGCCGACCTTGCCGGTATCTGCGCAGCTGTTGGCTTTAGCTATTTCTTTTGGGGATAAGAAAATAATCCCAGTGACATATAAAAAAGTCACTGGGATTATTTTTATTCCTGGTCAGCCTGGACAGGTGATGCCTGTGGCTCGGACTTTGCCCGACCAAGATATTCGGGAAGAGACATTCCTGCCTGGTCAAAAAGATCACTGAGTGGCGGAACACTTTTCATTAGACCTGCCAGAAAACTGGCGGTGCCTCCCTTGCCGTCTGCGCTACTGCCACCGTCCCATACGGTTACCTTGTCTATATTTATGCCCTTTATGGCCTCTACCTGTGTCTTAACAAGTTCCGGAAGCTTCTCTAGTAAGAGCAGTGTGTATGCCTTTGTCGCATCTCCACCAGCAGCCTGAATCATCTTGTCATAACCACTGGCCTGCTTGGTAAGAATTTCGTACAGACCCTTAGCCTCGGCTTCCATCTTTGCATAGATTGCATCAGCTTCACCCTTGGCATTTACACGCTTCTTCTCTGCCTCTGCCTCTGCAGCTATGATAGTCTTCTTCTTCTCCGTTTCCTGACTGACAAGGACGTTAGCCGCCTGCGCTGCACGCTCGCGGTCTGCGCGTGCTGTCTCGGCCTTCTGCTCAGCAGCATATGCTTCCTCAAGAGCCTGAGCCTGTGCTACCTTTTCAGCAGCTACAGCCTTACGCTGTGCCTCAGCTTCACGCTCTCGACGATTAGCCTCGGAGTTGGCAATTTCAATCTTTGCCTCGTTCTCACCTTTGACAGCCTGAGCATTTGCCTCGGCTGTACGGATACGCGTTTCACGAACCGCCTCTGCCTTACCTATCTCACCGACTTTCTCCTGCTCAGCCACACGTACCTTGGCTTCATTGATAGCCTTGGCTGCGGCTTCCTGACCAAGAGCTTCGATATAACCACTCTCGTCCTTGATATCGGTAACGTTTACGTTAATCAGCTTCAGACCTATCTTCTTCAGTTCAACTTCAACATTTGCCGTTATGGCTTCCAGGAATTTGTCACGATCGCTATTAAGCTCCTCGATAGACATTGTAGCAATTACAAGACGCAATTGACCGAACAGAATATCACGAGCCATTTCCTGGATTTGCTGGGCATTTTGGCCCAAGAGACGTTCTGCTGCGGCAGTCATATACTCAGGATCCGTACTTATACCGACAGTAAAACGACATGGTACGTCAACACGGATGTTCTGACGACTGAGGGCATTGGTCAGATTTGCATCAATGCCAATAGGAGTCAGGCTCATGTATGCATAATCCTGAATTACAGGCCAAACGAATGCACCGCCACCATGCACGCAATTACTGCTGCGTTTTCCGCTGCCACTACCATAGATAACCAAAATCTTGTCTGCAGGACACTTGCGATAACGATTGGCAAGGAAGGCAATTATTGCCACTACCAACAGAGCAACGACAACTGCCATTGTTCCGAAATTTTCAAATATTTCCATACGTATTATAATTTAATAAGTCATGCTTCTTCTACTATCAACACCCTGCCTACCACACTGGTAACACGGACTTTAGCCCCGGACTGGATAGAATTGGGACCAGCACTGCGTGCATCCAGTTCCTGTATGCTACCGTTAAAACTAACCTGAACCTTGCCCATGCCGTCTGCAGGAATACGCATATATACCTGACAAATCTTGCCAACAGCATCGTTTATGTCAAACGCACCGTTACTCTGCAACTTAAGCATCTGACGGAACAATGTCAGGAATATAGCAACAAAAAGACAACCTGTAAGTACGCTGACAATGCCCAACACTATCTGGTTTTCTATCGCACGATGGAAACTGATACCGCTCCACCCGAAGCCAAGCATGAAGTATATTACATTGCGAATACTGAGAAGGTGCATGGCACCACTGTGGTCAAGGGCATCACCCCCACCGTCCCCGTCAAAACTGACATCAACATCGCTGGCATCCCCCGAATCTCCGACACCGAGAAAGCTGAGAATCATCTGTATAATGAATACCACACTGGAGAAAATGGCAATAACCCAGTACATCTGCATAAGTGGCGTCTGAGCTTGAAAATAAACGTTGAAATCGTGTATCATATAGCATTCAATTTTGTCGAAGACAAAGATATATAAAATTATGTATAGGCGAAATTTTTTAACGAAAAAAAAGAAAAAGAACATATCGATAGTGAGAAAAATCCTATATCTTTGTGACCGCACAATCGCAATTATCCGTTGGAATATGAAGAAAAATCTGGTTATTGTGGAGAGTCCTGCCAAGGCAAAGACCATTGAGAAATTCCTTGGTAATGACTATGTAGTCCAATCCAGTTACGGACACATTCGAGATCTGAAAAAAAAGAATTTCAGTATAGATACAGAATCGTTCGAGCCTGAATATGAAATACCCTCGGACAAGCAAAAAGTAGTACAAACCCTGAGGAAAATGGCTTCCGAAGCCGAAACTGTATGGCTTGCTTCCGATGAAGACCGTGAGGGAGAAGCTATCAGTTGGCATTTGGCACAAGTTCTGGGGCTTGACGAGAGTCATACAAAACGTATAGTATTCCACGAAATTACCCCAAATGCCATTATGGAGGCCATCCGGAATCCACGACACATTGACCGTAATCTGGTCAATGCTCAACAGGCTCGCCGTGTCCTGGACCGTATTGTCGGCTTTAAGCTGAGCCCCGTATTGTGGCGCAAGGTAAAACCGGCACTGAGTGCTGGTCGCGTACAGAGCGTTGCAGTGAGATTGGTTGTAGAACGGGAGAGGGAAATACTCAATTTCAAGGGAGAGGATTCGTACCGCGTTACTGCCAGTTTATTTACTACCGATAACAAGGAGGTAAAAGCGGAACTGACACACCGCTTTGCCACAAAGAAGGAAGCTGAGGATTTTCTGGAAACATGCAAAGGTGCTGATTTGCGGGTAAGCGAAATAATAAGTAAGCCTACCAAGCGTGTGCCTGCACCACCGTTCACAACGAGTACACTGCAACAGGAGGCTGCGCACAAGCTGGGGCTGAGTGTTGCCCAAACAATGATGATTGCACAACGCCTATACGAAAACGGTATGATTACGTACATGCGTACAGACAGCGTCAATCTGTCCACCCTATGCCTTGGAGCATGCAAACAGCAAATCGCGGAAAGCATGGGAAAGGAGTATGTAAAAACGCGTAACTACCACACCTCCAGCAAAGGTGCACAGGAAGCTCATGAAGCTATCCGTCCAACGTATATGGACCGTATCAAGATTCAGGGAAGCAGTCAGGAACGCCGCCTTTACGAACTGATTTGGAAACGCACCATTGCCAGCCAAATGGCTGACGCAAATATGGAGCGCACCGTGATTACAATAGTTAATCAAAATAACAAAAACGACAAATATTCATTTACAGCAGCAGGCGAAGTTGTCAAGTTTGATGGTTTTTTGAAAGTATATCAAACTACCAACGACAATGAAAACAATGACGAAGGCAATGGTAATAACATTCTGCCGCCAGTCCAGAAAGGTCAGGAGTTGCAAGTAAAGGAAATTGTCGCTACACAGCGCTTTGCACAACATCCAATGCGCTACAGCGAAGCATCTCTGGTCAAAAAGCTGGAAGAATTAGGAATTGGACGTCCATCTACCTACGCAACAACCATAACGACAATTCAGGATCGTGAATATGTTGTAAAGGGGGATAAGCCCGGTGAAAGCGTTCCGTATTGCATATTGACCCTGAATGGAAGCGATATACTTCACGAAGAGAAAACAATCACTTTGGGAGCTGAACGCAACAAGCTCCTACCTACCGATACCGGTATCGTAGTCAATGATTTCCTTGAGGAAAATTTCCCGGAAATAATGGACTACAACTTCACGGCTGATATTGAGAAAGAGTTTGATAATATCGCAGAAGGCAAGACCGAGTGGACAAAGGTAATCCGCAGCTTCTATCAGGATTTTGAGCCAAAAGTGGAACAAAGTTTGAATACATATAACGAACATCGTGTAGGCGAACGCGTGCTGGGCAATGATCCTAAGACCGGGGAGCCGGTAACCGTCAAAATAGGGCGTTTCGGTCCGGTTGTCCAAATAGGCAGTACCGAGAATGAGAAAAAACCGCGTTTTGCACAGCTCAAAGCAGAACAAAGCATGGAAACCATTACGCTGGAAGAAGCCTTGGAATTGTTCCGCCTTCCGCGTGAGCTTGGAGAATTTGACGGCAGTATCGTAAAGATTGGTGCCGGCAAGTATGGTCCATATATCAATATTGACAAGATGTATATCAGCATCCCCAAGGAAATGGATCCCATGAAAATCTCGCTGGAAAAGGCCGTTCAAATGATTCTGCAGCAGCGTCTGGAGAACGCAAAGAAACACCTGAAATCATTCCCTGAGGACAAGGACCTTGAAGTCTTGGACGGACGATACGGCCCATACATTGTATATAAGAAAACAAACTATAAGTTGCCAAAAGCCATGCATGAGCGTGCAGAAAATCTGTCATACGAAGAATGTATGGAAATAGTGAATAACGCACCTGCTCCGACACAAAAAAAGAAAAAAAACAAATACAGTTGAAAAGTATTATCCTACTCGGTTACATGGGTGCGGGCAAGACCACAATAGGCCATGCCTTGGCCAAGGAGTTGGGACGTCAGTTCTACGATTTGGATTGGTATATCGAAATGCGTTTCCGAAAAAAAGTGTCTGAGATATTTCAGGAACGCGGTGAAGAAGGTTTTCGCAAAATCGAACACAATATGCTGCATGAGGTAGCAGAGTTCGAGAATGTTATAATCAGTTGTGGCGGTGGAACACCATGTTTTTTTGACAACATGGATTATATGAACTCCCTGTGTACAACAATATATCTGAAAGCCAGTCCCGAGGTTCTGGCAGAACACCTGAAGATGGGCAAGACCGTGCGGCCGCTAATCCTGGACAAGTCCCCAGAGGAACTGACCGACTATATACGGGAAATGCTGACGATACGTGAACCTTTTTATGAAAAGGCTCAGTATATTTTCAATGTAAATCTATTGGAAACACGTGAGAAAGTAGGAGAAAGTGTCAGATTGCTGAGACAGGCAACAGGAATATAATTTTAATCATCAATCTCAACTGTCAATATTAGATGAAAAAATGGCGAATTGAAGACTCGGAAGAACTTTACAACATCAAAGGGTGGGGCGTTAACTTTTTTGGAATCAACGACAAAGGTCATGTTTATGTGGAACCCAAGAAAAATGGAGTCCAGATTGACTTGAAGGAAGTTGTGGATCACTTGGAAACCCGACATGTTTCAGCCCCCATGCTTTTGCGTTTTCCGGATATATTGGACAGTCGCATTCAAAAGACAGATGCCTGTTTCCGCAAAGCTGGCAAAGAGTACGACTATCAGGGGGAACATTTTATCATCTATCCTGTCAAGGTTAATCAGATGCGTCCTGTCGTAGAGGAAATCATCTCGCACGGCAAGCGTTACAATTTGGGGTTGGAGGCAGGTTCCAAGCCTGAGTTACATGCCGTTCTGGCAACAAACATGGACAGCGACAGTCTGATAATCTGTAATGGCCACAAGGATCAGAATTTTATCGAGATGGCACTGCTGGCCCAGAAAATGGGAAAGCGTATCTATTTGGTCGTTGAGAAACTCCCCGAATTAAAAATCATTGCTGAAACGGCCGCAAAGCTCGGTGTCAAACCAAATATGGGCGTACGCATAAAACTGGCTTCAAGTGGAAGTGGAAAATGGAGTGAAAGCGGCGGCGATGCAAGTAAGTTCGGTCTGAACAGCACCGAACTTCTGACTGCACTGCAGATTCTGGAAGAAATGGAGCTAAAGGATTGTCTTAGGTTTATTCATTTTCACATCGGAAGCCAAATCACAAAAATACGCCATATTAGCACCGCTTTGAAAGAGGCAGCACAGTTCTACGTTCAGTTGCATCAAATGGGATGTAACATCGAGTTTGTTGATTGTGGCGGTGGACTGGGTGTTGACTATGACGGCACTCGAAGCAGCAATAGCGAGAGTAGTGTAAACTATAGCATTCAGGAGTATGTGAATGACTGCGTGTACACTTTTGTCGAAGCCTCCAACAACAACAATATCCCCCATCCTAACATAATAACGGAAGGAGGACGAAGTCTGACTGCACATCATTCCGTATTGATACTTGATGTCATGGAAAGCGTTACCGCTCCACAGATGCCTGAGGATTTCCAGCCAGGAGAAGATGATCACAAACTGGTACATGACCTGACAGAAATATGGGACAAGCTGTCAAGTCGCTCGATGCTGGAGGACTGGCATGATGCCGAGGATATACGCGAAGAAGCTCTGGACTTATTCCGTCACGGCATTATCGATTTGAAGACCCGTGCCCAGATTGAATCACTTTACTGGGCAATTAGCCATGAGGTAGCAGAATTGGTTCATCACCAGAAACATGTGCCAGACGAACTGCGCAAACTGGACAAACAGATGGCTGACAAATATTTTTGTAACTTCAGCCTTTTTCAAAGTATGCCAGACTCGTGGGGTATTGACCAGCTATTTCCGATTATGCCAATCGCGCGCCTGGAAGAACAGCCCACGCGCAGTGCAACATTACAGGACATCACATGCGACAGTGACGGTAAAATCAGTGCCTATGTCAATGGCGGGCAGCAAACAAGTTATCTGCCATTGCATAAGTTCAAACAGGGAGAACACTACTATATAGGCGTATTCCTGGTTGGCGCATATCAGGAAATCCTGGGTAATATGCACAACCTGTTCGGTGATACAAATGCCGTTCACATCTCGCTGGACAGCGACGAGGAAAACGGTTATAGCATCGACAAGGTTATTGACGGAGAGACCGTAGCCGATGTCCTGGAATACGTACAATATGAGCCCAAGAAACTTGTCCGTCGTTTGGAAATTTGGGTAAGCCGTGCCATCAAGGATGGCAAGATAACCGAGGCCGAGGGCAAGGAGTTCATCAGTAATTACAGGGCAGGATTATACGGATATACATATCTGGAATAACAAAAGTGGATAAACTGAATGTCATAAAGGTGGGTGGAGCCGTAGTCGAGGACACAGCTTCGCTTGAACTGCTCCTTAATCAATTTGCTTTTCTTGACGGAAACAAAGTGTTGGTTCATGGTGGCGGCAGGCGCGCGACCAAGATTGCTGCGTCATTGGGATTAGAGAGCAAGATGGTCGGAGGTCGCCGCATCACTGATTCGGATATGCTAAGCGTGGTAACAATGGTATATGGAGGCTTAGTCAACAAAACGGTTGTTGCCAAATTACAATCTCTGGGAGTTAATGCAATTGGTCTTACCGGTGCTGACATGGATATTATCCGCAGCCATAAGCGTCCCGTCCAAAAAGTTAAGCTGAATGACGGACACGAAGAAATGGTAGATTTTGGTTATGTGGGCGATGTTGACAAGGCAGACGGCAAAGCACTAAAAGCGTTGTTGGCAAACAATATCATCCCTGTCATTGCACCTCTGACTCATGATGGTCAAGGTACGATTCTGAACACCAATGCCGACACGATGGCATCTACAGTAGCCAAGTCACTTGCACCTTTTTATGACGTGACATTAACCTTCTGTTTCGAAATGCCAGGCGTTATGCACAATCCCGAAGACGAAAATTCAGTTATTAAGCTTATCAATGCAAAAACATATTCAAAACTGAAAGCAGAAGGGGTCATATCCGGCGGAATGATTCCAAAGCTGGATAATGCATTTGATGCCTTGTCCAAGGGTATTTCACGAGTAGTAGTAACTCATTATAACGATATCGCTGCCAAAAACGGAACAACGATTGTTTAATGGATAATATCTTCAAAAATAACATTCTGCCTCTGAAGGACATGCTGTTCAGACTGGCGTTGAGAATAACACTGAACCGTCAGGAAGCCGAGGATGTTGTACAGGATACGCTTTTGAAAATGTGGGCCAGACGTGAAGAATGGGGTAATATAAATTCACTGGAGGCCATGGCCATTACAATCTGTCGTAATCAGGCTTTGGACTATACGAAAAAAGCCGGACGCAGCAATATGTCTATTGACGAGGATAGAGACTGCCACGTATCTGCAAATGATCCGTCTGTACAACTGGAACAAAAGGAAGGGTTAAGCATGGTCCGTACGGTAATTGACGGACTTCCCGAGGTACAACGTTCGATTATGGTGCTGCGCGAAGTTGAGGGACAAAGTTTTGCAAAAATAGCAGACGAATTGGGGATGAATGAATCGCAGGTAAGGGTATATCTGCATCGCGCAAGACAAAAAATCAAAAAAAAATTATCAACACTGTAACATTTTACAAACTTGTTCGTCTAACCTTTTAGAACGGAGAAGAAACAATTATGGACTACAAGTACATTGAACAACTGCTGGAGCACTATTGGGAATGTAAGACTACAATCCAGGAAGAGCAGATTCTGTATGCATTCTTCTCGCAGGAAAACATTCCTGAATCATTGGCACAATACCGCGATGTATTTGTCGCTAACGGTAAATTGGCAGGTGAACATTTGGACGAGGAATTCGACAAGAGGATATTGTCTCTGACTGTCGAAACAGAAAAGAAAGTGGAGGCAAAGCGAATTACCCTGTACCACAGAATGCGCCCGTTGTACCGTGCTGCTGCCATGGTAGCCATAGTATTGACAATAGGAATGGCATCCCAGCACAGTTTTGTGAATGATTCCACAAGCTCTCCCACTCTTTGGGCAGAACAGAATGTCGAGGATCCTGACTCCGAATTTACACAATTGCCAAACAGTATGGAGAACACCTCGGCAAAGGCTTCGGAAATCGGACAAGACTCACTAAGCCACCATCCTGTAAAATGAACACATTTATGCTTTTTTAATACCTAAAACAATCTGAGTCGAGGAAAGGGTAGCCGTGAGGTTACCCTTTCTTGCTGTTTATAGAAAAAAATTTAAGTAAAGCAATGCCATATTTGGGGCATAATTTGTAGCATTGACGGATTATTTATATATTTGTCATGCACAATTACGAAAAACTTAACCAGAAATAAAAATGAAAAAAATCCTGACCGTTTTTTTTGCAGCAACTTTTATCTGTGGAATACTGTCTGCAGATAACCTGAAAGGTTTCCATTACGGAAAAGAAAAAACTCCCACTGGCAAGGAATGGGAAAGCCCCGAAAACCTATCACTGAACAAGGAGCAGCCAAGTGCATGGATGTTCCATTTCGACAGCGAGTCCAACGCAAAACAAGTATTACCGGAAAACAGTCCTTTCTGGCAGAGTTTGGATGGCAAATGGAAGTTCCATTGGGTTAAGAGCCCCGAGGAACGTCCTGCTGATTTTTATAAAACAAGCTATAACGTATCCAACTGGGACGACATTACCGTTCCGGGGTGTTGGAATGTACAAGGTTTGCAAAAGGACGGCACAATGAAATGGGGTTCTCCCATATACGTAAACCAACCGGTTATTTTCGAACACTACGTTGCAGTTGACGATTGGAAGGGCGGCGTTATGCGTGAGCCTAAAAACCATAACCGCTACACATACAAATATCGCAATGAAGTTGGTTCGTACCGTCGCAATTTCACGGTTCCTGCCCAGTGGAAAGGCCGCAGGGTATTTATCAATTTCGATGGTGTGGACAGTTTCTTCTATCTATGGATTAATGGCATATATGTCGGCTATAGCAAGAACAGTCGTAATACCGCACAATTTGACATAACACCATATCTAAACAAAAAGGGTGATAACATCGTTGCTGTTGAGGTTTATCGCAACAGTGACGGCAGTTTCCTTGAGGCCCAGGATATGTTTCGTCTGCCAGGCATCTTCCGTAGCACATACCTGACCAGTGTTCCGACTGTAAGTATCCGTGATTTGGCTGTGCGCACAGAAAGTTTCCAAAACGGCAAAGCCGTAATGACTGTTGACGCCGAACTGACAGGTGCAAAAAAGCCAGAAAACTACAAAATGGAATACAAGATATTCCCCGTAAAATTATATAATGATGAAACCGATAAGGTTGTGGTTACAAAAACCGGTGCAAAACTGAACGACAAACTGGAAATAAACAATGCACATGGTTGGAATGCCGAAGAACCCTGGCGCTATCTGCTTGTAGCAAGTCTGAAGAACAAGTCTGGCAAAACCATAGATATGACAAGCGTATTTTTTGGCGTCTGCAAGGTCGAGATCAAGGAAACCACGGCAAAGGATGACGAATTTGG
This sequence comes from Prevotellaceae bacterium UBA6974, assembly GCA_002450165.1. Taxonomy (GTDB): domain Bacteria; phylum Bacteroidota; class Bacteroidia; order Bacteroidales; family Bacteroidaceae; genus Physcousia. The sequence goes on along the minus strand of DJYQ01000012.1, from coordinate 33,294 downwards.
TCTGGCAGGACGCTATTTCTATGTCAATGGCAAGCCTGTGAAACTAAAGGGAGTCAACCGTCATGAGAACAACCCGTCAACAGGTCACGCCATTACACGCGAGCAGATGCTGAAGGAAGTTTTCCTGATGAAGCAAGCCAATATTAACCATATACGCATGTCCCATTACAGCAACGACCCATATATGTACTATCTGTGCGACAAGTATGGCATTTACCTTGAGGATGAGAGCAATATTGAATCACACGAGTACTATTATGGAGCAGCCTCGCTAAGCCATGTTCCTGAGTTTGAGAACGCCCACGTTGCCCGAAACATGGAAATGGTCCGTGCCCATATCAATGCCCCATCCATCGTAATATGGTCATTGGGTAATGAGGCAGGTCCGGGCAAGAACTTTGTAAAGGCATACGAGGCAATAAAGGCTTTCGACAAAACACGTCCAATCCAATACGAGCGTAATAACAACATTGTAGATATGGGTTCAAACCAGTACCCATCCGTTGAATGGGTCCGTTATGCCGTGAAAGGCACGGACAAAGGTATCAAGTATCCGTTCCATATTTCGGAATATGCCCATTCCATGGGTAACAGCATGGGTAACCTGGTAGATTACTGGGCAGCCATTGAAAGTACCAATTTCTTCTGCGGCGCAGCTATATGGGACTGGTGCGACCAAGCCATTGACACATACAAGGCAGATGGGACAAAGTTCTTGGGTTACGGCGGCGACCACAAAGAGTGGCCAAACGATGGCATGTTCTGCATGAATGGCATCATGCTGCCTGACCTGAGTCCAAAACCACAGTATTACGAAGTGAAGAAGGTCTATCAGAATGTTGGCGTAAAAGCCATCGATATCAACAAGGGACTGATTGAGGTATTCAACAAGAACTACTTTACAACCCTTGGGGACTATACGATGGTCTGGACACTGGTCGAAGACGGCAAGAAAGTACAAAGCGGACAGTTTGCAGCAATACTGGATACCCAAGGCTCACGCGAGAGGAGAACATATACGCTTCCTGTTGATAAGTGGAATCTGAGACCGGAATGTGAATATTACGTTAACATTGCATTCCTGCTTGACAAGGATATGCCATGGGCCAAGAAAGGCTATGAGCAGATGAACGAGCAACTACCCGTAAAGAAGTCAGACGTTCCGACTTCAGCTGCCGCACAGGCTGCTATAGTGAAAGATAACATAGCATCAAGTAAAAGTGATAAGGAGCTAAGCTTGAAAGGCAAGAACTTCAGCGTCAAATTCAGCCTGGAGACAGGTGCCATAACATCCCTGACGTATGGCAACTGTCTGGTTATTGGCCAGACAGGATCGTATGGGCCTCAGCTGGATGCATACCGTGCTCCAGTAGATAATGACAACTGGGCATGGGGTGCATGGAACAATGCCGGTCTTTCCGATTTGAAACACTCGGTAGAAACATATACTGTGCAGAATCGCAAAGATGGCGCCTTTGTTGTCGCATTGACAATACTGAGCAAGGGCAAGAACAATTTCCAATTCACGACCAGCCAGATCTATACAGTCTATACCGATGGTACAATCGAACTGGAAAGCAGCATAATCACCAGTGACCCGGCAATCGCACTTCCACGCCTCGGTTATGTCATGAAACTGGATAAGTCATTTGACCAATATACCTATTACGGACGCGGTCCCCTGAATAACTACAACGACAGACGCACTGGCTCGTTCATAGGGCTTTACAAGAGCCGTGTCGCTGACCAGTTTGTCCAGTTCCCCAAGCCACAAAGCATGGGCAATCGCGAGGCTGTTCGCTGGTGTTCGCTGCAAGATGCACAAGGCAATGGTATGCAGTTTGTCTGCATGACCGACAGTATGTGTACCTCTGCACTCCCATATAGTGCCCAGCAACTACGTGACGCAAAGCACCCCTGCGACCTGCCAGCGAGCGACGGAACATTCCTGCATTTGGATTTGAAGGTTAATGGACTGGGAGGAAACAGCTGTGGACAGGGTGGTCCTTTGGAAATTGACCGCGTTAAGGGAGCTGAACATAACTTCGGCTTTATAATCCGACCTGTAACAAGGACTACGGACCTGAGCACCAATGCAAAAGTAAGTGCCAGCGGCGAGATGCCCATAAGCATTTCCCGTGATCGTGCCGGCAACGTAAGCATCAGCACATTTGCCAAGGATGCTAAACTGATGTATCAGGTTACAGGACAAAAGGCAAAACCGTTCACAGGCAAGTTCAATCTGAAGAACGGTGGAACCGTCATCGCATGGAACAAGCAGAATACCGCCCTCAAGACAACCATGACATTCGATAAGATCGAGAACATTCCTGTCGAAGTGATATTTGCCAGCAGCCAGGAAACCGGCGAGGAGGCAAGCCGAATGACAGACGGCAACCCTTCAACCATCTGGCACACAATGTACAGCGTTACCGTAGCCAGCTACCCACACTGGGTTGACTTTGACTGTGCCGAGACAAAGACCATCAAGGGCTTCACATACCTGCCGCGTCAGGACGGCCCCAACGGCAATATCAAGAACTACGAGATCCTGGTCAGCCAGGACGGCAAGAATTGGGGAAATGTCGTTTTGTCCGGTACATTTGCCAACGACATGAAGGAGAAAAAAGTCATGCTCCCCACACCTGTAAAAGCACGTTATTTCCGTTTCAAGGCACTATCCAGCCAGAACGGTCAGGACTTCGCCAGCGGAGCAGAATTTACGATTATAGCCGAATAATGAAGAACAAACCCCTTTCGGTACTGTGCCTGACGGCTATCGTCCTGGCGATGGTCAGTTGCAACAAACGCACGCCAGATATGAAATTGATTGAAGTCAGCGGACCCGTCAAGCAGGTTGTCACCCAATCCTATGTAAGCGACAGGAACGGACGCCAGCTCGAGGACACCATGAGCTGGAACAATCGACGCATGGAATTTGACGAGGACGGCGAGCTGGTACGCGGAACATACTACCTGGACGAAAACGACACCACAGCCATACGCATATACCGTGACAACAAGGGACAGATTGTGCTGATACAGAAGTTTGACCCACTTTGCCATCGCTGGTTCGACACCCATATCAGCTACAACCAGGACGGTCTGGTTTCGGAATACGATCAGGAAAGCATCGACGGCGAAAGCCATTTCACCTGTACCTACGATGAAAAGGGCAATCTCGTGGAGGAAAAGGAAATCGTCACCAAGGGCGACCCCTACGAATCCATCACACGTTACCGCATAATGGAGGAAGACGAACACGGCAATTGGACACGTGCCATGGCACGTACCGACTATGACATCAGCGGAGAGAAGACCACCGAATACCGTGTAGATTTGCGCCAGATTACATACTACTGAACCGTGAACCCAGCCACTCAGCGCATAATCGCCATGGGCGAGACCGTGATGGACATACTGTTTCGCCACGACACGGTCCAAGGTACCTGTCAGCCGTTTTCAGCCACACCGGGCGGCAGTTCGTTCAATTCGATCATATCCGTTGGCCGTGCCGGCATACCATGCGCATTTATCGGCTATGCTGGTAACGATCGCATAGGACGACAGACACTTGACTATCTCAGGCAGAATCACGTCCAGACAGACTGGTTCCGCCTGTACGATGGTATGAGAAGTTCACTGGCATTAGCCTTTCTTGACAGTAACGGCGATGCCGAATACAATTTCTACAAAGACATCCCGCATCTGCAGGACAACTGGCCCCTACCCGATTTCACACCTTCCGACACATTGCTGTTCGGTTCATACTACGCAATATGCAATGGAATGCGGCAACAGGTCGAAACCGTTGTCCAGAATGCCTTCCAGGCAGGCGCTACCATATATTACGACATCAATTTCCGTCGCACGCATATAAACGAGTTGGAAACACTGCTGCCCGTCATACAGTGGAACATGCAACACAGCAGCATCGTGCGCGGCAGTGCTGATGACTTTGACATAATGTTCGGTACACGCAATGCCGAACAAATATATTACAAACATATCCTGCCCTACTGTACCAATTTCATATTTACAGCAGGTGCCGGACAAATCACCGTCTTTACCAACGGCAGACGAATGGACTTCACAGCACAGGCAATTCCTGCCAACCGCATCATCAGTACCGTAGGTGCAGGCGACAACTTCAACGCAGGTTTCCTGTGCGAATTAACACGTTCGGGGGACAGCAACGATAATCTCAGCCATCTGACCCAATCACAATGGTCTAATCTCGTACAGACAGCAATACATTTCGCATCCGCTGTCTGCCAAAGCACGAGCAACAACATCCCCATCGGCTTCCGGTACTGACAGTAAACTGGTCAGCCTTCATCTTCCTGGAAGAAATGAATAGCCATACCTTTCCCATACTATACCTATATCTTTCCTTGGGCATATGTCCGGTACATGTCCGGTACATGTCCGCTATATGTCCGGTAGTTGTCCGGTGTTACACCGAACATGTACCGGACATATACCGAGCAACTACTGGACAACAATCGAGTCATCTCCCTTTCTAATGTATGGGAATAGTATGGCTAAGGGTATAGAAGAAAGTACATAAAAATAGCCGTGTCGGAAAGTGTCCGACACGGCATATATACTTAGTTGGTAAAAACACGGGCAAGCATCGCCCTACACTCTGCTAATCGGCCAGTTTTGCCTTTATAAACTCGCGGTTAAGACGGGCTATATTGGAGATTGACTCGCACTTGGGGCATACAGCCTCGCAGGCACGTGTGTTGGTGCAGTTGCCGAAGCCCAGTTCGTCCATCTTGGCAACCATAGCCTTGGCACGCCTGGCAGCCTCGACCTTACCCTGTGGCAGGAGTGCCAGCTGGCTAACCTTGGAGCTTACGAAGAGCATGGCAGAACCATTCTTACATGCTGCTACGCAGGCACCGCAACCGATACATGTTGCGCAGTCCATTGCCTCGTCTGCGGCCTCCTTGCTGATAAGGATTGCATTTGCATCCTGAGCCTGGCCGGCACGGATTGATGTGTATCCGCCTGCCTGAATAATCTTGTCAAATGCATAACGGTCCACCATACAGTCCTTGATGACGGGAAAACCTGCTGAACGCCATGGTTCTACGGTAATTGTCTCACCGTCCTTGAACTTACGCATATACAACTGGCATGTTGTCGCTCCACGCTCGGTCTTTCCATGCGGTGTGCCATTGATGTATAGCGAACACATACCACAAATGCCTTCGCGGCAATCGTGATCGAACACAAATGGCTCCTTACCCTCGTTGATAAGCTCCTCGTTCATGATGTCCAGAGCCTCCAGGAAAGATGTGTCGTCTGGAATATTCTTCAATTCGTGTGTATCAAAGTGGCCCTTGTCCTTAGGACCGTTCTGCTTCCAGAATTTGATAGTAACATTTAAATTCTTAGCCATAATAAATCTTTAGGATTAAGGGTTATTAGTTCTTGTAATTACGCTGCTGTACCTTGATAATCTCGTAGTTGAGAGGCTCCTTGATCAACTCTGGTGCCGTCTCGTCGTCCTTCTGGTACTCCCAACAGCCTACGTAGAAGAAATTCTCGTCATCACGCTTAGCTTCACCTTCCTCGGTCTGGTGCTCTTCGCGGAAATGACCGCCGCAACTCTCCTCGCGGTGCAGGGCGTCGTATGCAACGAGTTCGCCCATCAGGATAAAGTCACGCAGGTGGATAGCCTTGTCCAGCTCAATGTTGACGCCTTCCTTGGTACCTGGGATGAAGAGGTTCTCGTTGAACTCCTTACGGATGCCTTTCAGAAGTTTCAGACCCTCATCAAGACCCTCCTTGGTACGGCCCATACCAACGTGTTCCCACATGATATGTCCAAGTTCCTTGTGGATTGAGTCCACCGAACGCTTACCCTTGATATTCATCAGGCGGTCAATCTCGTCAGAAACAGCTTTCTCGGTTGCTGCGAACTCTGGCAGGTCTGTAGAAAGACGTGGCCATATTGACTGGTCTGCAAGGTAGTTCTGTATCGTATATGGAAGAACGAAATAGCCGTCAGCCAGGCCCTGCATCAGAGCCGATGCACCCAAACGGTTTGCGCCATGGTCAGAGAAATTGCACTCACCGATAGCGAACAGACCCGGAATGCTTGTCTGCAACTCGTAGTCAACCCATATACCACCCATTGTGTAGTGAATGGCGGGGAAAATCATCATTGGGTAGTAGTAATCAACACCATTGACGCTCTTGGCCAGTTCGCCTGGATTAACGTCTGTAATCTCCTCGTACATGTCAAACAGGTTACCGTAGCGCTGACGTATCTCGTCAATACCCAGACGCTGAATGGATTCTGAGAAATCCAGGAATACTGCCAGGCCTGTGTTGTTTACGCCGAAGCCCTTGTCGCAACGCTCCTTTGCAGCACGACTGGCTACGTCACGTGGAACAAGGTTGCCGAATGCGGGATAACGGCGCTCCAGATAGTAGTCACGATCCTCCTCGGGAATCTCGTAACCCTGCTTGGTACCTGCCTGCAAAGCCTTGGCATCCTCCAGTTTCTTTGGTACCCAGATACGGCCGTCGTTACGCAGCGATTCGGACATCAAAGTCAGTTTTGACTGCTTGTCACCATGTACGGGAATACAGGTCGGGTGAATTTGCACGTATGACGGATTGGCCATATACGCACCCTTGCGGTAGCACTGAATAGCTGCCGTGCAGTTACATCCCATGGCATTTGTACTGAGGAAGTAAGCATTGCCATAACCACCGGTAGCTATTACAACTGCGTTGGCGCTGAAGCGCTTCAGCTCACCTGTGCACAAATCCTTGGCAATTATACCACGTGCGCGGCCGTCAACGATGACGACATCCTCCATCTCATAACGTGTATATAGTTTAACCTTGCCTGCCTGCACCATACGGCTCAGTGATGAGTATGCACCCAGCAACAACTGCTGACCCGTCTGTCCCTTGGCATAGAATGTACGTGATACCTGAGCGCCACCGAACGAACGGTTTGCAAGCATACCACCATACTCACGAGCAAAAGGAACGCCCTGTGCTACGCACTGGTCAATGATATTGTTGCTAACCTCGGCCAGACGATAAACATTAGCCTCACGGGCACGATAGTCACCACCCTTTACGGTATCGTAGAAGAGACGGTAGACGCTGTCACCGTCGTTCTGATAATTCTTAGCAGCATTGATACCACCCTGGGCAGCAATTGAATGTGCACGACGCGGTGAATCCTGGATGCAGAAATTATACACATTGAAACCCATCTCGGCCAGCGATGATGCTGCAGAAGCACCTGCCAAACCCGTACCAACGACTATTACGTCAAGTTTGAGCTTATTCTTTGGGTTAACCAAACGTTGATGCGCCTTGTAATTGGTCCATTTTTCAGCAATAGGTCCCTCGGGGATTCTTGAATCTATTTTCTTTGCCATAACTTATGTCAATTCTTAATTATTAATTCACAATTAGCAAGCACCGCAGCACTTCATGGCACCATGCATAGCCTCCTTGAAATCACAAGGAACATAGCCCAGGCAGAATGCAACAGCAACAACAACAAACATCAAGATGACAACGGTTGTATATATGCAACCGATTATCTGCCAGCGGCACATCCATATCTTGCCGTTCCATCCCAAAGTCTGCAAAGCGCTCCAGAAACCATGGTTCAGGTGGAACCACAATGCTGCCAGCCATACCAGATAGACAGCGGTGTAGCCATAACCGCAGCATGATGTAGGCTGTGAAGGACATGCGCCATGGAATGTACGCACAATCCAATACACACCGTTGGCAGCATTCTGGGCTTCCTCGCCCTGAATCAGCTCAGCCGCCATCATATTCCACCAGAAGTTGTACAGGTGCAGACACATGCCGCAGATAACGATGAAGCCCAGGACTAACATGTTCTGGCTTGCCCACTCGACCTTGGCAGGCTTGTCAGTAACAGCGTACTTGCTGTTGCCACGAGCTTTGTTGTTCTGCAATGTGAGCCAAATTGCAAAGATGAAATGCAGGGCCACAAGACATGCAAGACCGACGGTTGCAACAACTGCGTACCAGTTTGCTCCCAAGAACTCACAAATCATGTTGTAACCCTTCGCACTAATCAGGGCGACAACATTCATTGACGCGTGAAAGGTAAGGAACAGGATCAGGGCAATACCCGTTACTGACATCACCACCTTTCTACCAATTGATGATTTGATTAACCACATAGGATTTTAATTGAAAGTTTTTAGTTAATATTTATTCGTTTCAGTTTTTGCGCGCGCATACCTACTTTTAGGTATGACATTCGCCACAAATTTAATGTTTTTTGTTGATTTGTACAACATTTTTAACAAATAACTAAAAGAAAATAAGTACTTTTGCGAGAAGAGTATTGATTGAATATTTGATGAAACTATTATACGATGTTATAGTTGTGGGGGCAGGCCACGCCGGTTGCGAGGCCGCTTGCGCCAGTGCAGGAATAGGCGCAAAAACATGTCTTATCACAATGGATATGAACAAGATAGCACAAATGTCCTGCAACCCGGCAATAGGCGGTATTGCCAAAGGTCAGATAGTACGTGAGATTGATGCACTGGGTGGCCACATGGGCGAAATCGCAGACCTAACTGCCATCCAATTCAGGATGCTAAACCGTAGCAAAGGCCCTGCCATGTGGAGTCCACGTGCGCAATGCGACCGGAGCAAATTCATCTGGGCATGGCGCGAAATGCTGGACAACACCCCGAATCTGAGCATCTGGCAGGACCAGGTCACAGAGTTGATAACATCCAACGACGGAACGGGCAAGAACACTGTCGCGGGCGTCCGGACCATCTGGGGAGTGGAGATAATGGCAAAGAGCGTAATCATCACCACAGGCACATTCCTGAACGGTCTGATGCACATCGGCCGCAACAAGCTGGAAGGCGGACGCTGTTCGGAACCGGCATCCAAGCTACTGACGGAAAGCATTGCACGAAACGGCATACGAGTCGGGCGCATGAAGACTGGGACGCCTGTACGCATTGATGGACGCAGCGTTCACTTCGAAGATATGGCCGAACAACCTGGCGATGAGGTTTGCGGACGTTTCTCGTACATGGGCAGCAACCACAAATTGCCACAGTTACCATGTTGGATTACATACACAAACAAGGCCGTTCATGACAGGTTACGAGAAGGGCTTGAAGATTCTCCGCTCTTCAACGGACAGATTCAGAGCATAGGTCCCCGATACTGTCCCAGCATCGAAACCAAACTGGTAACATTTGCCGACAAGGACAGCCATCTCCTGTTTCTGGAGCCGGAGGGAGTCAATACACAGGAGTACTATCTGAACGGCTTTTCTTCCTCACTGCCCATAGAGACCCAGATAGAGGCACTGAAACTGATTCCGGCCTTCCGTGACCTGAAAATATATCGCCCAGGGTATGCCATCGAATATGACTATTTTGACCCCACTCAGTTGTACCACACTATGGAATCCAAAGTCGTAGAAGGACTCTATCTGGCAGGACAGGTCAACGGCACGACGGGATACGAGGAAGCTGCAGGTCAGGGTTTGATTGCCGGCATTAACGCAGCACTTAAGCTGCAAGGCAAAGAACCGTTCGTCCTACACCGGGACGAGGCATACATCGGTGTGCTGATAGATGACATCGTGACAAAGGGAGTAGATGAACCATACCGTATGTTTACATCACGTGCCGAATATCGTATCCTGCTCCGTCAGGACGATGCAGACGCACGTCTTACCGAAAAAAGCTACAGCATAGGTTTGGCAACACAGTCACGACTGAACCATTGGCTGGAGAAAAAGCAGAAGATTGAAGAACTTATCCAGTTCTGCAACGAATACTCAATAAAAGCAGCCCCGATAAATGACGCTCTTGTCACACTTGGCACCACACCGTTACAGAAAGGATGCAAGCTGACAGAGCTTGTTGCGCGCCCCCAGGTCAGCATCCAAAAACTGTCACCTTACATGCCTGTTTTACAGCAGTTTACAGACAAGTTCGGCAGCCGCAGGGACGAGATTGTCGAGGCTGCGGAAATACGCATGAAATACAGCGGCTACATCATGCGCGAACGCGAAGTTGCATCAAAGATGCAAAGGTTGGAAAACATCCGGATACGAGGACGGTTTGACTACCCATCCATCAACTCCCTTTCAACCGAGGCAAGACAGAAACTTGCTTCCATCAATCCTGAGACCCTGGCACAAGCATCAAGAATCCCCGGGGTATCGCCGTCCGACATCAACGTTCTGCTGATATTATTGGGCAGATAGTTTCACGTGAAACATATACAACAAAACATAACAGAAATGAATAATCCTATCTTACTAAAACACCTGCGCGTAGTCCCCGATTTTCCAATACCCGGAATACAGTTCCAGGACATCACCTCGCTGTTTGGCAATCCCGAATGCCTGAGCATCATGAGGGAAGAAACAGTAAAACTATATAAAAACATGGGGATTACCAAGGTGGTTGGGCTGGAAAGCCGAGGCTTTATGCTTGGCGCAATAGCAGCAGCTGACCTGAATGCCGGTTTCGTGATGGCACGAAAGCCCAACAAGCTTCCCGGAGAGGTTGTGTCTATTGAATACGATAAGGAGTACGGCAAGGACCGCATCTGCATGGTTAGCGATGCCATTCGCCCAGATGACGTCGTGCTCATTCATGACGACCTGCTGGCAACCGGCGGTAGCATGCGCGCCACCATCGACCTGGTCAAGCAGTTTAACCCAAGGAAGATTTACGTAAACTTCATCATCGAGCTAACTATCGAGGGACTGCATGGCCGCGACATTTTGGATGACGTAGAGATTACCACATTGCTAAAAATATCTTAGTCCTAACGTGCCGTGTAAAATGGACAAGGAAGAAGTGCAGAAACACCTGAAGGAAATCGTTTCAAACCTGCCCGAGAAACCCGGCTGTTATCAATACATGGATGACAACGGGGTCATCATATACATAGGCAAAGCCAAGAATCTGAAACGACGCGTGTCCAGTTATTTCAATCACGAACATACAAACGTCAAAACACGGAATCTGGTATCCAAGATACGCGACATTAAATATTTCGTAGTAAACTCGGAGAGCGATGCATTGCTACTTGAAAACAACCTTATCAAGCAGTGGACACCTAAATACAACATCCTGCTAAAAGACGGCAAGACATACCCCAGTATATGTGTCACAAACGAATACCTACCAAGAATAATCGAAACACGCAGAATTGATACACGCAAGGGAACATATTACGGCCCGTACAGCCATATATCCACCATGCACATGCTGCTGGACGTAATCAGAAAACTGTACCCACTGCGCCGCTGCACACATGCTATAACGCCCGAAAGTATTGCTAACGGCAAACACCGGGAATGTCTGGAATACCACATTAAAAACTGTACAGCACCATGTACGGGTCGCGAAACACACGAGAAGTACATGAGGTACATCTCGGATGCCACCGAAATACTGAAGGGCAACACCTCATCACTGGAAAAACGCCTGCAGGCTGACATGCAGCTGCTGGCCGAAGAAATGCGTTTCGAGGAAGCGGAAATCGTTAAGCGACAGTACATGCTGATAAAGAACTACCGATCCAAGAGCGAGGTTGTCAGCAATACAATAAATGACGTTGACGTATTTAACATCGAAGACAACAGGAATGTCGCCTACATAAACTACCTACATGTCGCAAATGGATGTATCAACAAGGCCTTCACATTCGAATACGCCAAACGCATGGACGAAAATACCGAAGAACTGCTCGTGTCTGGTATTGTGGAAATGCGCAACAGATACGGCAGTACCAGCAAGGAAATAATTATTCCGTTCCACGTGGAACTACCACTCGAAGGTATACAACTTTCCATACCACAACGCGGTGATAAAAAGAAATTGCTGGAACTGTCCAGAATGAATGTCCTGCAGTACAAGAAAGACAGACTGGCACAAAGCGACAAGCTTAATCCCGAGCAGAAACAGGCACGCCTTATGAAAGAACTGCAGGAAGCACTGGGCATGGACAATTTACCAATGCACATAGAATGTTTTGACAACAGCAACATAAGCGGAACCGATGCCGTGGCTGGATGTGTAGTGTTCCGAAAAGCCAAACCATGCAAAAACGAATACCATAAATATAATATAAAAACGGTAAATGGCCCCGACGACTACGCATCAATGCAGGAGGTCGTAAGGCGTAGATATTCCCGCATGATAGACGAAAACACCCCCCTACCCGACCTGATTATTACTGATGGCGGACGGGGACAGATGGAGGTCGTACGAAAAGTTGTTGAAGACGAACTGAAACTGAATGTACCAATTGCCGGACTTGCCAAAAACAATCACCACAGGACTAACGAACTGCTTTTTGGCTTCCCTCCCAAAACCATACAGCTGCGAACAGATTCGGCATTATTCCATTTCCTTACACAGATACAGGACGAGGTTCACAGATTTGCTATAACATTCCATCGTGACAAGCGCAGCAAGCGTCAAACCAAAAGCGAGCTCGATACAGTTCCAGGCATAGGCCCGAAGACAAAAGACCTCCTGCTAAAACATTTCAAGAGTGTCAAACGCATAAAAGAAGCTTCGCCCGAAGCCCTGAAAACAATACTGGGAGAAAACAAATCAACCAAAATATATCAAGCACTACACAACAATTGATTCTTTTTTATATCTTTGTACAAACATAAGATAAAAACTATCGGTAAACAATACTATGAGAGTCGTTATCCAACGCGTGACCCAAGCCTCAGTTACCATCAACAATACGGTAAAAAGCAACATCGGAAACGGAATGCTCATTTTGCTCGGAATAACCAACGATGACAGTACCGAAGACATTGATTGGCTATGCAAGAAAATAATAAACCTGCGCATCTTTGACGACGAAAACGGTGTAATGAACAAAAATATCCTGGATGCAAACGGAGACATTATAGTAGTCAGCCAATTCACTTTGATGGCAAGTTACAAAAAAGGCAACAGACCCAGTTATATCCACGCAGCCAAGCCAGAGACAGCAATACCTCTATACAATGGATTCTGTGCCAACCTAAGCACCTTGCTGGGCCATTCTGTAGGCACTGGCGAATTTGGTGCAGACATGAAAGTACAGATACTTAACGACGGCCCTGTAACTATTTGTATGGACACTAAAAACAAGGAATAAAAGATGAAAAAGCAACTGACATTATTTACCAGATAGGGTTAGGATAGCTATGACAATACATGAAGCACAGGATAAGGTAGATCAGTGGATTAAGACGTATGGCGTTCGTTACTTCAACGAACTGACAAATATGGCCATACTGACAGAGGAAGTGGGAGAACTGGCCCGTATTATGGCTCGCAAATATGGTGAGCAGTCCTTTAAGGAAGGCGAGAAACAGGATCCCAGCGAGGAAATGGCGGATATCCTGTGGGTACTGATCTGCCTGGCCAACCAAACAGACGTAGATCTTACTGAGGCCTTGCAGAAAAGCTTCGAGAAAAAAACAGGAAGAGACAAAGAGAGACATATAAACAATCCTAAGTTAAAACAATAAACGATAATTAAAATATGGATAAGTACGAAGAAATGTTGTCCAAGTACAACACAAATGTCAACGACGATGCAATTGCTAAAAAAGTAGCAGAAATCATCGAGAAGAAGGTTCCCGAAAACATGACTCCAGCCGTGAAGAAATTCCTTATGGGCAGTGTAGAACTAACGACTCTTAAGACAACGGACAGCGAGGAAAGTGTACTGAAATTCACAGAAAGAGTGAATGACTTTGAGGATACATATCCCGACCTTCCTCACGTTGCAACCATCTGCGTATATCCTTGCTTTGCCAAGATTGTCAGCCAAAGCCTGGAGGTAGAAGGCGTAGAGGTTGCGTGCGTAAGCGGCAGCTTTCCCAGTTCGCAAGCCCTTCTCGAGGTTAAGGTAGCAGAAACAGCACTCGCCATAAAAGACGGAGCTACCGAAATTGACATTGTTATGAGCGTAGGCAAATTCCAAAGCGGAGACTACGAGACAGTATGTGATGAAATCAGTGAACTGAAAGCCGTATGCGGCAACAAGAAGATGAAGGTAATACTAGAAACCGGATGTCTTGCAAACGGCACAGAAATAAAGAAGGCATCCCTGCTGTCCATGTTTGCCGGAGCAGACTACATCAAGACATCGACCGGCAAGGAAAAAATCGCGGCAACACCCGAAGCCGCATATATCATGTGCGAAGCCATCAAGGAGTACTACAATCAGACTGGTATCCAAATCGGTTTTAAACCAGCTGGTGGAATCAACACGGTCAAAGATGCAGTAACATACTATACCATCGTCAAGGAAGTACTTGGCGAGAAGTGGTTGACAAACCAATATCTGCGTCTTGGCACCAGCCGGTTGGCAAACCTGCTTCTGAGCGAAGTTTTAGGGCAGGAAGTAAAATTCTTCTGAGACTCCCCTACCCTACCCCAATTTTCACCGCGTGAGAGTCCAAAATTTACGACCCGTTGGCCATAAATTTTATTTTAGACGATTCTCACGAAGCATAAAACAGGCCCTAATTGCTAAATTACAGCAATTTAGGGCTATTTTTCTGCTCATCGGAAAAACTGCAAATAAAACAGGATAACTGCAAACAAGACAAATTTTGCCTCAAATTGTACGCTGAGACACAAAATCCAAATAAGTTATCAGCGAATCGATTACGGCCGACTGATCAAAGTCGTCAAGAAGTCCCCTTGCCATTCCCGAGAACTCCTGCATAGCTTTTTCTGCATAGACTACCCCGCCCTCGTCGTAAGTCAGGTGAACCAAGACAGCAATCTCCTCCTCGGTCACAGTTCCACGACGAACCTTCAATGCAAGTTCACGAACTTCGCGGTTACGGCGTGCGGCAAACAACACAGGCAATGTCAGCTTACCCTCCTTCATATCATTACCTACAGGTTTACCGGTATTGTTCGCTTTATCATAATCGAACAAATCATCACGCAGCTGGAAACAAATACCCAGAAGCATACCAAAGCGCTTCATCAGCTCGACTGACCCATCGTCTGCACCGGCAAGCATTGCACCTAACTGCGCACAGGTAGCAAACAACGAAGCCGTCTTTTTGCGTATCACATCATAGTACGCACTTTCCTCCATCGATTCGCTGTCCACATTAGCCAACTGCAACAATTCACCATCAACCAACATTTTGCCAAGTTCGGCAACTCGCCTGGGTATTACAATGTCACCAATCACCGATGCATGCTCAATAGACTTTGACAACAGAAAATCGCCAACAAGAACTGCGCTCTTGCTAGACAACAGGCTATTGACGCTCTTCTGCCCACGACGCATATCACTCTCATCCACGACATCATCATGCACAAGAGAGGCGGTATGCAACAGTTCCAACGATATTGCCGTATGCAAAACACTGTCAGGCAGAGCTTGATGAGCATTGGCAAATAGCCTTGCTGACAACAGCGTAAGCAATGGCCTCATCTGCTTGCCCTGACGTTTTACAATATGTTCAAGGGCAATGTTCAGCAAAGGATTGGATGTTGTAAGCGCAGCCTTGAACATCTCATTGAAACGTTCCAAATCACGCCTGACAGGTTCCTGTATCTTTTTCAATGCATCCATCAGCGAAAGTCTCCTTCTAACATGCAAATTTATATAAAAACAGCGACATTAGCACAAATTTTAGTATTTTTGCAAACAAAAGACATAATTTTCATTGCAAATTTCACACTTGAAGGACATGAAACTATTCCTTTTAGACGCATATGCGCTCATATACCGCGCCTTTTACGCATTTATCAAGAATCCGCGAATCAATTCCAAAGGCGAAAATACAAGTGCTATTCTCGGTTTTGTCAACACCCTCGAGGACGTGCTCAAGAATATGAAACCTACACATATCGGA
Organism: Prevotellaceae bacterium UBA6974; assembly: GCA_002450165.1. Classification (GTDB taxonomy): domain Bacteria; phylum Bacteroidota; class Bacteroidia; order Bacteroidales; family Bacteroidaceae; genus Physcousia. The sequence continues at coordinate 17,372 of DJYQ01000012.1, read as the reverse complement.
GTCGCTTTCGACCCCAGCGGAGGGACCTTCCGTCACGAAGCATATCCCGATTACAAAGCACAGCGAGAAGAGACCCCCGAGGCAATACGATTTGCCGTTCCAATTATCAAGGACATACTCGATGCATACCATATTCCCATCCTCGAGGTAAAGGGCTATGAGGCAGACGACGTTATCGGTACACTTGCACATCAAGCTGATATACAAGGTATTGACACATACATGATGACCCCCGACAAAGACTATGGACAACTGGTAACAGATAACGTTAAGATGTACCGCCCTGGCGTGGGAGCCAATCCTGCACAAATACTGACACCCAGTGAGATATGCGACAAATGGGGAATAGAAAACACTGCACAGGTAATAGATATACTTGCACTTATGGGCGATGCATCTGACAATATCCCCGGTTGCCCGGGTATCGGAGAAAAGACAGCCAGCACGCTTGTCAAGACATGGGGTGGGGTAGATAATCTGATATCCAACATTGATAAGCTGAAAGGCGCAGTACAACGCAAAGTAAGTGAAAACATAGACAAAATACGGCAGAGCTATTGGCTTGCCACAATTGTTACAGACGCTCCAATTAAACTGGATTTGCCAAGTCTTGAATACGAGACACCCGATTTTCAAAAACTGGAAGAAATATACAAAAAACTGGAATTCAACCAGTTGCTATACAAAGCAAAGGGAGAATCATTAGCAAGACAAAAAAAAGAAGAAAATACATCCAGACCCAAAACCAATTCTGACGGCAGCATACAAGGCGATCTTTTTGCAATGCTCGATACAACACCGGACACAACCTCCAGTCCTACGGTACAACACCCCGTACTGCCACCATACACCATCGAAAACAAGATGGTCATAGGACATAACCTGAAGGCACATTGGAACGACATCAGTGAATACGAGGGTAATATGTTCGACGTAGAAATTGCACACTACGTACTGCATCCCGAGATGAAACACAACCTTGAATACCTTCAACAAATATACCATAGCGACACACTTCCAGACCTGAAGGGAAAGCTGGAGAAAGAACTTGATACCGAGGGACTTATGCCATTGTTCAGGGAAATGGAAATGCCGCTCATGCCAGTCCTTGCCCGTATGGAAAAAGCAGGTGTAAGCATCGACCTTCATGCACTTGCAGACACCAGTCGCACCTTTACCGGACAACTCAATCAACTGGAACTGGAAATAATCAGACTGGCAGGACAGCCGTTCAACATATCATCGCCCCGCCAGGTAGGGGAAATCCTGTTTGACGTACTAAAACTGGATTCTAAGGCCAAAAAGACAAGGAATGGACAGTATATAACCAACGAGGAAATAATGGAGGGTCTCAGGAGCAAGCATCCGATTATAGCCAAGATACTGGAGTTCCGCAGCCTAAAAAAACTATTGGGAACATACATCGACGCATTCCCCAAGTTAGTCAATCCCCAAACCGGACATATACACACATCGTTCAACCAAACCGTCACCGCTACAGGACGTCTCTCAAGCAGCAACCCAAACCTGCAGAATATCCCCGTACGCGATGCCTTGGGAAAAGAGGTGCGCAAGGCATTTATACCGGATACGGGAGAACTGTTCTTCAGCGCCGACTATAGCCAGATCGAACTGCGCATCATGGCACATCTGTCCCAGGACAAAAACCTGGTCGGGGCGTTTCTCGAGGGACACGACATCCACGCAGCGACAGCAGCCAAAATATACCACAAATCCATCCAGGAAGTAACTGTTGATGAACGCCGTAGTGCAAAAACGGCCAATTTTGGCATTATTTATGGCATCAGTGCCTTCGGCCTTGCCGAACGACTCGGATGCAGCAGAAGCGAAGCCAAGGCCCTTATCGAAGGTTATTTCAATACATATCCAGGAGTCAAGGCTTATATGGACAAGAGTATAGCTATGGCACGGGAAAAAGGCTATACGCAGACGCTGTTCGGCAGGCGCTGCCAACTGCCGGATATCAACAGCCACAATGCCGTCGTACGCGGCTATGCCGAGCGTAACGCCATCAATGCACCCATACAGGGAACAGCTGCAGACATAATGAAAATTGCCATGATACGTATAGACAAACGCCTGCAGGAACTTAAACTCAAGAGCCGCATGATTCTACAGGTTCACGATGAACTGAACTTCACTGTAATTCCCGATGAAAAGGAAGTAATTGAACAAATCGTGATTGACGAGATGCAGAATGCAGCAAAACTTAGCGTGCCACTGATTGCAGATGCAGGGTGGGGCAGAAACTGGCTGGAAGCACACTAAATCAAACGTAAAAAAACATAATTAACACACCGAAATAACGTTTTTCCCGAGAAAAACAATATATTTGCAAGACAAAAGGCGTAAAAAACAAACGCTACAACAGATAAACCGATGAAGCGAATACTGATTTTGACCTTTGCCGCAATGCTTGCACTGAGCGTAGCAATTGGCGGAACGAACATGCCCGTGCAAACTCAGGTAAACGACAACGATACCGTCATAATACGCACCGATACGCTCAAGGAAATAGAGGTAAAGGGCAAAAAGGAGTTACCAGTTGTAGATGCAATACGCCAAAGCTTGGGAAGCGATATGGTGCAACCCAAGCAGAAGAGCGTTTCAGATGTCCTGGGCAAAGCCTCGGATTATATCCTGCATCCCTTTGCGCGCAAGCAACGCCAACGTGCCAAGAAATTAAAGAATACTAAGCAAGTTCTGGAACGCCTTGATGCCGCCAAGACATACGAGGACGAACTTACCGAGGCCATCCGCAAGCAATTGTACGAAGACTCGATTGCAGCACTCAGAAAGAAATAGCCTCAACCGGCATTGTACAGCTCGGTGCTCAGATAACGCTCACCAGTATCAGGCAGGAGAGCAACGATTCTCTTGCCCTTGTTTTCCGGTAATTTAGCCAATTCTATAGCAGCATAGGCTGCAGCACCGCTGGATATACCGACAATCAGTCCCTCGTACAGGGACAGTTCGCGACCTGTCTTCAGCGCATCCTCGTTCCTTACCTTATAAACAACGTCTATTACCGAGCGATCCAGTATCTCGGGAACAAATCCTGCACCAATGCCCTGAATCTTGTGAGGACCGGGTTCACCACCACTCAGCACAGGGCTGCTCTCAGGCTCCACGGCAACAATTCTGATATCAGGGTTCTTGGCCTTCAATGCACGTCCAACCCCCGTCACTGTACCACCAGTACCTGCACCGGCAACAAAAATATCCACATTACCGTCCGTATCACGCCATATTTCCTCGGCAGTTGTCCTTTCGTGGACCTCGGGGTTGGCAGGATTTGTAAACTGACCCAAAATAATAGAACCTGGTGTCTCACGTTGCAGGCGTTCCGCCTCGGCAATAGCACCTTTCATACCCTTCGTACCCTCGGTCAACACAAGCTCGGCACCGGCTGCCTTCATCAGCAGCTGACGCTCCCTGCTCATCGTTTCTGGCATCACTATTACAGCCTTGTAGCCCTTCACACGACTAATCCATGCAATTCCTACACCAGTATTGCCGCTTGTCGGCTCGATGATGGTTGCACCAGGTTGCAGGAGGCCTCTCTTCTCGGCATCCTCTATCATGTTCAGTGCAATACGATCCTTGACACTACCGCCAGGGTTAAAATACTCGACCTTGGCCACAACCTGTGACTCGGCACCACGCGCTTTAGCTATCCTTGCAATCTCGACCAACGGAGTATTGCCAACCAGATCCAATAAGTTTTTATGAATGTTTGCCATAATCTGTTATTATTTTACATTGCAAAATTACAACATTATTTTCAATCTCTATTTTTATCAGCCAGCAAAAATTTTCATATTTGCTCGAATGCCTGCTGCAAGTCTTCCAGAATGTCGTCAATATGCTCTACACCTATGCTCAACCGTATTGTTGAGGGTGTAATATGCTGCGCAGCCAACTCCTCGGGACTCATCTGGCTGTGCGTTGTAGTATATGGGTGTATCACCAACGATTTCACGTCCGCGACGTTTGCCAACAGCGAGAATATCTGCAACGAGTCAATAAATCTCCAGGCATCATCCTGATTACCCATTATTTCAAACGTAAATATACTGCCGGCACCCTTAGGAAAATACTTCCTGTACAATATGTGGTCAGGATGGGATGGGATGGCCGGATGGCTTACACCCCTCACCTTGGGATGGTGCGACAGAAACTCAACCACCTTCAATGCATTCTGCACATGACGCTCCATACGCAACGGCAGACTCTCGACCCCCTGGAGCAGAATCCATGCATTCAACGGTGATATACATGCCCCAGTATCACGCAGTATCACCGCACGGATACGCGTCACAAAAGCCGCCGCACCAGCCACATCCGCAAATACTGCCCCGTGATACGACGGATCAGGTTTTGCCAGGGTAGGGTAGCGCTCGGCATTAGCCTTGAAATCAAACCTGCCACCATCTACAATCACCCCACCCAACGATGAGCCGTGACCGCCTATAAATTTTGTAGCACTGTGCACCACAATATCCGCACCATGCTCCAACGGACGTATCAGCAAAGGAGCAAAAGTATTGTCCACAACAAACAGAATACCATGCGTGTGAGCCACTTCAGCTATTGCATCCAGATTGGTCACATCACTATTGGGATTACCAAATGTTTCAGCATAGATAACTTTGGTGTTAGGGCGTATGGCGGCCTCCAATGTCTCCAGGTCATTCACCCTGACAACAGTATTCTCAATACCCTGAGTGGCCAATGTATGGGTTATCAGATTGAAACTGCCCCCATACAGATTATCAGCAGCCACTATATGATCCCCACACTGTAACACATTCTGCAACGCATACGTCACAGCAGCAGCCCCACTGGCAACTGCCAGGGCAGCAACCCCGCCCTCCAAAGCCGCTATGCGCTCTTCCAGGACACCCTGAGTCGTATTCGTCAACCTGCCATAAATATTACCCGCATCCCTCAGCCCGAATCGGTCAGCAGCATGCCGGCTGTCATGAAACACATACGATGTAGTCTGATATATCGGAACCGCACGGCTGTCCGTCACCGGATCAGGCTTTTCCTGTCCTGCATGCAATGCAATTGTCTCTAATCTGTAAAACTTCTTCTGTGACATACTATCTATATATTGTTTTTGTTATTGTTTTTGTTTCAATATCACGGTGCAAAGGTACGGCAGTCATGATATTTAACCATGCAAAACGTAGATATTTAGAAAATTTTCCTACATTTGCACCAGATATTAGCACAAACATTCTAACAAACCCCAAAAGAAACAAACTATGGCAGAAAATAATAACCGCGAACATCTCGATTCCACCGACATCGCCATACTGAAAGCCCTGCAACAGGACGCACGTCTCACAACAAAGCAATTGGCTCTCAAGGTACACCTGAGCACAACCCCCACGTACGAGCGCGTAAAACGGCTTGAACGCGACGGATATATACGCAGATATATTACCGTACTGGATGCCGAGAAACTGCACAAAGGCTTTGTCGTATATTGTTGCGTAAAGCTCACACCCCTCAACACCCAGACAGCGCGTAAATTCTGCGAAACCATCATGCAAATCGATCAAGTCACCGAATGTTACAACATTTCTGGCAAGTTCGACTACATGATGCGCATACACTGCCCCGATATGAAATACTACCAACAATTTCTCCTCAACACACTCGGTACCCTCCCCATGCTCGGTACCCTGGAAAGCACATTTGTCATGGAGGAGGTGAAACACAATTTCGGTGTAGCAATCTGACAGAATGCAATAATAAAAGGCATATAATTATGGCATTATCAAACAATTTTGATAACTTTGCACTCACATGGTGAAAGAAGAAATAATCAATAACGACAATATTCAAATGAAAAAAAAGACAATTAAATGGGGTATAATGCTCAGCACAGCATTGGTTTTGGCCGCCTGCGGTGGCGAACAGCCCAAGATTGAAGAGACATCGTTCGAGACGATAGTCGTTAAGAAACAGGACCTGACCATTCCCGTTAAGTTCAGTTCCAGACTGAAGGGAAAGACCGATGTAACAGTCATGCCGCAAATAAACGGACAGTTGATGCAGATATGCGTCACCGAGGGACAGCAGGTCAAAAAGGGTCAGACCCTCTTCATCATTGACCAGCGCACAGCCAAGGCACAGTTGGCAACTGCCGAGGCAAACCTGCAGTCAGCCATGGCTGCCGAGAACAGCGCCAAGCTTAATTACGAATCCAAGAAGAACCTGTTCGACAGGAAGATTATAAGCCGCTACATGCTGGACAACGCATTCAACGACTACACACAGGCACAAGCAACAACAGCCCAAGCACGCGCATCAGTATTTACTGCAAAAGTGGAACTTGGGTTCTGTACCATTACAGCATCGGTATCAGGCGTTATAGGCGCTATACCCGTACGTGTCGGAGACCAGGTGTCAACAAGCACCCAGTTAACCATCCTAAGCGGCAACACCACAATGGATGCCGAGTTTTCGGTAACCGAATCTATTGTAGAAATGGTCGTACAGGACAGCATGAAGTCCGAGGAATTTGACAAAGAAATGTCAAAGATGCCCGAAGTTACATTCGTCATGAAAGGCGGTACCGAATACAAGCACAAAGGTCGTATCACATCCATCACAGGCGTTGTGGACAACGCCACAGGCTCATTGGGAGTCAAGGCTACATTCCCCAACCCCGACGGAGCCCTGAAATCAGGCATCCAGGGTACAATAGTGCTTCCGATTGAGGAGAAGGACGTAATTGTAATTCCGCAGACAGCCGTTGTACGCTTGCAGGACAAGCAGTTGGTTTACAAAGTAAAGGCCGACAGCACTGCAACAGCCGTAACGGTAACGACAGCCAACCCTGGCAACGGACAGGATTTTGTCGTAACCAGCGGACTGAAAGTCGGTGACAAGATTGTGACCACAGGTGCAAACAACGTACACGAGGGACAGAAAGTGCTGTTTTAATGATTAATGCATAATTCATAATGCCATAATTCATAATTGACGCCAGCCGCTACCACGGTAAGTAGTCAGGAAATAATAGATTGTGAATTACGAATTGTGAATTACGAATTGAAAATTATGAAGAACAATATATTCATAGACAGGTACGTGATGGCGTGTGCCATCAGTATCGTGATAACGCTGGTGGGATTCATCTGCATGAACTCGCTGCCCATCGAGCAATATCCCAACATTGCGCCACCGCAGGTCGAGGTAACTACCACATATAGTGGTGCCGACCCAAAAACCATTATACAGTCAGTCATCGCACCCCTGGAGGAGAGTATCAATGGTGTTGACGGCATGGACTATATGGTATCCAAGGCCACCTCGACAGGTAACGTCTCCATTGACGTATTTTTCAAGCAAGGCGTTGACCCCGACATGGCGACGGTGAATGTACAAAACCGTGTATCCAAGGCGCAGTCACAGTTGCCAGCGGCCGTTATCAATGTAGGTATAGAGACCGAGAAACGACAGAACAGTATTCTGCGCATCATAGGCGTACAATGTACCAACGGCAAGTATAGCGACGACTTTGTATCCAACTATGTTGACATCAACATCAAGCCTCGCATGCAGCGCATCTATGGTGTAGGCTCGGTGCTGGCATTAGGCAACACATACGCCTTGCGCGTGTGGATGAAGCCCGATGTGATGGCACAATACGGCCTGACTCCCGACGATGTCAGCGCAGCCATCAACAGCCAAAGCTTTGTTACCGCTGTAGGCAGCTTTGGTGACCAGTCGGACAACAAATACAAGTACACCATGGAGTACAAGGGTACTCTGAAGGAGATTGAGGAATTCGAGGACATCGTAATCAAGACCTCGGAAGGCGGTCATGTGCTGTACCTCAAGGATGTTGCCGAAGTGGAAATCGGTGCCAAGTCATACAGTTTCATCTCCAACATTAACGGTCAGCCCGGTGCCATCATGATGATTTTCCAGTCACCAGGGTCCAATGCCACCGAGATTAACGCACGCATCGACAAAATGTGCGAGGAGTTGAAGGCAACAATGCCAGCCGGTTTGGAGTTCGTCACCTTGCAGAACACAGACGACTTCCTCTTTGCAGCCATTGGCAATGTAGTAGAAACACTCGTCATTGCAATCATTCTGGTGATTCTAGTCGTTTTCTTCTTCCTGCAAAACATCAAGGCAACAATAATCCCCAGTATATCTATTGTCGTATCGCTGATGGGAACCTTCATGATTGTCACGATGGCAGGCTTCTCGCTTAACCTGCTTACACTCTTCGCCCTGGTGCTGGCCATAGGTACCGTGGTAGATGATGCCATCGTGGTCGTAGAGGCCGTGATGGCTAAGATCGAGGGCGGCATGACAGATGCCAGGGAAGCCACACGACAAGCCATGAACGAAGTATCCATGGCCGTGTTCTCGTGTACGCTCGTCTTCATGGCAGTGTTCATCCCCGTTACATTCCTGGGCGGTACCTCCGGAACGTTCTTCACACAGTTCGGTATAACCATAGCCTCGGCCGTTGGTCTGTCCTGTCTGCAGGCGCTTACCACCTGTCCTGCCCTGTGCGCCATCATGCTCAGGGTTACCGAAGGCAAGAAAGAAGGCAAGGGACTTTCCTACTATACCAAGCTGGCTTACGAAACCAGTTACAATGCCCTTCTTGACAAATACTCCAAGGCCGTGCAGAAGTTCATCAAGCGCCCCCTCGTGGCAGTCAGCGTGCTGGCCATTGCAGCAGTGCTGCTCTTTTTCTGCATGCAGAACCTTCCCTCGGGCCTCGTACCACAAGAGGATCAGGGTATTTTCATGGCCGAGGTCGATGCACCCGAGGGCTACACCCTGCAGCAGACCAACGAACTGCTGAAGCAAGTTGAGGAAAAGGTCAAGGAGATACCCGAACTGGAAAGCTATTCGATGGTGAGCGGCTACGGTATGATTTCGGGATATGGCTCCAGCTACGGCACCTTCATTATCCGCCTGAAGAACTGGGAGGAGCGTCCGGGTATCGAACACAACGTCGAAACCGCACTGACCCGTCTGGCCATATCGTGCATGAGCATCAAGAATGCAACCGTCATTCCCTTCCAGCTGCCTCAGATTCCAGGCTATGGTACAAGCAATAACGTAAACCTCGTCGTCGAGGATCCAACCGACGGCGACCTGTCAGAATTCTCCCGGATGACCGACAACTTCCTGTACAAGCTCATGGAGCGCAAGGAAGTAAGTATCGCCATGTCCACTTATTCCGAGAAATTCCCCAAGTTCAGTGTAGATGTCGATGCCTTCCAGTGCAACCGTTCGGGCGTGACACCCAGGGAAGTGCTGACAACCTTGGGCAACTACTACAGCGGTGCATACATTGCCAACTACAATCAGTTTGGCAAGGTTTACCAGATATGGACTGCCGCAGCACCCGAGTATCGCCTGGAACCATCCTCGCTCCAGAACATCTTTGTAAAGGTCAGCGACGGCAAGATGGCACCACTCTCACAGTTTGTTACACTCAAGGAAATTGTCGGACCGTCCAACAACCAGCACTTTAACCTGTACTCAAGTATCGAGTGCCAAGTAGTGCCCGCCAACGGTTACAGCGAAGGTCAGGTCCAGCAGGCCATTGCCGAGGTCTTCCGTCAGGAAATGCCCACAACAGCAACGTTCGAATACAGCAACATGTCCCGCGAGGTCGCAGAACAGGCAGGTTCCAACACCACCACAGTCATCTACTGCATCTGCGTGGTTCTCATCTACCTCATTCTCGGCTCACTGTACAACTCGTGGTTCACACCATTTGCCGTGCTTCTCTCTATCCCATTCGGTTTGCTGGGAGCCTTCGGTGTCACCCTCATAGCCGCACTTTTCGGTATCCAGGGCATGGAGAACAATATATACCTGCAGACAGGTGTAATCATGCTCATAGGATTGCTGGCCAAGACCGCCATCCTGATTACCGAGGTCGCAGCCGAGCACCGCAAACACGGTATGGACATCGCCCAGGCCGCCTTCACCGCATGTAAGGACCGCCTGCGTCCAATCCTCATGACCGTTGTCACCATGATAGCAGGTATGATACCACTTATTATCGAAGGCGGAGCAGGAGCCAATGGCAACCGCGCCCTCGCCGTCGGAGTGGTTGGCGGTATGAGCGTAGGCACCCTGGCCATACTGTTCGTCGTTCCCGTTTTCTTCATTATCACTCAGAAAATACAGGAAAAATTTGTCACAAGCGACAACACACAAAGTTAAAGTTTAATAACTTTACAACAACAATAATAATGAAAAAAATCCTATTCACCGTTGCAGCCAGCCTTATGCTCACCGGCTGCAGCCTATATAAGAAATACGAAGCCCCCAAACCGGCACCCGAATGGGACAAAACCCTGTTCGGCACCGAAACACCGGCCGTAGCCACCCAGGGAGCATCCATTGCCCAGATGTCCTGGCGCGAGTTCTTCTCCGACACCAACCTGCAGGCACTTATCGACCAGGCCCTTGCCAACAACACCGACCTGAACACCGCCCGCATCAATATCGAGAAGAGCCAGATAGCCCTCAAGACAGCCAAGCTCGCCTACCTGCCCTCGCTGTACCTTACACCACAGGGAACAATATCCAAATTTGGCAGCGCCAGTGCCACCAAGGCCTACAGCCTGCAGATGGAACTCTCGTGGGACGTAGATCTGTTCGGAAGCATCACCAACAAGAAACGCGCAGCCAAAGCCATACTGATGCAATCCCAGATGAGCGAGGAAGCAACACGTTCCAACCTGATTAGCAGCATTGCACAGCAATACTTCTACCTGCAGCTCCTGGACCGCGAGCTCGAAATACTGACCCTCACCGACAGCCTGTGGGCAGCATCGCTCGAGACAGAGAAAGCCCTGTGGGACAACGGCCAGGCATACTCCACCGCCGTCAACCAGCTCGAATCATCGTGGATAGACGTCAAGACACAAATCATAGACACACGACTCTTGATACAATCCACCGAGAACTACATCTGCAGCCTGCTCTGCATCACCCCGCAACACATCACACGCACACGCTGGACCACAGCAGCCGAATACCACACGGCAACCGAAGGACAGCCCGTATTCGAGCCCCGCTTCATACAAGTCGGAGTACCAGCCACCATGCTGCAACTGCGGCCCGACATACGCCTTGCCAACTACTATATGGAGGAAGCCTTCTACAACACACAGACAGCCAGGGCAGCCTTCTTCCCAAGCCTCTCGCTCTCTGGCCTGCTGGGATGGACCAACAGCGGTGGTGGGGTAGTAACCAACCCCGGTGACCTGCTGCTCAGGGCATTCGGCTCCCTGTCACAGCCCATCTTCAACCGCGGACGCATCAAGGGCAACCTCAAGACCTCACGCCTGACCGAGCAGAATCTGCAGAAAAAATACGTACAGACAGTCATCGACGCCGGTACCCAGGTCAACCAGGCACTTGCACAGTGCCAGGCAGCACGCGAGAGACACGGCTTCTACAACCGCCAGGTTCAGGTGCTCCACGAAGCCTACGTCAGCACCCACTACCTGATGGACAACGGCGAAGCCAACTATCTGGAAGTCCTCACCGCCCAAGAATCATACCTCTCGGCACAGCTCAACGAGGCAGAAAACCTGTACGACGGAGCACAGGCAGTCATCGCCCTCTACATAGCCCTTGGCGGCGGCACAAAGTAAAAAGTAAGAATCAACCATTTTTGCTACCCCCAGGAGTCTGCACGTGTAGATTCCTGGGGGTAACACGTGTAGCCTGGCGAGGTCGCTAATGAGTCAAGCAACAGAAAAGACTAAATCGAAGGGAGAAGCAATAATGAAACGAGTGAGAAGCAAAGGACTTCGTTAGACCGAGTTTCGGTTAAGTTTCAGTGTTCGAAAGGCAGAGTTTCGGTATGTAGGGCATATATAGTAACTATATGGAATATTAGTTTAATAAGTTATAGGAATCCATTCCAGTGCCTTCCGAAACTGTACGAGTCTTACATCAGTCACCATCCCCGGTAGCGTCACCAGCATCCAGGGCATTGATGTAGGAGTGGTAGGTCTCCCTGGCGATGCCAACCAGAATGGTGAGATTGAGATTGGTGACGTGACCAAGATATTGTGGATTATGGCAGGAGGGGAGTAATTCATAATTCATAATTCATAATTCATAATTCTCAATTCATAATGCATAATTCTCAATTCATAATGCATAATTGAAGCTTCGCTTCGATACTGCTAACGCTCGGCAATAATTAAGTAAGCTTATTATTGCTCTCGCTTAATCGCAGCATTCATAATTGCCACTTCGTTCTCGCCGTTGGCTCGCGACCCCTTCGGCGTTCATAAAAGAGTAAGTCGGGGCCTATCCCCGACTTACTCATCTTACTTACTAACTTACTTACTATTTTCAGAAAAAGGGGTGTCTAGTCGTTGCCGGAAACGTGTTATGATGTCATGGTTCCTTTTATAAGGTCACTAGCAAAATGTCTCAACTTTCAACGACCTTCCGCTAGGCGCCGATACCATATAATAAATTTTAAGGATATAAAGATTTTTCCTAATCCATAAAACCAATTCCCTGAGCCGTTTTTTATGGCCATACTATAAAAAATTATCCCCTACGTTAGGAAAAACTTTTTTCATAGTTATTCCGCAATATCCACTTCTTGCCGTTGGCTCATACTTTTGTCAATGAGTCTCACAGATTAATGAACATGACCTCAATTAGAGCTCAGCATGACATCAGCTAGAGTTGAGTATGAGTTGAGTATGACATCAGCATGAGATCAGCATGAGATCAGCATGAGATCAGCATGAGTTTAGTATGAGTTTAGCATGACTTCAATTGGAGCTGAACATGTGTTTTTTATACGAATAGCATTGTTAATATTGTAAAAACTATTAACTTTGCGTTATCGCTATGACATCAAATCAAAGCAAAAAGTGATTACCATGAAACAATATCTATTGCAGCGACTTCTCGTCTCTATCTTGTTCCTTACTGTCAGCACCCTCTCATGGGCGTATGATTTTGTATTAGATGGTATTTATTACAATATAAATTCCGACAAAACGAGCGTAACGGTAACTTATAAAACGAAATATTATAATTCATATTCCGGCTCAATTATAATTCCATCTAAAGTAACATATAGTAGTAAGACCTATGAAGTGACAAGCATTGGAGAATATGCTTTCTATGGTTGCAGCGAACTGACATCAATAACCATTCCCAACAGTGTGACAAGTGTCGGACAAAGCACCTTTGATAGCTGCAATGCTCTCGAATACGTGACTATTGGTAATGGTGTGACCGGCATTGAAGAAGAAACATTCGAGAACTGCTATTCCCTTAAATCCATTACTATAGGCAATAGTGTGAAATTTATAGGAAAAGAATGTTTTAAAAATTGCAGAAGTCTTACTTCCATAATCCTACCTAACAGTGTGACAAGCATTGGAAGATTTGCTTTCAGTGGCTGTAGCGGCCTGACATCAGTGACCATTCCCAACAGTGTGACAAGCATTGGAGAAGGTGCTTTCGCGTATTGCAGTGGCCTGACATCGTTAAAGGTTGAAGAAGGTAATCCTAAGTATGATTGCAGGAATAACTGTAATGCTATTATAGAATCATCTACAAATACTCTGATTGTTGGTTGTAAAACCACAACCATTCCCAACAGTGTGACAAGCATTGAAAGTTCTGCTTTCTATGGTTGCAGCGAACTGACATCAGTAACCATTCCCAATAGCGTGACAAGCATTGGAAAAGAAGCTTTCCGTGGTTGCAGTGGCCTGACATCTGTAACCATTCCCAACAGCGTGACAAGCATTGGAGAGATGACTTTCAATGATTGCAGTGGCCTGATATCAGTAACCATTGGCAAGAGTGTGACAAGCATTGGAGAAGGTGCTTTCGCGTATTGCAGTGGCCTGACATCAGCAAGCATTCCCAACAGTGTGACAAGTATTGGAAGTTCTGCTTTCTATGGTTGTAGCGGACTGACATCAGTAACCATTGGCAACAGTGTGACAAGCATTGGAAACTATGCTTTCTCTGGTTGCAGTGGCCTGACATCAGTTACCATCCCAAACAGTGTGACAAGCATTGGGAGATCTGCTTTCGAGGATTGTAGAGACTTGACATCAGTCACCATTCCCAACAGTGTGACAAGTATTGGAGGTTATGCTTTCTATGGTTGCAGCGACCTGACATCAGTGACCATAGGCAATAGTGTGACAAGCATTGAGAGCTCTGCATTCGGTGGTTGTAGTAGCCTGACATCAGTAACCTGCTTGGCAGAACAGGTGCCGTCTACTGGACCAAATGTTTTCCAAAGTGGCACCATAGCGTCTGCAACGCTGTATGTACCAGAAACATCTTTAGATACATACGAATCTACTACTCCTTGGAAAAATTTCGGAACTATCCTTCATGTTGCAGAACCTACATATATCGTAGGAGACGCCAATGGCAACGGCGAGGTTGAGATAGGTGACGTTACATCCGTGCTAACTCTGATGGCTACGCCGGAAGCAATCGGATACGACAAAAAGGCTGCTGATGCCAATGGCAATGGTGAGATAGAGATTGGTGATGTCACAACCATACTGACCATTATGGCCAACGGCGGATATTCAGAGGAATGGAATTTAACTGTTCGTGACCAGGACAACAACTATGTAGTCCCGGCCGAGGGTGGCACAAAGACTGTCGTACTGACAACTACGAGAGATGTGGAACTTAGTTGCAGCGAGAGTTGGGCGCATTTAGGAACAATGAGTTACAATGTCTTAGAGAACGGAAAAATATATGAATTATATCCAGAGATTACGTTCGATGCCAACACAACAGGCGAGGTACGTGCTGCAACAATTTATTTCGATAATGGGACGGACAATAGATTATCCCTTATATATACTCAAGAAAGAGTTCGATATGATGTTGTACCGCCTACATGGAAGGGCTTTGACTACAAAGTCAAGAAAGGCGGTGTTGGAGAGGATACTGAGCGTGGCGAGATTGGACCAGGTGACAAGGTTCGTGTTTATTGCGTCCGCAAGAGCAACGGTGTTCTTACCGGTATGATCAAGGGTACAATAACACTTAAATGGACAACTCAGGCAAGCGGTCCTTCTGTCGTGACGGAAATGACAGAGAGTGTTACTACTCCAGTTAACCCGACCTATGACGGATGGTTGCTGTATTCGTATGCTGATTTTAATATTCCAGATGGCGGTCCTTATGATTTCTGTAAGGCAGAAGTAACTTGTAATTTGAATTTTGAGTGTTTTGGTAATGCTGTAAGATGGGAAGACCATACCAGTCATATGGATCCCTATATAGGTTCTATCTATACGACTAACTGCAATGCAACAAAAGGTTCTGCCTGTACAACGGAGAATGTTCTTCTTTGGAAGTCTAACTAGTTAAGTTATAACACCGTTGTCTTCATATCTGGCATAATTTTATTATTATGCTAATTCTTCACTTGAAATGTTGGGTGAATTTATTTTCACTGCACTCAAAATAATTTTTCTCCGCACAGGAAAATTATTTTGCCATGGTAGAAAAATAGGGGACATATTTCCCTTCGGATATTTGCTGTCATGAAAAATCCGAAACACGCCTCATTCTCGCTTTACCTTTACATCACCTTCACATCACATATACATCACCTTTACTGTTGAGTATAGGTGATGCCTGTCTATAGGCTATCTAAAGCCCATGTGAAGGCCCGCGGGGATATCTCCACGATAGCCCTACGATATTCCTTTCCTACGATATTGCGGTGTCAACCGATTTCAGTCGCAAAAAGCACACTGGCATACCTTTCGCATACCCTTCGTTATCTCTCCAATCCTTCTGTTAAGAACCTCCTGAGATGAAGATGAGTTATGCCGTTGTCATCAGACTTGGTTACCAATGGTGTCATAGAGATAACATATTTGGGATAGTTGTCTTTGATGGCACGGAGATTACCAAACTCACGCTCATATGTGTTATCGTCGGCTATAATGTAGGAAGCCTGAACATAGATTCTTTCGCCTTTGGGCTTGGTACATACAAAATCAATCTCACCAGCCTGAAGTTGTCCGACCATCACTTCATATCCCAGGCGTACAAGGTGATTGTAGATGATATTCTCTATCACCTTCTCAATGTCTCTCTCGCGTGAACCACCTACAAGAGCATTACGAATACCATTGTCTTCGAAATAGAATTTGTCGTTGCTCTCAAATATCTTCCGTCCGTGAATGTCATACCTGTTCACCTTGTGGATCATGTATGATTCGCTCAGATACTTAGCATAATTGATAATGGCAGTGGAGGTGATGTTCTCACCTTGCGACCGCATATACTTTGCTATGCTGTTGGCAGAAATGATTTTCCCTGCATTGTCAGCAAGGAAATGAACAAGGTTTTCCAGAAAAGGCACATTGCGGATATTATTCCGTTTGATAACATCCTTCAGCAGTACGGTGCTATAGACATCCATCTGATATTCCCTTGCATCCTGTTCGTCGAGTCCAATCTTCTTCAAACCTGGCAGTCCGCCAAACTGAATATATTTTGCCAAAGTGTCATCGCTGTCGGGCAGCTCGTGAAACTCCATGAATTCCTCGTAGCTTAGTGCCTGAACGAAGATTTCCTTGTAGCGACCGCCTATTTTGTTAGCCAAGTCACTACTGAGCATATTGGAGTTGGAGCCTGTTACAATTATTTCAATATCCGGCTCCTCATAATAACTGCGAATACTGTTCTCGAAACCTTCTATATCCTGAACTTCATCTATTAGGATATAGTTGGTCTTTGTCTTGTCTCGCCGTTCATCAATATAAGCATTCAAGTCCCGGTCAGTCTGAATGTCGGCAAACTCATGTTTCTCCTTGTCAATGAAGATTATGTTTGTATGAGCATCTTCTGCCACTTTATCCCTAAAGAGGCGCAGGGTGTAACTCTTTCCCACACGACGTTGGCCAACTATAATAATGATGGTGTCCTTGCCAAGATGCTTCGTTATCTTGTCAAGATAACTTTGTCTTACGATTGCTTTCATATCTTTTATAGATGAAATTTACCGCAAAGATAACATTTTTATCTTTTATAAAAGACAAAATCCTGCATTTCGTGTATTTTTTTCGGATGAGGCATTCTTTTTGAAGGGGTAGGATGGACCTTGCTTCGACCTACCTACGACCTACGAACGACATACCTACGACGTAGGAACGAGGGCTTTTATTTATAACCACGAATTACACGAATCTTACTAATTTTATCTCACACTGAAAGCACGGAAATCACGGAAAATAAAACCGTAAAAACCACCTCTCTGAACCTGATGCTCCTATCGTAGCATACAACACCATCAG
>DJYQ01000014.1 GCA_002450165.1 Prevotellaceae bacterium UBA6974 | reverse complement strand
ATTATTACTGATGGTGTTGTATGCAACTATAGGAGCATTAGGCTCAGAAAGGTGGTTTTGAAGGTTTTTGTCAATTAAATATTCGTGTTAATTCGGACAATTCGTGGTCAGTCATAAAAACGTTCAAATAGCGAGAGGCATTATTTTCGATGTCTGTTTATTTTGCTGAATGGGATTTATTGTGTATATTTGCGTGCAATATAATTGATATATAGAAGATAGACGGAATATGAAGTTTATTGGTGGTTATGTCTTTCGTGCAATGTGTTCGTTGCTGGTTGGACTTTTGCTTGTGATAAATGCTGAAAAGATGCCAAGCATATTGGTGAGCGTCATTGGAGTGTTGTTCCTGATTCCGGGATGTTCGGGTGTCTTGATATATTTGTGGTCCAGGCTGAACCCGAATGCGGTTATCAAGACGGGGTTTCCGATTGTGAGTATTGGCAGCATATTGTTTGGTGCTTACTTGCTGGCATTCCCTCAGGAATTTGCCAATTATCTGATTATCCTGATGGGTGTGATTATTACGCTTGCGGGTTTGTCGCAGTTGGGAAATATGTATGTTAACAGACGTGTTACACCGCTTTCGTGGATTTTGATGATTATGCCGTTTGTCCTGATTGGCATTGGTGTCTATTCGCTGATGCATGCGCAGGAGGCTGCCAAGATTACCTTCCAGATAATAGGCGGAACGCTGATTTACTATGGTCTGACTGATATGTTCTTTGCGCTGCGTGCAAGGCATTATTCGCGCATCTATACGCGGCAGCAGGAGGAGAAGGAGAAGGCCGAGCGTCTTGCCCGCGAGGCGGAGTATGTGGAGTTTGAGATTGTGGATACGACAGGTAACGAATAATATAAGGGGATATATCATGAAAAGGAACGGTCTGTTGTTAGTGCTGCTGAGCCTTGGCATATCTTTGTTTGCACAGAATGTCAGGATGCCGGCATTGATTGATTCTATACATAACCTGAGTATGCCAATCAAGGTACTGGGTTATGGGGGTGGTAACGGCAAGACGTGGAGCGGTTTTAACAAGACGGACCGTCTGGAGAATGGTCCGGTGCGTGACCGCTACAGTAACATGGTCCGTTTCTTCACGCCCAATAACGATGCCGTGGATGGTATGAATATCGAGCATATCTGGGCTAACAGCTGGTGGGGTCATGTGCAGAACTTTGCGTACAAGGACTTGTTTAACCTGTACCCGAGTGATGCGATTGCAAATCAGCGCAAGAGCAACAATCCGATTGGTGTCGTTACTGCCAGTGATGCTTTTGACAATGGCGTAGTAAAGGTCGGCAAGGGTGTTGACCCGTGTGACGGTACTACGCAGACTGTATGGGAGCCGGCAGATCAGTGGAAGGGTGACTTTGCCCGTACTTATTTCTATATGGCATCGGTGTACAGCAATTTCGGAAACCTGGAGGTTCCTGCAGGAAAGACGGGTGACGAATACAAGGGTCTGGAGTTGTGGACTACTGCCGAGGGGCTTCGCACGGTTGATCCGGACAGTCGCCTGGTTATGCGCGAGGGGGTTTACAAGTTGATGCTGGAATGGGCTAAGAATGATCCTGTTGACCAGATAGAAATAAGTCGTGCAGACGAGATTGAATGGATTCAGGGCAACCGGAACCCTTACGTGGATTTCCCGGAACTGGCGGAATATGTGTGGGGTGAGAAGAGTGGTCGGGATTTTGACATCCAGCAAATCAAGGATAAGAAAAATCCGGATGTGGTCATCGAGCCTGATCCTGATCCCAGCGAGACGGTCAAGTTCAGCGTAAGTCCGCTGAGCATGGTGTTCACTGCATTGCCGGGACATCCAAGCAATGCCGTCAAGACGACGGTGTATATGCAGAATGTCGTTCCTGCAGGATGTACGGCACAGGCGGAATTTCCGTATCAGGTCAGTTTGGATGGTGAGGCGTGGAGTGACGAGGTCACTACGTCAAATGCCACACAGGGTTTCTATGTGCGTTTTGCCGGTGCTGGGACGACGGGTGTTTACGAGGGTGAGATTGTATGTAATGCAGAGGGGGCCGACAGCAGGGTGCTGACTGTAGTATGCAATGTGTCGGAGGTGCCGTTCTGGGAGAACTTCGAAATTGGTTCCAAGAGTTCGTATGCAGCTGCAGACGTTACGGCCAATGCTGCAACGTGGAATTTGAGCAATGCCATGTATGCAAGTGATGTGGAGAAGGACCGTCCACGTGACGGCAAGTGTGTGCGTATGAAGGGTTATGTTGCCAGCGGCGGTGTCGTTACGACTCCGGCACATATCATGATGGTGTCGGACAAGGAGAACGGTGTGGGTGAACTGAGCTTCTGGGCTACATCGTACGGTACGGATACGGGTGTAAAGATAAAGGTTACTTATAGCCTGGATGGCGGACAGACATGGTTGAACGTTGCCGAGTCCGTATCCTTGGGTTCGGGCGATATGGTCAGGTACAGCTACAATCTGAACCAGACTGGTAAGGTGCGTATCAAAATTGAGAACCTGAATGTTGGTAACAAGCGTGCCTGCATAGATGATATCCAGATGACGGACTATAGCGGTGGGACGGCAGTCAGGGATATAAATGCCGGACAGGATGACGAACGTTCCCAGTCGTGGGATTTGTCCGGAAGAAGGTCTGCCGGTGCTGCGCGGGGTGTTGTGATACGGAACGGCAGGAAGGTAGTAGGCAAGTAGTGCATTGAGGTACTTTATAACACTTTCATACGATGGCACTGCGTATCATGGGTGGCAGATACAGCCTAATGCTCCCAGTGTTGAGGAAACGATAGAGAAGGCTTTATCGATTATATTGCGCCGTGACGTGGATATTGTGGGTGCGGGTCGTACGGATGCGGCTGTCAGCGCAAGCATGATGGTTGCTCACTTTGATTTCGATGCAGCCGGGGACTGCAATGAGTGGTGCTCGCAGTTGCGGTACAGGTTGAATAGGATGCTACCTTCTGATATTGCTGTGCACAAGGTCGAGCCGGTGGGGGATGATATGCACGCGAGGTTTTCGGCTAAATCCCGTACGTATCGTTATTTCATTCATCTGCACAAGAATCCGTTCCTGAACCATTATTCGTGGAGGGTGCCATATACCGGGCTGGATTTTGACAGGATGAACGAGGCCGCGAGGGTGATTATGGAGTATAGGGATTTTACGTCGTTTTCCAAGACCAATACGGACACTAAGACCAACGAGTGCACGATAACGGGGGCTGAGTGGAGACCGGTACAGGGTACGTTGTCGGATAATAGTGCGGGGCAGTGGGTATTCGAGATTACTGCCAATCGCTTTCTTCGCAATATGGTCCGTGCGATAGTGGGTACTTTGCTGGATGTGGGGCGTGGAAGGCTGACTGTCGATGACGTGCGTAGGATAATTGAGAAGAAGGATCGTTGCAGTGCCGGTGAGTCGGTGCCGGGCAATGCTTTGTTCCTGGTAAATATTGAATATTGATGAGTGTGGTTATGAAGCGTATATTGTTATTTCCAGTATTTATTTTCGCCGTTGTTGCGATTTGTCATGCCCAAAAGATGAGTGAGGTGTTTGCAGAGGCTCCGCACGACGTGCTTCCGCTGATGACAAGGAACAACCGTCTGGACTGTATTGATTTTATCGAGAACAACATGGAGGCGCGTGTAAAGGACAAGTTTGATAACGACGTTGTTCTCGAGGAGATGACCGATGATTACCTGCGACTGGCTACGAGCGAGGTGAGCAGTATGGAGATGAAACTGGTCAAGACGACCATAGCTGGAGCTGACCGTGACTCGAGCATGATTGTGGTGTATGTTGCTGAGACGTGTATGGGACCTGCTGCGGACACGCAGGTCAAGGTGTATGACAGCACGTGGAACCTTATTTCGATAGTGTCTCGTCCCGAGGTTGAAGCATTTGTCCGCACGGATGCAGTTCTCAGTCCGGATGAGCGTTTCAGTCTGCTCGCGGAGGCTAAGATATTGACCCTGATAAAGGGTTCGCTTTCCAAGGAGGACAATACACTGACATGGGAACTGCAGACCAGCGAGTTCACCAGGGATACGAAAAAGGCTGCGGACAAGTGCCTGCAGCCTGTTGTGGTTAGGTTATAGTTTATTTTCCTGTTCCGCGGGTAGTAGGGTCATTACCAACCCCATTGGGCTGGGGAGCATGTGTTCTCAACATTGTTCTCAATGTCGTCCGGCAGGTTGCAGAAGAAGTCAATGCCTGTCTTCAGCTCCAGTTCGTCAATGCTGACGCAATATTTGCTCAGGGCTGTTCCGTCTGCAGTATTGGTGCCGTTTGTGTGCTCTATCCAGTAGCCTATGGCCCTGTATCCCTTGTGGCCGATGTTGAGGTTTGCTCTCTTGTACAGCAATGCTACGAAGAAATACTTTGGTACGGGCAGTGTCTTTTTTGTTTCTATAATCTGTTCTGCGGCAATGGTTCCGCCCTTGACTACATAAATGGTGTCACCCAGATTGTAGGTTTTGTTCCATACTTTGTACAGATTGCGCAGGCGTTGCTCCAGATTAAGCCATACGTACGAGACATTGTTGGACTTGCCGTTGAATTTGTTGTACTGGGGCTGTATGTTGCTGAGCAGGAATGTCTGGGAATTGGCACTGGTCGAGCATTGGCGGTCCTCGCTGGCAACCATGTGTCCGCGGTCATATCCGTTGCTGGAGTGATTGCTGAGTGTTGATCTGTTTTGCGAGGGAATATCTGTGTCTTCGGCCCATGCCTCGGTGCGACCGATGTTATTGTCAACCGTATTGTCGATGTCCCAGCGGTATGCGGTCCATCGCTGGGCCTTCCTGTTGCAGTCCCACTCGATGCAGAAGTTGACGAACATCTTGCTGCCGTTGTCACTGAGCTTGGCCTTCTTGACCAGAAATATGGCGTTTCCGCCTACGAGGTGCGGAATCTCCAGGCGGGAGGCTTCGGGGGTGGCAGTCTTGTTGGCATTTGTATTGTTCTGTGGTGCGGGTCCATCGTCTCCGCACGATGTAAGACACAGGCACAGGACGAATGTTGACATAAGGAGAAGGAAATTGTACTTGTTCATTGAAGTGGTCAGTATGAATGGTGGCTGCTAAAAGCAAAAAGTGTGATAGACTTCGGCTGAAGTCAATCACACCATTTATGCGTATTTTCTGTAGTCGTTAGATAAAACAGCAATTACTTGCGGGTTTTTCCGTAACGGCTCATGAACTTGTCAACACGGCCAGCGGTGTCAACCAACTTGCTCTTACCTGTGTAGAAAGGATGAGATGTGCTTGAGATTTCGAGCTTGACTACTGGGTATTCCACACCTTCGAACTCGACTGTATCTGTAGTCTTACAGGTTGAGCGGCTGAGGAACATGTCACCGTTACTCATGTCCTTGAACACAACGGGACGGTAATTCTCTGGATGAAGTCCTTTTTTCATTTTGTCTTTTCAATTTACGCCCCCGACTCTTCGCTTGACACCCATCTGGAAGTGGATAAGGGGCAGTGTTAATAATTTTTGCGAGTGCAAAGGTAAAACATTTATCTTAATTAGCCAAACGTTTCGCATGTATTTTGTATATTTGGACACACTAAACACCGAATAGTATATATATATGACTATAACATTGGTCCAGATGGATGTCAGATGGAACGATATCCAGGCTAATATTGAGACGGCATCGCAATTGATGGATTCCCAGGGCGGGAGTGACCTATATGTTCTGCCCGAGATGTGGGCTACGGGATATATGGTGAATGTGGACGATATGCATGCTGATGATGGCCAGGCACTGGAATGGATGATTAGCAAAGCTCGTGAGACGGATGCGGCAGTTTGCGGTTCGCTGGCAGTAAGGGTGCAGGATGGTTCGTACAGGAACAGGTTGTATTTCGTTACTCCTGATGATATATGGTATTACGATAAGCGGCATCTGTTTGGCTATGGCGGCGAGGACCTGCATTATGTAGCTGGTGAGGAGCGGAAGGTGGTCTGTTGGCGCGGTGTGCGCTTTCTTTTACAGATTTGTTATGACCTGCGTTTTCCGTGCTTTGCACGTAATCGTATTGTGGAGACGGATGGCTTGGAAGCGGCTGAGTACGATGCTGCCATATATGTTGCTTCGTGGCCGGAAAGCAGGCGTCGTGTGTGGGATACGCTACTGCAGGCCCGTGCTATAGAGAACCAATGCTATGTACTGGGCGTTAACAGGGTGGGGCAGGACCCTGTGTGTGCGTATGATGGAGGGACAATGGTAATTGATGCATACGGTCGTGTGGCGGATTTGGTACCAGATAACACGGTGGACACTGTTACATACGGATTGGATGTTGACAGTCTAAATAGGTTCAGGCAAAAATTTCCAGTTCTGTTTGATGCAAAAAAAGACTGCCGGAGGTAATTCCCGGCAGTCTTTTATATATATAAATAAGGTACGTCTTTATTTTAATTCTACATAAATCTTGTCGATGTAGAGGGCACCTTGCTGGTTGTTGGCAATGGTGAAGTATTTGGCGCTGGCGTTGCTCAGGTCAAATACCTGGGTATAAACCCTGAAGCCGTCGGCTTCCTCGCTTTGGCTTGACGGAGTGATGGCAGTTGTTGTCGGGTGAGCTTCCTGACCGACATACAGGGTGTATGCGGGATCATAGGTTGACGTGTTCACTACCTTGAGTACAATGGTAATCTTGTTGATATCATTTGGCCATGCACTATTGTTGAAAATAAAGCCCTGCTTAGCTGCATCGCTTGCGTGACCCTGCATCTGGATGCCTCCGCCATTTTTGTCAGTAGCTTTGCAGATTTTTGCTGCCTTGAAACCAACGTCATTCCATGTCCATGAGAGCCATGTGGACTCGTCAGCTACAGCTTGTGCCCCGTAACTGTTGGTACCGATAGTGGATGGCATGTTGGCGATACTGAGGTATTCGCTGGTGGTGCCGGGGGTGTCACCGCCAGGTGTATCTCCACCCTCGGGATACTCACTCTCTCCGTTTAGATATACGAGATATGAGCCGGAGTTGTACTCTGGTGTGTTGCCGTTGTAATTCTTTACCTTACCGCAGACGATTACCTCGTCGCCAACCTTCAGGTCAGTCAGTGATGCAAACGGCTTCTTGCCCAGGTTGTCGCAGTAGTAAACGAGCAGTTCGTTGTTGGCTGTACCATCGTCGGACATCTTGAACTGGATAGAACCGCTTTGGCCCATCTTCACTACCTCGCTGATCTTGCCTGCGGTGTAGAACTCATCGGCAGGTGAGTCAGACTTGGACAATGCCTTGATGTACTGCAGGGCAGCGGCTACGTTCCAGGGATTTTCCTTGGTTCCGGTACCTGTCGGGTCGCCAGCGGGAACGTCTTCGTCATCTATAGGGAAGGTAAAGCTGTACTTTGATACGTTCTTCAGACCGGCAGAGCCAAAATACTTCTCGCTTGTACCTTTCAGCCAGACTTCCTTGCCCAGGTTGTCGGGAACACTGGCCAATGTCAGGACACTGCGCACAGCGGCAGTAATCTGCACGGGAACGCAGTTCACATATTCGGTCTCATTGGCAGATTGTGCGATACAGATATTAGTGGTAGAGGCATTTTCTGCAGTGAATGTCATGTCTTTCAACTGGTAAACGACACCCTCGGGAGCCTGTGGAATGGAACCTACGATGTAACCATGTACCCAAACTTCAGCACCAGTCTGGCTGGCCTGCAGGTCTGATACTTCGAACGGGTCTTCGGCACTGCCCTTGCCTGTCGGGTCAACATCGCCTCCAGCCTTGCCGTCCTGAACGGTAAAGTTCTTGAGTTCGTATGTGACAGACTTGTCTGCCGGGGCATAGAACCAGAATGCAAAGTGTACGTTCTCCTTGTTTACAAAGTTTTCGGGAAGCTGGATGCTTTCTGTGTTGAATACGTCCCAGGAGCTTCCTGAACGTGGTTTGAGCTGGAGAGGAAGCTGGGTCCACGTGGACATATCGGGCGTATTGCCTTCTGCGTCGGACTGATAGACGTACAGCTTGATGTGATCGGCGTATTGGGGGTCCTTGTCGTCGTATGCCAGGATGTACTGGAATGCAACAGCAACGCCGTCGGCACTGTTGGAAGCGGTAATCAGGGCTGGAGAGGTCAGCAGACCTTCACACTCCTTGTTGGATTTCGTGTCTCCTTCCCATTTTTGATAACCGGTAGCCTGGGTGTAGTTGTTGCCTTGGCTCCACGGATTGTTAAGGCCGTTGAGCGACACGGTAGTCCAGTCTGCATTGAGGCTTGTGCTGGTGTATGGCAGGCTACCTGTGTTCCCGCTGGGGACGACATATGGGGCGGGAACGTCCTCACAACTTGCCAGGGCCAACATGCCCACGGCAAGAGACATCAAACTTTTAAGAATCTTTTTCATGATGTATATTTATTAATTTTGTATTCTGGGTTATTGTTCGATCATGTCGCTGTTGGTCCGCATCAGTATCTGGAATGTGTTGCGGTATGAGGTGCATACACCATAGATGGTGACCTCGCCCGAAGGAATGGCGCGTGAGGCGAAATCGCTGAATGTACTGGTACGCAGAACGATGTCGGTGGATCCCTTGGCTCCGGTAATCTTTCGGTTGGCACAATTGCTGGTCAATGGCACGGAACCGTCATCGGGTGCCAGGGTCTGAGTGCCGTCTCCGGAGATTGTTACGTCTTTCAGACGGACGATACGCCCGCACAGTTGTTCTTTAGGTATGCTTCCGTCAAAATCAATTGTGTCGGCAACGGCCGAAACAGAGTCGGCAGACTCTGCCTGGGTAAGTAGTCTCATACGGGACTCCCAGTCGTTTGACTCCATGCGGCCAATGCCGCCATTATACAGGGTGCCAATCTGTGCCATGTTGCCATATCCTCCGATATATGCTCCCTTCAGGTTAATCAGGATTTTCTGATTGGTGGGCATGAATGCGAACTGGTCTGTCTGGTTGATGCCGACAATAATACCGCCAGTGGCATCCTGGACAGACAGTTGCTTGTAGATGTTACCGCCCTGGTCATTGCCGTTGATGACGACCTGAAGCTGGACGTCGTCTTTTATCTCCTCGCATTTGTTGCCCAAGATTACGCTGGCGTATTGTGCCTTTAGCTGCGCTATGGTAATAACCTTTTGGTTGTATTGCTGGGCAGTCTCGTCGCTATATACGGCAATGTCGTTGTTTCCGTACGGAGGGTTGTCTATAATATTCTCGGGTGTCCTCCAGTCCTCGTCCATGCAGGATGTGAATGACACAGCACCCATAACAAGTGCAAACAGTATATTGAACTTTTTCATATCTTTACCTTAATATATGTATCAGAAACGGTAGCTTACGTTCAACATGAAATTGAATCCCTGAGCATAGTACTTCTTGGGGTTCTTCTCGAAGTTGTATGTACGGCCGCTGATAGTGCCATTTGCAGCAACGCTGTAGTTGCTGCGGCTCTGCTCATAGCCGCCGGTCGTTATGCCTCTGTTGTTTGTGATGTTGCACAACTGCAGGTTTACGCTCAGTGGTCTCTTGGCTACGCGGAATTGCTTGCCGATGCTTGCATCGAGCATAAAGCCTCCGTCTCCACGCGCCTGATTGACATTGTCACAGCGGTAACGACCGTTGTTGTCTATGTAGGCATCACGATAGTTGTTCTTCTGCCACAACTCGTAAACGCTCTCAAGACGGGTAACGGGAGTCGCGCTCAGGTAGATGCGGTCGTAGTAGTTGCCGGTGAGGTTCAGGAACCATCCCTTGATGCGGTAGTTAAGGGCTAGGCTGGCAGCTGCCAGAGGTGTACCGCCCTCGCGTACACCGTCCATGTAGCAGCGTGAATACTCGACAGTTCCTTTGTTGGACAACATGTAGTTGACATCTGTCTCACCTACATACTTGTTGTCGGAGTATGTGCCCAGGGCAACAATGTCAATACTGCTTGTAATCTTGAACTTGGCTCCCAGCTCAACTCCATAGGCATTCTTCGTAATATTGCTCATGCTGACGTATGTGAAGCTGGCTTCGTTGTCGTCGAAATAGCACTGCCACTCGGTTCCGTGGTAGCTGTGGTAGAAGTAGCCGTTAAGGTTCAGTCGTAGCCAACTGTTGTTGATGGCATATTCCAGCTCGGCACTGACGAGTTTCTGATTCCTCAGGTTAATGACAAAGTCGTTGCACATCTCGGGGTTTATGAATGCGTCCTTGGCATGCGGAGCTTTGGCCTCCATGCCTACGCCCATCGTTACGGAATGGCCCTTGCTCAGGTTGAGGGTGCTTCCCATCTTGAAACCACCGTCCAGAAAGCCGCCAACACCGCTCTTGCCGTATGAATTGTCGGCAAACAGGCCGTTGCGCATATGACCGTCACGCCACATGCGGGTGCCACCGATACGTCCGGTGATGAAGCTGTGGCTGATACCCTTGTCCTTGCTGTATTGTGCGTAGGCGTTGAACTTCTGCACGTTGATATCGTAGTCATAACCGAAACGGTCGCCTACGTATATGCGCTGGTTGGGGTGATTCAGGTCGTACTGCACACGTGGATCGGTATCAGCGTATGTGCCAATGGCGTAGGTATTGACATTGTGGAAAAATTCACCGCCAAGCAAGTCGTTCATCGTCTGGTAGTGATAGCCTTTGTTTGTATTCAGCTGGATGCCGGCACTCAGCTTGGATGTCTGGTCGATATTCCAGTTAAAGTTGCTGGACAGACCCAGGGTCATCTGGTCGTTGTGACGGTTCTGTATATAATAGATAGCGTCGCTGCCGCTCTTGTTGAGCTGTGTGTTGGCAAAGTACAGGTTGTCAAACTTAATCTGGCGGGCAGCTGTTCCGCTGGTCCAATAGTTATAGGCATCGAGCCATCCGTCGTAATCCTTGTCGCCGGTGCCTGTGTCCCATACGTCATAGTAGTATGAGGGGAAACTCTTCCAATAGTCAGGCGCAGGGTTTGTGCCGTTGTAGTTGAGCTTGCTGCTGCTGTATTTCTGATATTTGAAGAATGCGCTGGTTACCATCTTGATGTTGTCCTTGATCTTGAAGTCCCATGTCAGTAGCACGCTGGGTGCAAAGTCGTTTATAATACGGCTTGCACGCTTTTTGCCTTCCTGATACCCCCAGTACGGGTTATACTGACGGTCATTGGCCAGCCAGTATGCCTCATCGGTACTGGCTCCCTGCTGTGCACGCTCGGTCGGGTTTGCCCAGGTTGCCAGGTTGAGCATGTGCTTCTCTCCCCATTTCTTCTGAATGGCAAGGAAATACGACAGGCTGTTGTAGAATGTTCCGTCAACATAGGCTGTGTTCATGTTTGCCCATCGGTAGCCGATTGTGCCAAATACAGCCCAGCCTTTCTTGGTCCATCCGCTACCGTATGAGTACATGGCACGCAAGGTGTAGTTGCGGTTACACCCGCTGAGAGTAATTTTCTGGCCTGCTGACATATTGCCGGCTCGGAAATCGTAATTGGCGCTACCGCCCAGGGAACTCATCGAGAATGTGTTGTCCTCGAACGGGTTTACCGCATCCCTGTTGCGTGTGGCATCGTTGATGCCGCCAATGTTCGAAAACTGGAAACGTCCATTTTCTGCATTGTTCACTTGCATGCCGTTAATGTACACGTCGTTGTACTTGTTGTCCAAGGCACGGAACTTGAATCGTGCTGCACTCCATGTATAGTTGATGTTGCTGGTGTAAACGTTAGATGACGATCCCACCTGGATAACATCGTTGGTCATGTCGTCGTCCTCACCCAACTGTGACTCAGTCATGGTGAAGTCCATGTCTTCATGATCATTCGGAATGCTGTCTGTCTCTGCACTTTTGGACGACTGGGCAAAAAGCTGAGGGGCTGCCAACAGGGCCAGTGCAAGTAACTGAAGCTTCTTTGTCATATTATTAGTTGTTTATTTAGTTTTTTCTAATCTCATGCAAATATACGAAAGATAACTTTTATTTAATATAAAATCGTTAAAAAACTTTGGAATGGCAACACTAATTTATAAAAAAATATTAACTTTGCACCGAGTGATATAATGGGGTAATTTCCCTTGTGCATAATCATAAAAGGTATAAGCCGATGAACAAGCTCCTTTTCTTGCTCCTGTGTACTCTGTCAATTCCATCTTTGTCTTTTGCACAGGGCCGTACTCTGCAGACGCATGCAGTATGTTTCTATAATCTGGAGAACCTTTTTGATACCCAGCATGACAAAGGTAAGAATGATTATGATTTTCTGCCTAACGGTTCCTATCACTGGGATGCCATCAAGTATGAGCATAAACTGGCAAATATGGCGAAGGTGCTGTGTGACCTGGGTACGGACAAATGTCCTTATGGTGCAAGTGTCATAGGTGTCAGTGAGATTGAGAATGACCATGTCATGGATGACTTGATGGCACAGCCTAATATGCAGAAGCGCGGTTACCGTTATGTCCATATCGAGGGACCTGACCGTCGTGGCGTTGACTGCGCGTTGATTTATAATCCCAAGGCCTTTAAGGTGACTAAATACTTTGACAGGCACTATGTATACGAGAATGGAGACACTACACGGCAGACACGTCCGTTCCTGTGTGTCCAGGGTATTCTGGCCGGGGACAAGCTTACGGTGGTTGTATGTCACTGGCCTAGCCGTGGTGCCGAGGATATTTTCCGTCAATATGGCGGTCGTCAGGTACGTGACTTGACTGACAGTATCCATGCTGCTGATCCGGAACAGCATATCATCGTAATGGGTGATATGAATGATGATCCGGACAATGCTTCGATGGCGGAGTGTCTGAAGGCGCGCCGTGAGATTAAAGAGATGGAGCCCGGCGACTTTTACAATCCATGGTGGAATATCCTGCGCAAGAAGGGAAAGGGAACGCTGTCGT
Organism: Prevotellaceae bacterium UBA6974; assembly: GCA_002450165.1. Classification (GTDB taxonomy): domain Bacteria; phylum Bacteroidota; class Bacteroidia; order Bacteroidales; family Bacteroidaceae; genus Physcousia. The sequence goes on along the minus strand of DJYQ01000014.1, from coordinate 824 downwards.
ATCAAGGTGGCTGGAACCTGTTTGACCAGATTGTGCTGAACAACCGCCTGGTGGAGCAGTACAAGACAAAGGAATACACGCACCTGACCTTGTATGGATACCACATTTTTACGCGTCCATACCTGTTGCAGAGCGAAGGAAGGTTCAAGAATACGCCTAAGCGTACTACATCCGGCGGCGTGTGGCTGGACGGCTACAGCGACCATCTGCCTACGGTCACATATCTCGTAAAGGTACTTAGGTAATCAGAAGTACAGATACAAAACGTTATATTAATCTATAAATTAAACAAAAATGACAAGTTACAAGGAATTGGGTCTTGTGAACACCCGTGAAATGTTCGCCAAAGCAGTAGCAGGTGGCTACGCTATCCCCGCATTCAACTTCAATACTCTGGAGCAGATGCAGGCTATCGTTCAGGCTGCAGTTGAGACCAAGTCTCCTGTCATCATGCAGGTTTCCAAGGGTGCCCGTAACTATGCTAACGGTACTATCCTCCGTTACATGGCTCAGGGTGCTGTCGAGTATGCAAAGGAGTTGGGTTGCAAGAATCCTCAGATTGTTCTTCATCTGGACCATGGTGATAGTTTTGAACTCTGCAAGGACTGTATCGACAATGGATTCTCGAGCGTAATGATTGACGGTTCGTCACTGCCTTACGAGGAGAACATCGCCCTGACTAAGAAGGTTGTTGAATATGCTCATGCTCATGATGTAACCGTTGAGGCTGAACTGGGTGTGTTGGCTGGTGTAGAGGATGAGGTTGCCAGCGAGGTGTCTCACTACACAAAGCCCGAGGAGGTAGAGGATTTCAGCAAGCGTTC
>DJYQ01000029.1:5064-22792 GCA_002450165.1 Prevotellaceae bacterium UBA6974 | reverse complement strand
GTCTGTACACCCTTGTTCTTGAAACTTGATCCACAAGTCATCGGCACCAAATCCAATGCTAACGTACCCTTACGAATCGCAGCCACAATCTCTTCCTCAGTAATACTATCAGGATCCTCGAAAAACTTTTCCATCAAAGTCTCGTCCTGCTCAGCTGCCTGCTCTATCAACTTCGCACGCCATTCTTCGCACTCTTCCTTCATATCAGCAGGAATCTCCTCTACAGAATACTCTGCTCCCATAGTTTCGTCGTGCCACAGAATAGCTTTCATCTTTATCAAATCAACTATTCCCTTGAAAGTTTCCTCTGCTCCAATAGGTACACTCAGAACTGCTGGATTTGCTCCCAAAACAGCCTTCATCTGACGAACAACCTCAAAGAAGTCTGCACCCGAACGGTCCATTTTGTTAACATAACCGATACGCGGTACATTATATTTATCAGCTTGACGCCACACAGTCTCGGACTGAGGCTCAACGCCACCTACTGCACAATATGTTGCAACAGCACCATCAAGTACACGCAGAGAACGCTCCACCTCGGCCGTAAAGTCAACGTGTCCCGGGGTGTCAATTAGGTTGAGCTTGTACTTAGTATTGTTGTACGTCCAATAAGCTGTTGTTGCAGCACTGGTAATAGTGATACCACGTTCTTGTTCCTGAGCCATCCAGTCCATGGTAGCAGCGCCCTCGTGCACCTCACCAATCTTATGAGTCTTACCGGTATAGAACAGAATACGCTCTGAGGTAGTCGTCTTACCGGCATCAATGTGAGCCATAATGCCGATATTTCGCGTCAAATGAAGATCTTGCTTAGCCATAATCGTAATTAATCTTTAAATTATGAATTATGTGATATTAGAAGCGGAAATGAGCAAAAGCTCGGTTAGCCTCTGCCATTCGGTGCATATCCTCCTTACGCTTGAAAGCACCACCCTGCTCGTTGTAAGCATCCTGAATCTCAGCAGCCAACTTGTCAGCCATAGTCTTACCACCACGCTTACGGGCAAACTGAATCATATTCTTCATACTAACACTCTCCTTACGGTCGGCACGAATCTCGGTCGGAACCTGGAATGTTGCACCACCAATACGACGGCTCTTTACCTCTACCTGAGGAGTAATCTTATCCAAAGCCTCCTTCCAAATCTGCAAAGCAGGCTTTTCCTCACTCTGCATCTTATTAGCAACGATATCCAATGCATTGTAGAAGATATCATACGAAATGCTCTTCTTGCCATCAAACATCAGATGGTTCACAAACTTTGAAACCTTCACGTCACCGAACTTTGGGTCGGGAAGGATAATTCTCTTTTTTGGTTTAGCTTTACGCATATTCTTTACTTTGTTTAGTGTTCAGGCTTGCATCCTGTTCATCTTTACTTCAACAACCGCCACTGCAGAGTTTACTCAAGATCTTAGTTCTGCAACACCAAAACGGATTTGATTTTTGATTACTTCTTTGCCTTTGGACGCTTAGCTCCGTATTTGCTACGACGCTGTGTACGGTTAGCTACGCCAGCGGTATCCAAAGTACCACGAACGATATGGTAACGTACACCCGGAAGATCCTTTACACGACCTCCACGCACCAGAACTATACTGTGTTCCTGCAGGTTGTGACCCTCTCCTGGAATGTAACTGTTAACCTCCTTCGAGTTTGTTAAACGAACACGGGCTACCTTACGCATAGCCGAATTAGGCTTCTTAGGTGTTGTAGTGTAAACACGAACACATACGCCACGGCGCTGAGGACAGCAGTCCAAAGCAGGGCTCTTGCTCTTGTCTACCAGTACAGCACGGCCTTTTCTTACCAATTGTTGAATTGTAGGCATTTTGTTTTTGTTTTTATATTATTAATTATGTATACACAATTCAGCAGGGCATACCATGCCCATTCGGGGCGCAAAGTTACGACAAATATCCGAGAACGCGAGACTGATTCATATATAAATCCGCCTCGCACTCCAAGAAATTAGTTAATTTAAGTTTTTTTAACTCATTTTGGGTCTTTTTAGGACAGCAACTCACGTACCTTGGCACTTATTGCCTTGCCTTCAGCGCGACCTGCAAGCCGTTTTGAAGCCACGCCCATGACCTTACCCATTTCTTTGGCATTTGTAGCACCTAACTCAGCAATTATGACCTTCAATTCGGATATCAGTTCCTCATCGGACAAAGCCTTGGGCAGATATGTCTCAATTGCCTCAACCTGAGCCAACTCTTCCCCTGCCAGATCTTCACGTCCCTGTTCCTTGTACAGAGCAGCGGTATCCCTGCCCTGCTTAACCAACTTAGCCATAATCTTAAGAGCTGTCTCATCACTCAATTCATCGCCTGCACCAGGTGCGGTTTTTGCCTCTATAAAGCACTTCTTTACATTTCTCAATGCCATCAGACGTACTTTATCCTTCGCCTTCATGGCTTCCACAATATCGTGGCTTATTAATTCAAACAACATAAGAATAAATATTAAATACTTAAAACATATACCTAACACCAGCTCCGCCACCGCTTCTTAACTGAGGATATTCACTGTAATGAACAACATTGTCATCAATACTGGCATCAACAGTCTTGCCGAAAAGAGAAACTCTGCCAAAGAAATAAACACTCCATTTTCGCCATCTCTTATCTAAACTTACGTCAATTCCGGCACATTCACCTAAATATTGATTAAAACGGGTAACACGGCTATTATATACAAAATTAGAAACTATTCCCCAATTACGAGGCAGAGAAAGGCTAGGTTGCAGGCATATGTTATAATAGGTATAGTGATTTACCACACCATCGGATTCTTGCTTGTTATGGAACACACTTGCCGCAGCCGAGCACTGCAACCAACGATACTTCCACACCGCCATGATACCGCCTGCCAAAATATTATTATGACCATCATTCTTGAATGTAATATACTTTTGCGTCATACCAATGACACCATCGCCACTTTCTCCACCTACAACATATCCAACTATTAAATTATTCACGTGATAATAATTCGCAGCAAGGCTCATCTGTAAAAAATGCCTACCCCACCTAAAGTTTGAGATATAGTCCACACCTATCTGATACACGCCCTCTGGCTTAAGTTCGCTATTTCCCTTTACATACGAATACATCTCCGGGTTGAATACAGATACAGGGTATAGTTGCACTTGATTAGGGCGTCGTAACTTGCGGTCAAAGATTAAACGCAGACACTTGCTGGAATCAAAATGCCACTCACCGATGATTTTGCATGTAAAATCATTTGCAATATTAGTATAATCCGGTATAGGCGACTCCATACGTTCCGGATTAATCAAAGTCTTCAAATGCTGAAATTCTCCAGCAAGGCTCAGCCGAAACTTACCTGCCTGCATATTTATCTTAGCAAAAGGCATCAAATAATACGTATTATACAAGGGGTAGTCCGTTTTTGAAGATTTCTTATATGCTTTATCCTCAAAATACATTTCACCGCTTGAAAATGAGCCATTTCCTGTTAAACCTATTGTCAATCCGCATGAAACCCGACTCTTGTCAGGAAACAAATTTGTCTGAAACACCAATCTGCCATTTACATTATGTGATTTAGCATGATTGTCCAATATACGTCCATACTGATCCTCAGCTAAATTCTCACTTTGGACAAATCCATCACTGGAAGGAGAATATACATACTGAATCTCTGAGAAAAAGCTAGAACGTGAACTAAAAGCATGAGAATAATTCAATAACGTCTGTAACACGGTCTGGGACTGGTACTGGGAACTGACATTGTCCTTTGTATCAAAACGACAGCGTTCTTGAGACATTTTTGACGAATATTCACCCAAATTCCACACCAAGATATCTTTTTCCGTAATATTACACTGAGCATATACACGAGCCAATTCACTCCAATACGACATCTTCTCCTTCGTTAGTTTAACAGCCGAGACTGCCCCCGTTTCTATACCTACATCCCACTCTTTTACATCACTATAAGGACGATAGTATTCACCCAGTGCCAAAGCCCTGACCAGCCACTTGCCCTTTGCATATCCGAATGTCAATGCCGGCATTACGTCTGCGCTGTAAGAACCCTCAATTGCAGCACTGCCCCAGCACCCCTTAGACTTCTTGCGCAAGACAATATTAACGACACCACCCTGACCATTGTTCTGATAACTTGATGTCGGTGATTCACTCACCTCAACACTTTCGACATCTCCTATTCTCAACTGCGTCAGTGTCGCATCCTTAGCATCCAAAACACTCATATCTTCAATTAAAACATCATAATTGGGTACAAGTTCATCCCCCGGACGCTCTAACAGCTCTGGCAAGAGCATCAAAACCATGCTCATAGACGTATTTTTGGGCATCTGCAACGAATCCATGTACAAAATTTTCTTTTCATAATCAACAGTCATGACCTGAGCATCAACATTTATAAAACTACCTAACAATACGAAAAGAATAATTGTCACCGTTAGCTGTTTGACCCAATAATACAAACCTGTCATGATATCGTATATTTTGGTTTATGCACACAAAAATAGCAATAAAGCATTAAAATACAATAAAAAAATAGACATAATCTACTCAATCATGTCTCACAAGGATAATTGCGCGTCTGAAATACGTTAGTACAAAACCACGTATAGACATATACATAACAAAAGAAAGCCACAATCCATGGTTTCCCATTATAGAAGTGAGCACATAGCAGCCACAGAGAAACGCAGCCATGCCCAAAGCAGAAGACATTAACATATACCACGTATGCATTGCTCCAATGAAAATTCCATCCCAAATGAAAGCAGCCATACTGACAATGGGAATGGAAACAATCCACATTTTATAATTAGCCATAGTCGCCAATACAGGTCCCGAATCTGTTAACATAGACATAAACCATTCGCTACCTATATAATAAATAACTGTAAATAATATGGTTATTCCACCACCCCACACAAACAGACTCCTGACGATGGAATCATACATCGTTGAATCACATGCACCTATAGCACGGCCAACTAGAGACTCTGCGGCGTTGGCAAAACCATCCATAAAGTAACTGAAAACAACAAAAAACTGTATGATTACAGCGTTTGCCGCCAAAGTAACGCTTCCCTGCTTAGAACCAGCCGAGACAAAAACAAAATGTACAATAATCATGCATAAAGTTCGTAGGAACAGTGACAACGAAACATTAAATCCCGAATTGTCACTATCTACCATATCAACACTGTCCTCCAGATTACCATTAGTAAGCACCCCTTCTGGCATATTTCGTTCGTGGCATAAATAGTAAAACATAAAAGCCAACCAGTTGGAAATTACTGTTCCCAGTGCTATACCAGAAATTCCCATATTCAGACAATAAACAAAAAACAGCGATAAGGCAATGTTCACAATATTCTGGCCTATGGCTACATACATAGGAATACGTGTATTTCCTATTCCCACATACCATCCAGTCATAACAAATATAGCCAACACTGCCGGCAAACCACACATGCAGATATAGAAATATATCGAAGACAAAGTTACAATTTCCGGTTCGGGAGTAACCAGATAAATCGAAATCCGCAATATTACCGGTGACAAGAATAGTATTATGACACCGTTTACGAATGCTCTCCTCAACCCGTTACGCATGTAGAACAAAACTGCTCCACAATCACCACGTCCAAATGCCTGTGCTGTCTGCCCACTAGTACTCATGCGTAGGAAAGCAAACAACCAAGACACCGTATTAAACAGCATGCCACCTACAGCGATTGCGCCCACAACTGCGGGCGAACCCATATGACCGGATATTGCAGTATCAACAATACCCAACAATGGAACCGTAATGTTACTTACAATACTGGGTAATGCTATACGCAAAACCTGATTACGCATCACAAAATTAATTTATCAAAATCAGGGCAACCCGCTATTAGTTTACCTTTATGCACACAAACGGTATCTATTCGCGCACGGGCACATAACTTGCCATCGCTCTTACGCAAAATATTCTGAAAGAAAACATATCGCACATTCTCCTTTATCAGACGCAGTGTACATATAAACTCATCACGGCTACGTAATGGTATCTTGTAATCTATACGAATACGAGCTACCACAGCATCTATTCCGGCCTCATGCAATGCCGAGAAACTAATCCCACGCGACAAAAGAAATTCATGCCTGGCATGTTCCATATAGTGCTGATAGTTGGCGTTATTCACTATACCCTGTAAATCGCACTCATAATCGCGAACCTTAAATTCAAGCTCGTACATACAAATAATCCGTTATCTATCAAATAGAACAATAGTTTCACAAAGTTAATGCTTTATTATAAAAATAGAATCCATGCTAATGAATAATGAATAAAATATATTATTTTTGTATTAAAAAAAGCAATATCAGTACCGGACATGCCACAAAAAAGACATAAGCATTGCATAATGCGGACAATTGCCGGACTACCGTTGGGAGTACTATATCTTGTCAGCGACCTAGCATATTATGTACTGTATTATATTGTCAGATACCGTAGGAAAGTTGTACATAACAACCTACTGAATGCATTTCCCGAAAAATCAATATCCGAGAGACGGAAAATAGAAAAAGCCTTTTATCATAGTTTGTGTGACATCTTTATCGAGTCTTTTAAGACGCTTAATATATCGGACAAAGAATTAAGAGAACGAGTCCAAGTATACAACTATGAGCTTCCTGAACGCATTGCAGGCCAAGGAAGGAGCAGCCTTATGCTACTTGGACATTGTGGATGTTGGGAATGGTGTCAGGAAATATGTGTCAGATACAAAGCGCCCAAACGAAACGGAGAACTGTACAAAAGAATCAACAATATGTACTTTGGCTCACTTATGCACAAAATTCGTAGTCACTGGGATACCGAACAGATTGAAATGCACAACGCAGTACGAACGATATTGCAATGGAACAAAGAAGGCGAACCATTCCTTATTGGATTTATATGCGACCAAAGGCCAGAAACTCAAGCCAAGGGAACAACTACATTCTTGACACAAAAGACAGGATATATCCCAGGAGCAGAGGAAATCGGACGGAAAATCAATGCCGAACTGATATATCTGGATGTAGAAAGAACTAGCCGAGGGCACTATAGATTGACATTCTACGAAATGAATATCCAGGAACACTTGAAAAACGAGAAATTTCCCATAACACAACTATACTGGCAGATGCTGGAGGGGACTATAAGAAGACAACCGGAAATTTGGCTATGGTCACACAAAAGATGGTCATAATTTTTTTTCTCAATGTGTAAAGTTTCCATAATTATACCTATTTACAACGCCGAAAAATACCTTCGCCGTGCTTTGAACAGTATTATCTCTCAGACATATACACACTGGGAAGCAATCCTAATCGATGACGGAAGCATTGATTCAAGTGGTAAAATTGCCCATGAATATGCCAACCATGACTCAAGATTTATAATTATACATCAAAATAACAATGGTGTTTCATTTGCGCGCAACCAAGGCCTTAATGCTGCATCCGGTGATTACATATGCTTCCTCGATGCTGATGATTTCTATCATAGTCAAGCACTTGAACTATGTGTTAACCTTGCAAAAAAAGAGAATGCTGATTTAGTCGCGTTTACTTATAACAGAAGATACCGGGTTTCAAACATAATACGCCATTTACTGCACCTTCCAGAATCATGCCCATCATCGAAAACAATCATAGAACCTCGATACTTGTTCACTCAAGACATATTCAAATACGCCACCGAATATTCCTCCACATCTAAAATTCCCCAAAAATGGGCAATCAGACATTGCCAACCATGGAGGTGTCTATACAGGCACGAATGTATAAAGAACATCTATTTTATAGAAGGTATTATATATGAAGATTTCCCATGGTGGAGCGAAGTCCTATTGCGCATCAAGCGCACAGTGATATTGAATCTACCTTTATACTACTACTACCCAAACCCACGCAGTTATCTGTTTTCATCAAATAGAGAATACAAAAAACAAAGCTTGAAAATCGCTATTAAAGCAGCAGAAGAACTATATGCAGACGCACATGCAGACATACGGAAAGCATGGACTGAAAATTTCTTGATACCATTCAAACAGAAGCTGAAGAAAAAGAGTTGAGTATATAGTCTGCATTACTTCCCCGTTCAGGCAACGACTTTGCATATGTACGATAAGTCGTCTTTTGGAAAGCACCTTCCTGAGTCAATGTCCGGAATAATAACGGGTCGTATTTTTTTTCTATATATCCCCCATACCATATTGTATGAGTACACCCATGGTGAATATGCGGCATTCTATCAAACATCTCCTTTGCAAGCCTATTATTTTTGATGACATGATAAAAAAGTTGTTGGTGTATGAAGTAATCCAGCGCTGTCGTTTCACGTCTCCAATACTCAAATATACAGTTCCGCCATGCTCCAAGAAGAAGATTGTGAGCTTCCGAACGTATGAAACAATTCTGGATATAAGGGTACGAACCATTTTCGTCATCACCTGATATATACATAAAAAATGGTTGCTTTATAATGAAATCAGGTAAAGGATGAGTCATATAATCCGTTGCATCCATCCATATTCCGCCATAATTCCATAAAAGTTCAACCCTACAAATATCAGCAAAATGAGCCGGTCGCATCTTACCTGAATTCCATCGATCCATGATATAATCAGGAAGGGTTATCCATTCTTTTAGACTTTCCTGATCAAGAAGAACCAATTCCAATCCCGCATAATGGCGCATGCTGTTCCAACATGACTTGACAAGTTGCGGAGCATTACTCTCCCCTTGTAACCATATTGAAAAAATACGCATAGTTTGCGGATTGGATTGCATTGACTCCTGTTGCTCACTTACTGGTATGTCTGCAACATAGTCCTCTATTAATTTAAAATACACTTTCTGACGCCTTGCACGACGTCTTGTCCGCGAAATCCACAAAGGATTCAGAACATGTCCATAAAGGGCCCTTTTCCAATAATATGACAGTTTCTTAATCATTTGCATTCAATTGTAAATTATAATATCTTACGGAATCTTTCAGGAATCTCTACCACGATTTTTAATTCAAACATAGCGGGTTTGTTGAGAGCATAAGGAGGCCTACACCACGTTTGGATAATACGGGCCCAACGAGTCCAACAATCAAAATCACGTGCAGGAAGACTATTAACAAACCGTATAGTACGTGAACGTTTTATTATATGTTTTCCCCAGCCTTGAGCTTCGCGGCCCTTATCACATATCCTTGACTTGATTATTTTTAGGTCCGAATATCCAAAATGCATCAGATACAACCCGGGTGCAATGTGGAAATTATGCCCTTTTATCCGATGAAATCCGCTACCCCACATACAGGGTCTGGCTATGACAGAGGGCTTAGTATAACGAGTACCTATCTGCGCATAGTGCCGTTGAGTAAGAAATGTTTTCTCTAAAGACAAATCACTCTCCTTACCCAACCTCTGCCCAAAATCCAAACCCATGGGAGACAGACTGACATCTATTTTCTGACTAGACAAATATTCTCGAAGTCCAACTTCCAGTTTAGGATCGACAACAATATACTCATCAGCATCCACCCCAACAATTAAATCATAGCCATTATTAAAGAGTTTAGTAGCCTGATCCGAAAGAAATTTTAACCTACATTTTTCAGCTTCAACAACATGCTTTCCTATCTTTTCATGCAAAAAGGCATTGGTCTCGTTACAAAATTTCGGAATACGTTGATCCAATCCATCAAAAAATATATACAGATTCTCCTTTCCCAATTGTGCGCCATAATACGACACCCACTTTTGCAAAAAGAAGTCATCATTACGGACCATCGTAATTGCTGCTATACGCTTGCAGTTTTTTTGCATCTTCGTTATACAACAGATTTAACATTGGCAAAGATACAATATTATAACGAAAATGAAAACAAATCAAAAAAAAATCCCCAACTGAAATTTCAGATGGGGATTCTGCTCATATTACAGAAACTTCATTAAAACTCATCGAACTCCTGAGTGGGACGAAGAGTATTATAAGCTCTGTCATAGTCTTCGCGACTGCCAACGACAATCTTGTCAAACTCCCGCAGACCGGTACCAGCAGGAATAAGGTGGCCGCAAATCACGTTTTCCTTCATACCTTCAAGGTAATCACTCTTACCATTGATAGCAGCCTCGTTCAACACCTTTGTGGTCTCCTGGAAAGAAGCAGCGCTCATAAACGAGCTTGTTGCCAATGCAGCACGCGTAATACCCTGCAACACCTGAACAGAAGTTGCAGGCACAGCATCACGAGCCTGAACAAGTTTCTTGTCCTGACGCTTCAACTGAGAATTTTCGTCACGCAATCTACGTGCAGTAACTATCTCACCGCGGTGCATTGTTTCGCTCTCACCAGCATCAATAACAACTTTCCTTCCCCAAATACGGTCATTTTCCTCGGCAAAGTCCAGTTTATCCACAACCTGCTGCTCCAGGAAGCGTGTATCACCCGGCTCATCAATCTGAACCTTTCTCATCATCTGACGCACGATTACCTCGAAATGCTTGTCATTGATCTTCACGCCTTGCAGACGATAAACATCCTGAACTTGGTTCACTATATACTCCTGAACAGCAGTCGGACCCTGGATAGCCAAGATATCCTGAGGTGTGATTGCACCGTCACTCAAAGGCGTACCGGCACGAACGTTATCGTTGTCCTGAACCAAAATCTGCTTACTGGTCGGAACCAGATACTTACGAACGTCACCTACACGGCTTGTGATTGTAATCTCACGGTTACCACGTTTCAGCCTACCCATTTTCACAACTCCGTCAATCTCGGCAACGACAGCAGGATTACTTGGATTACGAGCCTCAAACAGTTCGGTAACACGTGGCAGACCACCAGTGATATCACCACCACCACCTACAGCACGGGGAATCTTAACCAAGATTTCACCCACCTTTACATCAGCACCATTATCTATAACGATGTGACCGCCTATAGGGAAGTTATATGTACGTAAGATATCGCCATTTTCATCAAGGATATGGCAAGTCGGATTCTTGTCACGCTCCTTGCTCTCAATTATGATATATTCACTCTGCTTTGTAGCCTCGTCTGTATCAACACGATAGGTAACACCCTCTATAACATCCTCAAATTGAATACGACCGGCTGTTTCAGTTACGATAACACTATTGAACGGATCCCACCTTGCAATTACATCTCCTTTCTTGACCATATCGCCATGCTGATTGTACAGGAAACTGCCATAAGGAACATCCTGAGTCAGCAGTACAATACCAGTCTTGGGCTCCACAAAACGAATCTCGGTCAAACGGCTCACTACAACCTGAACGACATTACCATCAACTATACTATCAACAGTGCGCAACTCTTCAAACTCGATGCGTGCATCATATTTAGCCTTAATCTGAGCATTTGCGACAGCGTTGCCTGCCACACCACCAGCATGGAATGTACGCAATGTCAACTGAGTACCAGGCTCACCGATTGACTGTGCAGCAATCACACCTACAGCCTCGCCCTTCTGGACCATACGGCCAGTTGCAAGGTTACGTCCATAACACTTCATACAGACACCCTTGCGGCTCTCACATGTCAGAACCGAACGTATTTCAACCCTCTCAATCGGACTGTCCTCAATCTCCTGAGCTTTAGCCTCGGTAATTTCCTCACCGCTGGCAACTATCATTTTACCTGTAGTCGGATGTATTACATCATGTACACTGACACGACCCAATATACGGTCATACAAACTGCTAATAACCTCATCACCATTCTTCAGGGCAGTACACTCCAAACCACGCAGAGTACCACAATCTTCCTCGGTAATAATCACATCATGACTAACATCAACCAAACGACGTGTCAAATAACCAGCATCAGCCGTCTTCAGTGCAGTATCAGCAAGACCCTTACGAGCGCCATGAGTAGATATAAAATACTCCAGCACAGACATACCCTCCTTAAAGTTCGATATGATCGGATTCTCAATAGTATCAGGTTCAGCACCAGCCTTCTGAGGCTTAGCCATCAAACCACGCATACCAGACAACTGACTAATCTGACCAGCGCTACCGCGGGCACCAGAATCAAGCATCATGAATACAGCATTGAATCCATCCTCAGCCTCAGTCATCTCCTTCATAAGAACTTTCTGCAGATTATTATTTACCTTTGTCCATGTTTCAATAACCTGCTGGTGGCGCTCCTTGTCTGTAATAAAGCCCATACCATAGTCCATAGTAATACGCTCAATCTCGTCTTGCCCCTCCTGAATCAACTTCTGCTTACTTTCAGGAATGATGATATCGCCCAAGTTAAAGGACAAACCACCCTCGTAAGCCAGACGGTATCCAAGATTCTTGATACCATCCAGGAACTCACAGGCACGAGCGACTCCAACGCTCTTAATCACTTTGGTAATTAACTTACGCAGAGAGCCCTTCTTGATTAAATCATTAAAATAACCAATCTCAGTCGGAATAACCTCGTTGACAATAAGTCGTCCCACAGAAGTCTCGACCTGGCGCTTACCTATTGTACCATCTTCCATAAGATCATCAACAATAACCTTAATTGGAGCGTGGATATCCACACGCTTTTGGTTGTAAGCAACTATAGCCTCCTCCGGAGCATAGAAACTCATACCGCTTCCCTTTGCACCCGGACGCAGTTTGGTAATATAGTACAGACCCAGAACCATATCCTGTGAAGGTACAGTTATAGGCTCACCATTAGCAGGGTTCAAAATATTATGACTCTGCAACATAAGAATCTGAGCCTCCAAAATAGCCTCATTACTCAAAGGCAGATGCACAGCCATTTGGTCACCGTCAAAGTCGGCGTTAAAGGCCGTACAAGCCAAAGGATGCAATTGGATGGCCTTACCCTCAATCATCTTAGGCTGGAAAGCCTGAATGCCAAGACGGTGAAGAGTTGGAGCACGATTCAGAAGAACAGGATGTCCCTTCATCACATTCTCCAAGATATCCCAAATGATTGAATCCTTACGGTCAACTATTTTCTTTGCAGACTTAACCGTCTTGACTATACCACGTTCAATCAGTTTACGGATAATAAACGGCTTATACAATTCCGCAGCCATCAGCTTTGGCAAGCCACACTCACCCATCTTCAGCTCAGGGCCCACAACAATTACCGAACGCGCACTGTAATCAACACGCTTACCAAGCAAATTCTGACGGAAGCGACCCTGCTTACCCTTCAAAGAGTCAGACAATGATTTCAATGGACGATTACTCTCAGTCTTGACCGCATTGACACGACGGCTATTGTCAAACAGACAGTCCACAGCCTCCTGCAACATTCGCTTCTCGTTTCGCAGAATCACCTCAGGAGCCTTAATCTCTAAGAGACGCTTCAAACGGTTATTACGAATAATAACACGACGATACAAGTCATTCAAGTCTGATGTAGCAAAACGACCGCCGTCCAACGGAACTAAAGGACGCAACTCAGGTGGAATAACAGGCAGTACCTTCAGAATCATCCATTCTGGTTTATTACGTTCAGCACTTGCTCGGAAACTCTCAACAACCTGCAAACGCTTCAAAGCCTCGTTCTTACGCTGCTGAGCCCCCTCCTGATTTGCCAAGTCACGCAACTGGAAACTCAATGCATCCAAATCCACGCGATGTAACAAATCCAGGATAGCCTCCGCACCCATCTTGCAGATGAATTTGTTAGGATCGCTATCATCCAGATACTGATTATCACGGCTCAACTTCTCAGTAATATTCCAGTATTCCTCCTCACTCAACAAATCCCCCTCACGAACAACACCATCCTCTATACTGCGTGTATCGCTCTCATCCTTAGGACCCAAAACACCCGGTTGGATTACCACATAGCGCTCATAATAGATGATACTGTCCAGTTTCTTTGTAGGCATACCCAACAAGTATCCGATCTTGTTAGGCAGACTGCGGAAGTACCAGATATGAGCAACAGGAACAACAAGGCTGATATGACCACTACGCTCACGTCTCACCTTCTTCTCCGTTACCTCAACACCACAACGGTCACATATAGTACCCTTGTAACGAATACGCTTATACTTTCCGCAATGGCACTCATAGTCCTTAGTAGGACCGAAGATGCGCTCACAGAACAAACCATCACGCTCAGGCTTGTAAGTACGATAGTTGATAGTTTCAGGCTTCAGCACCTCACCATATGAATTCTCCAGAATCTCCTCGGGAGATGCCAGTCCGATAGTTATCTTGGTGAAGTTATTCTTCACCTTGGTTTCTTTCTTGAAAGCCATATTTAGTATTTTCCTTTTTGACTATTAATCCAGTGATACACTCAAACCCAGACCACGCAATTCGTGCAACAGCACATTCAGTGACTCGGGAATACCAGGCGTAGGCATATTATCACCCTTAACGATAGCCTCGTAAGCCTTACTGCGACCCGTAACATCATCACTCTTGATAGTCAGTATTTCCTGAAGAATATGGCTGGCACCAAATGCTTCGATAGCCCACACCTCCATCTCACCGAAACGCTGACCGCCAAACTGAGCTTTACCACCCAGAGGCTGTTGAGTAATCAGACTGTAAGGACCAATACTGCGGGCATGCATTTTATCCTCAACCATATGGCCCAACTTCAGCATATAAGCAATACCAACAGTTGCCAACTGGTCAAATGGCTCACCTGTAGCACCGTCATACAACTGTGTTGAGCAGTAACGCGGCAATCCTGCCTTATCTGTCCACTCGTTCAAATCGTCCAGACGCGCACCGTCAAAAATAGGAGTCGCAAACTTGACACCCAGTTTCTTACCCGCAGCGCCCAAGACAGTCTCAAAAATTTGACCGATATTCATTCGGCTGGGCACACCCAGAGGATTCAGCACAATATCCACAGGAGTACCATCAGCCAAGAACGGCATATCCTCCTGACGGACTACCTTGGAAACAATACCTTTGTTACCATGACGGCCTGCCATCTTGTCACCCACACCAATCTTACGCTTCTTGGCGACATATACCTTAGCCATCTGTATGATGCCACTCGGCAAATCGTCACCTATTGTAATAGCAAAACGGGCACGCTTGTTCTCTGCATCCAAAATCTTGTATTTCTTGATAAAGTTGATAATCAACGTTTTTATCAATTCATTCGTATGCTCATCCTCGGTCCAGTCAATCAATTGGACTGTCGTATAATCAAAGCTCTCCAAAACAGACTCGGTAATCTCCTCACCGGCAGGAATCAGGACAGAACCCATGAAATCTTTAACACCAGCACTCTTCTTACCAGCAGTCAGTTCCAGCAGCTTATCAATCAGAATAGCCTTTAAATCCGCAGCCTTGCTCTCAAATTCCTCATCCAGATGGGCAATACGCTTCTTATCCTCAGCCTTTGCTGCACGAGTTTTGATAGCCTTTGAGAACAACTTCTTGTCAATCACGACACCCCTCAGAGACGGACTGGCCTTCAGCGATGCATCCTTAACATCACCCGCCTTGTCACCAAAGATTGCCTTCAACAGCTTTTCCTCAGGACTCGGATCACTCTCACCCTTAGGTGTAATCTTACCAATCATGATATCACCAGGCACAACATTTGCACCCACACGAATAATACCATTCTCGTCCAAATCCTTGGTTGCCTCTTCACTCACATTTGGAATATCACCAGTCAGTTCCTCCATACCGCGCTTGGTCTCACGAACCTCCAGGCTAAATTCCTCAACATGAACAGACGTCAAGATATCCTCACGTACAATGCGTTCGTTCAATACAATAGCATCCTCATAGTTATAACCCTTCCAAGGCATGTAAGCAACCAACAGATTCTTACCCAGAGCCAACTCGCCAGCCTCGGTAGAATAACCCTCCGTCAATATATCACCAGCCTTTACACGCTGACCAACATCACAAATAGGACGAAGGTCAATCGTCATGTTCTGGTTAGTACGACGGAACTTAGGAATACGATACTCCTTCATTGCAGGCTCAAAGCTCACAAACTCCTCCTCTTCCGTACGGTCGTACAAAATACGGATAGTTGTAGCATCAACATAGTCAATTACACCATCACCCTCGGCGACAATCATTGTACGGCTATCCTCACAGACCTGCTTTTCAATACCAGTACCAACAATCGGAGCTTCACTGCGAATCAAAGGAACAGCCTGACGCATCATGTTACTGCCCATTAACGCACGGTGACCATCATCATGCTCAAGAAAAGGAATCAAACCTGCAGCGATAGATGCAATCTGCTGTGGAGATACATCCATCAAGTTTACCTCTGAAGGAGGAACAACAGGATAGTCATCATCCTTACGGCACTTGACAACCTTGCGGATAAATGTTCCATCCTCGTTCAATGGAGCATTTCCCTGACCGATAATCAATTTCTCCTCCTCCTCGGCACTATAGTAACGTACCCCATTCTCGGAAAGATCCACAACAGCATTCTCAACCTTACGATACGGAGTTTCAATAAATCCCAGATCATTAATCTTTGCATAAAGGCAAAGAGAAGAAATCAGACCGATGTTAGGACCTTCAGGACTCTCAATAGGACACAGACGGCCGTAGTGAGTGAAATGCACGTCACGAACCTCGAAACCTGCACGTTCACGGCTCAGACCACCAGGACCCAATGCAGAAAGACGACGCTTGTGAGTCACCTCAGCAAGAGGATTCGTCTGATCCATAAACTGACTTAACGCATTAGTACCGAAGAAAGAATTAATCACACTGCTTATAGTCTTCGCATTAATCAAATCAGTTGGCGTAAACACCTCGTTATCACGCACGTTCATACGTTCACGGATTGTACGACTCATACGCGCCAAGCCAATAGCAAACTGGTTACTCAGCTGCTCACCTACAGTACGCACACGACGATTGCTCAAATGGTCAATATCATCCACATTGGCCTTACTGTTAACCAACTCTATCAAATACTTGATAATCTCAATGATATCCTCCTTAGTCAGTACACGCACCGAAGAATCAGTCGTCAGGCCCAACTTCTTGTTAATACGATAACGGCCAACCTCGCCCAAATCATAGCGCTTATCCGAGAAGAACAAGTTAAATATAACCTCCTTTGCACTTGCATCGTCAGCAGGATCAGCATTACGTAACTGACGATAGATATAGTCAATAGCCTCCTTCTCACTATTGGAAGTGTCCTTCTGTAACGTATTGAATACAATGCTATAGTCACTGCCAGAACTTTCCTGCTTATGCAGTAAGATACTGGTCTCACCACTCTCGAGAATCACATTGACATTTTCCTTGGTCAACTCTGTTTCACGCTCCAACAAAACCTCATTACGCTGAATAGAAACAACCTCGCCCGTATCTTCATCAACAAAATCCTCGACCCAAGTCTTCATCAAACGGGCAGCAAGGCGCTGACCCAAATGCCTGCTCAGATTTGCTTTGTTAACCTTAACCTCCTCAGCCAAATCGAATATCTCAAGAATATCACGATCCTTCTCATAACCGATAGCACGCAACAGAGTTGTTACAGGCAACTTTTTCTTTCTGTCGATGTACGCATACATCACATTATTAATATCAGTAGCAAACTCAATCCAACTGCCCTTGAAAGGAATAATACGGGCACTATATAACTGAGTTCCGTTACTATGGAAACTGCTACCAAAGAAAACACCTGGAGAACGATGCAACTGACTGACGACAACACGCTC
>DJYQ01000029.1:510-4915 GCA_002450165.1 Prevotellaceae bacterium UBA6974 | reverse complement strand
TCATGATCAGGATCAGTGCAATACAACTTCAGTTTAGCCTTCAGCGGTACACTGTATGTCATACCACGCTCCAAGCATTCCTCAATCGAGTAACGTGGAGGATCAATATAATAGTCCAAAAACTCCAAAACAAAATTGTTGCGAGTATCTGCAATAGGGAAGTTCTCACTAAACACCTTATACAGACCATCGTTCTTACGGAGCTCTGGTGGAGTATCCAACTGGAGGAAGTCCCGGAAAGACTTCAACTGCACCTCAAGGAAATCCGGATAAGCATAGGGAGCCTTGATTGTAGCAAAATTGACTCTGTTGTTAATAATCTTAGACATCTTGTTCGTCTTATGTATTGACTATTGATTGTATAGACGCAAAAAGGTAAAGAACCCTCTACCAGAGGATCCTTTACCGGATTTTCCATTTTACTGACGAAGTATATTACTTCAATTCGATCTTGGCACCAGCCTCCTCGAGAGTCTTCTTCAGAGCCTCAGCGTCAGCCTTAGGCATGCCTTCCTTCAAAGTACTTGGAGCACCATCAACCAGTTCCTTAGCCTCCTTCAGACCGAGGCCACAAGCCTCCTTAACAGCCTTTACAACCTGGAGCTTAGCAGCACCTGCATCAGTCAGGACCACATCAAAGTCAGTCTTTTCCTCAGCAGCAGCGCCACCCTCCGCACCTGCAGCAACAACAACAGCAGCGGCAGCAGGCTCAATTCCATAAGTCTCCTTAAGTTCGTTCTTAAGGTCGATAACTTCCTGTACTGTGAGCGCAACAAGCTCAGCAGCAATAGCTTTAATATCAGCCATCTTATTCAAATATTTATTTGTTAGTTAATCAGTTGAATTACTCAGCAGATGCCTCGGCATTTTCCCTATTCTCCAATGCGCTCAGCACATTCATAATCGGAGATTCCAATGCAGCGATTACATCAGCAATCAGCTCATTCTTACTCTTCAGAGCACAAAGTGAAGCAAGCTTGTCAGCACCTACATAAAGAGCCTCCTCGGCATAAGCAGCCTTCAAAACAGGTTTCTCCTGCTTCTTGCTCGTAAGATCCTTGATCATACGGGCAGGAACATTTGCTGTTTCGGAGAACAACAAAGCCGTTGTACCCTTCAGACAAGCATCCAGTTCACTGAAATCATTCTCCCTGGCATCCAAAGCCTTCTTCAGCATGGTATTCTTTACGACTACCATCTTCACATTGCTCTGGAAACACTTGCGACGCATAGCCGAAGTCTCTGCCGAATTCATACCCTCGACATCTACAAGATAGAAATGAGGATACTGAGCCAACAACTCACCCAGCTGTGCAACAATTACGGTTTTATCTTCCTTTCTCATGACACATTACATTTTAGATTTCATCGGTAGTTTTAGGATCAACCTTGATACCGCGACTCATTGTACTTGAAAGATAAAGACTCTTTACATATGTTCCCTTGGCAGCAGCAGGCTTCAGTTTCATAATCGTAGCCATGAACTCTTTGGCATTCTGAGCAATCATCTCTGATGTAAAACTCACCTTGCCAATAGAAGCATGAACGATACCGGTTTTGTCAACCTTGAAATCAATTTTACCCTGCTTAACCTCACGGACTGCCTTGGCAACATCCATGGTAACAGTACCGCTCTTTGGGTTAGGCATCAGGCCACGAGGACCCAAGATACGGCCCAAAGCACCAATCTTACCCATGATGGCAGGCATAGTAATGATAACATCAATATCTGTCCAACCACCCTTGATCTTCTCGATATATTCATCGAGACCTACATAGTCAGCACCAGCCTCCTTGGCAGCAGCTTCCTGATCAGCAGTACACAAGCACAAAACACGTGTAACCTTACCAGTACCATTAGGCAGCGACACAACGCCACGTACCATTTGGTTAGCCTTACGAGGATCTACGCCCAGACGTACATCAATATCAACCGAAGCATCAAACTTGGTAGTAGTAATCTCCTTTACCAATGCAGAAGCTTCCTTCAGCGAGTATGTCTTCCCTGCTTCAATCTTCTCTGCCACCAACTTCTGATTTTTTGTCAGTTTACTCATTGTTAATTGAAGTTTTTAATTATTTACCAGGGAATTCACCCTTCACCTTAATACCCATACTGCGCGCAGTACCTGCAACCAATCTCATAGCCGCCTCGACAGTGAAACAGTTCAAATCCGGCATTTTACCCTCGGCAATAGTACGAACCTGATCCCAAGTAATCTCAGCTACCTTCTTACGATTAGGTTCTGCCGAACCACTTTTAATCTTGGCAACCTCCAGCAACTGAACAGCAACAGGAGGTGTCTTGACTACAAAATCGTATGACTTGTCCGTGTAGTAAGTAATAACTACAGGCAACACCTTACCAGCCTTATCCTGAGTACGGGCATTGAAAGCCTTACAGAAATCCATGATATTAATACCCTTCGAGCCCAAAGCAGGGCCTACTGGAGGAGATGGATTTGCAGCGCCGCCTTTAATCTGGAGTTTGATAAATCCAGCAACTTCTTTAGCCATTTTACTATTCTCTTTATAAATTATTCTATTGAAAAGCCATCAAAGAAACAGAGGTATCAACTACCCTTGATGGAAGCGTTCTTCTACAACTTTTCAACCTGCATAAAGCCAAGTTCCAAAGGAGTCTTACGTCCAAAAATCTTGACCATAACCTTCAACTTCTTCTTCTCGTTATTGATATCCTCAATTACAGCATCAAAGCCGTTGAACGGACCATCAGCAACCTTTACGTTCTCGCCCACCTCAAATGGTATAGCAATCTCATCAGGAACATCCTGCATCTCATCCACCGTACCAAGCATATGATTTACCTCAGCCGGAGTCAGCGGCATAGGAGCAGAGCTTGCCTTGCTTGCAGTCAGAAAACCCAAAACATTGGGAACATTGCGCAACTGTGCCTGCGTTTCACCAATCAAAGCAGCTTCGACAAAGACATATCCACTAAAGCGATTCTTCTCCTTAACAACACGCTTACCATTACGTACTGTCACCACCTTCTCAGTAGGAATCAGAACCTGAGAAACGTTAGCCGCAATATCACTATGCTGAGCAATCAAAGCCTCAACATACTCCTTTACTTTGCCTTCCTTGCCACTGATGGCACGCATCACATACCACCTTTTTTCAATTTCAGCCATTCCTTTAGACACCGAGATTAACGTAACAGACCATAAACGAACTCCATTCCGTTCTGGAAGATATAGTCCATAACAAAGACAACCAGCGCGATACAGAGCGAAGCAGTTAAAACCACAACCGCGCTATTCATTAATTCCGAACGACTTGGCCATGCAGTTTTGTGCACAAGTTCTACGTATGAATCCTTGCAATAATTGATTATGCTATGCATTTCCCTTTATTTATTTGCACGGGAAGAGAGGCTCGAACTCCCGACACCTGGTTTTGGAGACCAGTGCTCTACCAACTGAGCTATTCCCGTAAGAAATGTCCCCCGGAGAACCAGAGGACAATATAATTTTTAATGTCAGATTATTAGTCGAATACCTCGGTAATCTGGCCAGAACCTACGGTACGACCACCCTCACGGATAGCAAAACGCAGACCCACGTTCAGAGCTACAGCATAAATAAGCTCAACCTTAATCTCAACATTATCACCAGGCATTACCATCTCAATACCATCGGGCAGATGAATCTCACCTGTGCAGTCCATGGTACGCAGATAGAACTGAGGACGATACTTGTTACCGAATGGAGTGTGACGACCACCCTCTTCCTTCTTCAAAACATAGATCGAAGCCTTGAAACCCTTATGAGGAGTAATGGCACCCGGATGCGTCAGTACCATACCACGCTTAACCTCGTTCTTATCGATACCACGCAACAGAAGACCTACATTATCACCAGCCTCACCCTGATCCAACAACTTGCGGAACATTTCAACGCCAGTGATTACAGACTTCTTGTCCTCACCCAAGCCCAAGATCTGAACCTCATCACCAACCTTAACGACACCAGTCTCAATACGACCTGTAGCAACAGTACCACGGCCAGTGATTGAGAACACATCCTCAACAGGCATCAAGAAAGGCTTATCAACGGCACGCACCGGCTCCTGAATCCAAGTATCACAGGCATCCATCAACTCCATTATCTTCTCTTCCCATTCAGGAACACCATTCAAGGCACCCAGAGCAGAACCACGGATGATAGGAGTATCCTCTTCAAAATCATACTGAGCGAGAAGCTCCTGCATCTCCATCTCAACCAACTCAAGCATCTCCTCATCATCAACCATATCACACTTGTTCAAGAAAACAACCAGACGCGGAACATTTACCTGACGAGCAAGCAAGATATGTTCACGAGTCTGAGGCATAGGACCGTCAGTTGCAGCAACAACTATGATAGCACCATCCATCTGAGCA
>DJYQ01000029.1:234-444 GCA_002450165.1 Prevotellaceae bacterium UBA6974 | reverse complement strand
GTTACCATGTTCTTCACATAGTCGGCATGTCCCGGACAGTCAACGTGAGCATAGTGACGATTTGCTGTCTCGTACTCAACATGTGCAGTGTTGATAGTAATACCACGCTCCTTCTCCTCAGGTGCGTTATCAATCTGATCGAAGCTCTTAACTTCAGACAAGCCCTTCTTTGCCAATACTGTGGTAATAGCAGCAGTAAGAGTTGTCTTA
>DJYQ01000029.1:0-140 GCA_002450165.1 Prevotellaceae bacterium UBA6974 | reverse complement strand
ATGTTTACATGGGGTTTGGTACGTACGAAAGTTTCTTTTGCCATAGCAGTTTTTATTTATATATATAAATGTATAATGTGCTTATTCCAAGTTTTCTGTTACCCGTGTTGAGCTGCTACCGAGAGTTGAACTCGGGACCT
>DJYQ01000017.1 GCA_002450165.1 Prevotellaceae bacterium UBA6974 | reverse complement strand
TTCTGCCTTTTCTTACCAATTGTGAAATTGTAGGCATAATTGTTTTGTTTTTAATTTATTATATATTATGTGTATATTCTACTTGACATGATGCGCCCTACTACACAGGTCGCTTTTGGGCTGCAAAGGTACGAACTTTCTGGGAATCCACCTAATTTATAAGACACGAAAAAACACTTACCTTATGATTTTTAACATAAAATAAGTGTTTTAGGAATAATTAACCGCTCTTATGCCTCTCCTTTGCCTACTTGGAAGGGGGAAATGGTGCGTGGCTCCTGGTTGGGAATCTTGATAGGACCGAACTCACGCTCGTACCGCATGATATTATCCTGCAGGGCACCGAGCAGTCTTTTGGCATGCTCGGGAGCCAGTATCACCCGGCTCCTGACCTGGTTCTTGGGAACACCGGGGAGGATGCGGGCGAAGTCAATGACGAAGTCGCTACTCGAGTGTGAGATAATAGCGAAATTAGCATATTCGCCTTGTGCCACGTCCTGTGGCAGTTCCAGTTGCAGTTGTCCTTGCTCTTGTTTCTTCTCGTTATTGTCCATACCTTTTATAATTATATATTATTCTACTGCAAAGGTAGGCATAATATTCCTGATATCCAAATGATGGAACGACAAAAGTTCACTACTACGCTCAGAAAGTTCTTTCAATGCAACTAATCTTTTTTACATCCTTCTGCTTTTGTTACAGAATGTTCCGCCTTTCTGAACAAAACATTTTTTTGTTCAGAAAGGAATGGCACTTTTGCAGTAAAACTCCTATCTCTATGAGCACAAAACAACTTGTTTTGTTGTTAAGGGATTAACGGATGGTCGGAACGGATCTGGTGACCTGCTTATGACGGACACAACTGGCAAAGATACCATACAAAAAGTTCGCACTCATGAAAGTACGAACCTTATAGTATAGAAAACGAAAGATATAGCAGGCTGGATAAGGTGTGACTATTTGGACATTATCCGTTGAGAGGAAGTTGCTCTGGACGTGACTGCCCCAATATCTCAAACAATTCCTCTATATCACTGTCAGACACTCCTTCATTAAATGCCTCTTCTACCAACTCTGTATAAGAAGGCGTGACCTTATAGAATTTACGGGCATGATGGTCATAGCGAATATATGCCCAGAAATAATAGAAGATGCCCCGCGGCTCGATGCTGATGGCTGCCTGTATATACTCCTCCGCCTTGTTGATGTCATCACGTGAGGTCATAAAGGCCTTCTTCCCTTTCAGTATAGTAACAGCCGCATAGAAGTAGTTCTCTGCATCGTCAAAGTCGTCCTCCATGGCACGCTCAAAATACTCACGCGCCTTCTCATAGTTCTTCAACTTTAGGTAGACAAACGCTATGGAGCGATTGACATCGGAATTGTCTGGATGCTCTCTCAGCACTTCCTCATAGTTGCGGACATACTTGTTGAGCTTAGGCAAAGGCATCGACGACACACTATTGAACGTGGATATCGTTATAGGTCCCCCACAATACTCACAAACCTTCTGTCCTGTACTGACAGGGCTGCCACATCCGCCACATTTCAAGTTAATTACTTCTGCACTCATAATCTTGGTATAATTAATGATTCATTTGTAAGATACGGTTACGGTCTCGTAACATTCCTGTCACATCATCAGCCAACCGGGTCAGTCCTTCAGTGTTGCCATTCCTGCTGGCACGCTCCATATCACCAATGGCATCCAAAATCTTTTGCTCCAACTGCTGTACGCTGGCATGACTGCGCTCGGGACTGCTGCTCATCACATCATAGCAACGCTCAACAACACGACGAATTTTCTCATCAGATGTATTGCGAACAATACCATTCAGCATCAACGAGCCGTTCTTTATAAACTGATGGTCCTGCTCTTGTCGGGCCATGGATTCAGCCGTTACCTCATTAGCCCATAGCGAAGCCAACCACCACGCTATGAACGTGACAGCGATAATCGTCTGAGTAAGCAGGGGCCAAAACGGTTCCTGCAGGTCACGGATGGCAAAAGACAGCCCCTGAGGTACCAATGTTGTCTTGAAGATACAGCCCACACCAACGGCATAGGCCGTACAGAAATACTTCCACGTGACGAAGGCAGTAGCAATATCATAGGAGTTATCCGCCTTGCTTTTCTTTATCAGAAAGATAGACAGTATGAACACGATATACGAGAGATGTATAAAGCCATAGCTAATCCATGTGGCCGAATTGGCTCCCTTGAAATCTATATATATAAAATACAGGATGTTGAACGCTATCAGGAATAGCGAGAACAACAGAATCAGTATAAACGTCTTCTTGTTCATGATGCTTACGTTGTTGGT
Source organism: Prevotellaceae bacterium UBA6974 (assembly GCA_002450165.1). Classification (GTDB taxonomy): domain Bacteria; phylum Bacteroidota; class Bacteroidia; order Bacteroidales; family Bacteroidaceae; genus Physcousia. Next base: position 4,393 of record DJYQ01000017.1, on the reverse strand, counting down.
GGAACGGTAGGAGGTACGGGGGGCACTGGGGGAGGCGTTGCCTGGGCAAACAACTGGGCCAGTTCCGTCGTCTTGGCCGCTGCCCATTGGGCCATTCCCTGCTTCCATACCAGTGTGTCCGGTGTCAACTGTCCGCTCTGTACGTACTGCGGGAGTTGATTCATATCTATCGGACCCACCTGTTGGTTATTGACATAAATGAAATACTGGACCAGCTGAACGGGCGGCGGCGTTACTCCCTGTGCCGGTTGTCCTTGCTGTTGTCCCTGCATCGGCTGGAACATCTGACCTGCCATGCCTGCGAAGGCACTGCCTGCACCAAGTCCCATACCCAGACCAGCACCTGCGGCAGCCATTTCTCCGCCAGAACCAGGATTATTAGCCAGATCACTCAGGATGTCACGTGCCTGAACACGTCCCCAATCCTGACCAAGGATATTCACCTCGTCCTTGTTGCCCAAAGCATTCAACTGCTTGTCACGACGGATATCCTTATTGGCACGGATACGCTCGATGAAGTCGTCCACGAAGTCGATTGCCTCAATCACGAACTTACGCAACTTGACACCGTAGTCGCTGATAGCATCGTCAATGGCGGGCTTCATGTCCTGTGAGATACCGTAGGGATCATTCTTGGCATCGATAAGACTTCCCTGATAGCTCTTCAACGCACGAGTCAGTTTACTGGTGATAATCGAGATGAATTCCGAACGCCAGTATTGGTTGAGGTCTTCCTGTGTCGTAATACCTGTATTACTGGTCAACAAGCGTTTCAGTAGTACGGCAGGGTCGTCAATATACACCTTATAGGCCCCTCTGACACCAAGTTTGGCCTCCTGGTTGTAGATATTATCCTCAATGTCGATGGGTGAACGGGTCCCCCACTTAATCTCTGCGGAGTCAGCCTTGCGGAAATAGTGTACACGACAACTGAACGAACTGACCCCACCTGTGAACATATTACGCAAACGACCTATAATGGGCAGGTTGTCATTCTCCATGACATAGCGTCCCTCCTCAAACACATCGCTGATACGACCATTATTCTCGAAGATCGCCATCTCACCTGGATGGACAATCAGTGTCGATTTCGTATTGAAGTCAACACGAGGGTCCATATAGTATATCAGGTCTTCTCCAGACTCGTTCTGGATGACGTCCCTGAAATGCTTCTGTCCACCATTATAGGCAGCCTCATTTGGATCTCTGTCCGTTGTAATTCCAAACCATCCCATAGTATGAAGTTTTAAGTTTTTTCGTTTACGGATAATCGATATGATAGTGTCCCTGACAGCCATAGCGCAGCCGGTAGAGTATTTTGTACAAGGCACGAGGCCAGCAATATTTGTCAAGAGCCAACAGTGCATACTCCGAACACGTGGGCTTGCAGACACATCTGCGACGCATGGATTCTGATGCGTAATGCTGATACAGTCGAACCAACAGGACACCTATCCTACGGCCGTCGAGCAATACTATCAACAGGAAAATCCAGGCTATAGAAGTGGGACTCTCCATCAAGTCCCACTTCAGAAGTCTGGTAATATAGCGAAGCAAAAGGAATGTAATGACAGATACTGATACGTAGACAGCAACTTGGCACAAAGCAGAACCCCAATTGGTTAACGGTCTCTGCAAAGGCCGTTGCAAACAATACTGCCTTACCTCCTTTTCTTCTGCCGTCATATAGGATTATACACCTTTCTTCTCGCGGAGCTTGTTCTTCATGGCCTTCACCACGTTCTCATTCTCCTCGCACTGCTTCATGGCTGCCCACATCTTGTCGCCAGGAACTGTAATCTGGAACTTCGTATTCTCGACGTTACCAATTTGCTTCTTACCATTCTTGTCATAGTACGTATACTCGTCAGTAGTCGTAGCATGAGAGAAGTTGGTGATATCTTTGTAGAAGTATTCGTCGGCAGTCTCACTCTTGGTATTCTCGTCCGTATTGAAGGTATACTGGTAGAAATAAACCTGTGCGTCACTGAAAAGAATCCATGTAATCTGATAAAGCGAACTACGGTACAGATCGTCTTTTCCTTTCTTGACATAGGCTTTCTCACGGTTGAATACGTAGCCCTCGAAATGTACGGGAGGTATTTCCTGCACCTGGTCTTCATCAAGGCCAAACTTATTCAGGGCATTCTTCTTGAAATCCTGTGAGTTGGCTAATCTTTCAATAATCGCATCGTACTCCTCATCCTTCATCGTACGGGCCAGACAACCTTCACGAAGGAAATAGCGAATGACGGCTTTCTGCTCGGGACTCTTTTTCTTGTAGATTTCACGCAACCATGCAGGGTCTCTCATCAACCACAGTACAACCAGTGCAACGATAATTAAAATAATAATAATACCCATAATATTAAGTTTTTAGTTGGCGCTTGTTAATTTGGTCCAGCGCTGCTGCGCCATTTTCACAGACACGGACTTCGTTAATTGTCTATTTAATCCACTAGGACTGGCTTAATCAATGGCAAAGATAATGATTATTTCTGAAAACCACAAACAAATTAGTAAAAAAATCTATTTCTAGTAAAGGAAGAATCAAAAAACTTGCGTTCCCTTATGCCTCTATATGCACACGGATGCCTGTCATCAATAGGCAACGATACGGAACGTGAAGGTACGGTCCTGATACGGCACCTGATAGCGAGGCAGGGCAAATCCCCAGTCGCTCCAACTGTTGATACCGCCTACGCCGGCATGTGCACCGTCGATGCAGAGGTTGGTGTACTTCGACTTGGGCACCTGTGAGGAGTGACGCTGTGCCTTCTGGTCATTAGGCTCGTCAAGGTCCTCGATGGCATAATGCAGGGCGGAAACATAGAACGGTTCTGCGGCCTCAATATGCATACCCTTTCCTGTTGCCGTTGTCTGGTTCCACCAACGGACATCAGACTTCGTACCTGTCTCCTGTGGACGAATATAAGGATAGAACTGCTCGTCGGCCGTCAGGTTATAGATGCCGATACGCTGTGACAGTTTACGGTCAGGATAGTTCTCGACGGGTCCGCGACCATAGTACGCACTGCAGTCCATGTCATAAGGCAGTTGCATCACCATGCCGAAGCGCGGCATCCAAGGCTGCTCCGAGGCAGCATCCGTGCGCATCTGCTCCACCACCTTGACGCTTCCATCGCCACGGACTTGGTAGGTCAGTGTCAGTTGCGCCTTCACCTCAGGCATGTCATAGACGGCAGTCACCTCCACACACACCTGCGGTTTCTTCACCTTCTCCACCTGGAAAGTCGTCAGGTTCAGCACGGGATTCTTCCATACCTTATGATTCTTCTGGAACTGGCCACCCAGTTCATTATCCGTCATGGCGCGCCAGAAGTTGGGACGCAGTGTACCACCCTCGCCGAGGAGCCGACGGCCGCCTGCCATATATGCCACCATGAAGCCTGTGCGCTTGTCGAACTGGATATGGACGGCATCATTGGAAATCGTCAACAGGGCATTGGGTCGATCCTCCTTCACCTTGAGCGAAGGGAGTTTTCCAGTCTGCTCCTCCTGTGCAAGCGTACCAGCCTTCACCGTCAACTGCTGGAAGGCAACGGTCTGGCCTGCCTCCATCAGCGGTTCTGCGTCCTTGAGGCAATAGTCGATATTCAACAGATACTCCCCTGTCCCTTCGCAACGGCCTATAGGCAGCGTCACGTCCGTAACGGTCTGAGGCGCACAGTCGATCTGTTCCACCTGTCCTGTCCTCACCGCGATGCCGTCGCACAGCAGTGCCCACTCCATGCGATAGTTGCTGAGGTCGCGGAAGAAATACTCGTTGCGGATGCGCACCCTGCCCTGTGTGATGTCGACAGGCACCGTCCAGATATTCTGATACTCATAACCCACCTCGTACATATGGGGATTGGGCACACGATCAGGGCTGACGAGTCCGTTACAGTTGAAATTGTTGTCCGACGGGTCGTAGCTGTTATAGTCGCCGCCATAGGTATAGATGGCACGTCCCTCCTTGTCCTTGCCATGCAACGCCTGGTCGACGAAGTCCCAAATGAACCCGCCCTGGAACTTCGGATAACGGCGCACGAGGTCCCAATACTCTTTGAACCCTCCACAGCTGTTACCCATCGCATGACTATATTCACACTGAATAAGCGGTTTCTGCTTAGTGGCATCTTTGGCATAATCCTCACAATGGTCTTGTCGCATATACATCGGACAGAAGATATCTGTATTCTGCCCTCCATGGGCCTGTTCGAACTGTATCGGACGACTCTTGTCTTGCTCACGAATCCACTGGTAGGCTGCCGTAAAATTGGGACCGTCGACCGTCTCATTACCCAAACTCCAGATGATAATGCTGGGATGATTGAAATTCATGCTGACATTATGCTGATTACGTTCCAATATCTGACGGGCAAAAAGC
>DJYQ01000035.1:21358-29712 GCA_002450165.1 Prevotellaceae bacterium UBA6974 | reverse complement strand
CTGCTGCCCAGTGCGCTGCCTGTGGTGGTTACAGTCAGGGTGGGGCCGTTGCCGTCGGTTGTTCCCTGTGTATAGGTGCCTGCGCTCTTGATGCCCTTGCCGCCTGTGCCGCTCATGGATATGGTTATGTTGCCGGCGTTGAGGCTGATGCTGGTGTCTGCCTTGAGACCCTTTGCGGTGTAGTTGTCGTTTGTGCCCTGTACGCCTGCTCCGCTGTTGGTTATTGCCAGCGTGCCGCCATTGGTGGTGATATTGGTGGCGGTAATGCCTCTGCCTGCCTGTCCGGATGCGGTGATGGTAATGGTGCCGCCGTTCTGTACGAAGTCAACTGTCTTGATGGCTGAACTGTATGAGGCATCGCTGTTGATAACCTTCATTGCTCCGCTGGGGATGAATGTCAGTTCGCCTGCGTTGATGGTTACGGTGGCTTTTGACTTGATGCTCTTGCTCATCTCGCCGCTGTTTCTTACCGTTATGGTGCCGCCGTCTATGGTTACGTTGCCGTCTGCCTTGATGCCTTTTGCTGCATCTGCGGTGGCGGTTATGTTCAGGGTTCCGCCATCGATGTATATGTTGCCTGTGTCCTCGTCCGAATGGTCTTGGGTCTCGCCTGTGGATGTGGTTCCGCCCAGGTCGCATTGGATGCCGTCATCACCTGTGCCGCTGATTGTGACGGTTCCGCTCTTGAGTTGGAAGTATTCTTCGCAGCTGAAACCGTCGCTGACTGCTGATGTGATGTTGATGGTAATGTTCTTGACGGTAATGTACGAGGCGCTCTTGACGGCGTGCTTGCAGTTGCCTGCTACGTTCAGCGTCCCGTTGCCCTGGAACTGCAGTTGTCCCTTGCTGTAGATACATGCTTTTTGCGAGCCGCTGCCGTCGCTGATGGTGTTGACGGTCTCTTTCTTGGCACTGAGTTGTATGCGTTTGGAGTTGGTGATGTTTATGGCTGCGCCTGTGGGGTTGGCAAGTGTCACGCCTGCGAGGGATACGGTGCATTTGTATGATCCGTTAAGGGTAAGCGAGCCGTTGGTGCTGGTACCGCTGAGCTGATATGTTATCTCGTCGCCGTTGACAGCATCGGTGTTGCTCTGGTCGATTGTGACGTGGGCTCCGTTTATGCTTGCGGTTACGTATGGTGCTATATTGCCTGCCACCTGTACCGTGGCGGTCGTACCGTCGTAAATGATGCGGACCTGGTTGTCGGTAACCTGGCTTTGGTCAACCGTCATGCTGCTGATGTCGCTCAGGTCGAATGTCTTGTCCATAATGGTCAGGGTACTGCCGTTGTCGTAGGTCATGTCGCCTGTTTGTGAGGCGGGGAACTGGTATGTGACGTTGCCAACCTGAACATTGAGGGTCTGAGCTGTTGCTGCTATAGTCAGCACAATGGCTGTGAGAAGTGTATATATCCTGTTCATTTCTGTGCTATTTTACTGGTTCCGTTCTTGCTTTTGATGATGTACACGCCTTTTTTGATGTTGGCGGTGCTGACCTTGCGTCCGTTGAGGTCGTATATTTCGCTTGTCTCGTCCTGTTCGTCCCATGCAAGCGTGGATACGCCTGTGGATTGGTCGTTGTCCGAGAGGTACATCTTGCTCAGGTTGGACAGTTGGAAGGTCTGACTGCCTGCCGTGAGTGTTGTGCCCGAGATTGTGATTGTAAGCGATGATGCGGGTACTGAGATTTTTGTCCCGTCCGTCGTCTGGAAGGTGAGGTAGGCGAAATCCTGGGCGTATGTGACAAGTGTGCTTGCCAGAAATGCCAGTAGTGCGAACAGTTTTTTCATATTTTTGATTGTTTAGTGTTAGCTGTTATTGTTCATTTGCGAGAGCAAAGTTTTGAATATTTTTGCAGATTGTCGTTAACATTTTGGCTGATATGTTTGGCAAAAGGTCGGAGAAGCTGGAAAAATTGTCGGATTTTGCGGTTTCTATTTGGCAAATATGTTTATATTTACGACAAAATCTTGCTGTATATGTGCGATAAAGGGGATAAGGATACTTCTGCGCGTCTGCTGCATCAGTTAAGTGACGTGATAGATGAGCGCGGTACGGTGTTTGTGGATTTCTCGAGCAGTCTGATTGTCAGCAACGAGGAGTATATCTCGCCGTACTCGGTGGTTGCTCTTTGTCACAGTGGGTATGTGCGTAGCGAATATGATCTGAGACCGGTTGAATTTCGTTCACATGACATTGCGGTCATGCGTCCGGGGCACATTATCAAGAATATTGATATGTCGGATGACTATCGGGCAGAGCTGATTGTCACTCCGGTGTCTTACTTGAATACTATGCGGAAGCAGTATATGGACCATCATCTGGCGACTCGTAAGTCGTTTGATATGTATCCGTCTCAGCATTTGGATGATGAGCAGTACCGTCAGGTGTGCGATGCTTTCAACCTGATGCGGACGGCTTGCAACGTAGATGGTGTGTACAGGGACGAACTAATAAGCAGTACTTTCCATGCGCTGATGGTATTGCTCAGTACATATCGTTATGAACAGTTGGATGGTATGCAGGATGCTGGCAGACAGTTGTCGTTGCGTTTTAACGAGGCCCTGATAGAGCATTACCGCGAGTCGCGGGAGATTGGTTTCTATGCTCGCATGTTCAGTCTTTCGCCTAAGTATTTCTCTACGCTGATTAAACAGGAGACGGGGTACGGTGCCGGTGAGTGGATTGACCGGTATGTGGTATTGCAGGCCAAGGCTTTGCTGATGAGGATGCGCAGTTTGTCTATCCAGGAAATCACGTACAGGCTTGGTTTCCCCGAGCAGGCTTCGTTCAGCCGTTTCTTCAGGCGCAATACTGGTATGTCGCCTACCGAATACAGGGACAGGGTTAAATGATAACAGTCGGAAAACCAATAATTTAAAGAATATATTATGAATGATTCCATTAAGTGTGGTAAATGTAAGGTACTGCTTATAAATGGCAGTCCGCGTAAGAATGGCAATACCTTTGTTGCGTTGAGCGAGGCAGCTCGGACATTGGAGCAACATGGCATCGAAACGGAGATTGTGCAGATTGGCGTAAAGCCGGTACGTGGATGTATCGCCTGTGCGCAGTGCAAGACCAGGCAGTTGGGTCGCTGTGTGTTTGACGATGATATCTGCAACCGTATATCGGAGAAGATGGCACAGGCTGATGGGCTGATAGTAGGTTCGCCGGTATATTACGGTCAGCCTAACGGTGCGGTGATGTCGCTGATACAGCGTATGTTCTACTCTGCCGGGGCTTTGTTTACGAACAAACCTGCCGCTTCGGTATGTGTTTGCCGCCGTGGGGGTGCTACAGCGGCTTTCCAGACGATGAACATGCCGTTCGAGATGATGAACATGCCATTGGTGACCTCGCAGTATTGGAACATAGTTTATGGTCGTGAGGAGGGTCAGGCTGCATTGGATACCGAGGGTATGCAGACGATGCGTACACTGGCGAACAACATGGCGTGGCTGCTGAGGAAGATTCACGCTGACGGTAATCCGGACTATCCCGAGCGTGAGGAGTGGAATCCTATGCATTTTATAAGGTAGGGTTGTAAATTGAAATCGATTGTGTGTTATGAGACGTGATATACTGTGTTGTATCCTATTGCTGCTTTGCGGCACAATAGTCTATGCGCAGAAGCAGATAAGTGCAGCAAGTCCTGACGGGCAGATCCGAGTGACGATATCTTTGTCAGACCGTATTTACTATGATGTTGAGAGTCATGGCGAGAAGTTGTTCGGCGAGTGCCACATAGGCTTGACGCTGAGGAACCGTACACTGGGTGAGAAGCCTGTGCTGAAGAGCAGGAAGCTGACTGCGGTCAGTGAGACCATTACTCCCGTTCATCCCCTGAAGTCAAGCAGGGTGGAGAACAGGTATACCTTGCTTACCCTTGCATTCGCTGGTGGGTACAAGGTCGAATGGCGTGTGTATGATGACGGTGTGGCTTATCGTTTTGTAACGTCATTGAGGGGCGACATCGAAGTGATGGGCGAGGACGGAACGTGGCGGCTGGAGTCGCCTTGCAAGTTGGTACTGCAGCAACCGGGCGGTTTCAAAACCAGTTGCGAGGAGTTCTATTCGGTAGTGTCCAGTAGCGAATGGAAGGCTGGTGACCGCATGAGCGAATTGCCAATACTGGTTATGGGAGAGAGGCAGAAGGTGCTGATTTCGGAGTTTGACCTGTTTGACTATGCTGGCGCATTCCTGCGTCCGTGCGGCGAGGGAACCAATGCCTTTTCGATAATACAACCCAGGACTCCGCTGGAATATGAGGATCAGGGCGACCGCAGTCAGAAGATACTGAAGGAGGCTGACTATGTTGCCAGGACACGTGGTACACGTTCTTTCCCGTGGCGCTATATGCTTATCACACAGAGCGACGGCCAGCTGGTCGAAAATACAATGCCTGTGCGTCTGGCACCTGCAAATGTCATTGGCAATACTGATTGGATTAAGACAGGACATACCTGTTGGGATTGGCTGAATGGCATTCCCTACGGTCCTGATGTGACGTTCAAGTCGGGCATCAATCTGGATACGTACAAGTATTTTGTGGATTTCGCCGCGCGCAATGGTATCGAGTATATGTTGATGGACGAGGGCTGGGCATTGGATACCCGTGATCCGTTCCGTACCAATCCCGAGGTTCATCTGCCTGAACTGATTGCATACGCTGCAGGCAAGGGCGTAGGCATCATTGTCTGGCTTCCCTGGCTAACGGTGGAGCATCACATGGATTTGTTCGGGAAGTTTGCTGAGTGGGGCATACGGGGTGTGAAGATTGACTTCATGGACCGTCAGGATCAGTGGATGGTGAATTTTTACGAGCGTTGTGCCAGAGAGGCTGCCAAGCATCATCTGGTCATCGATTTTCATGGTGCTTTCCATCCCAGCGGATTGGATTACAAGTATCCTAATGTGCTGACTTACGAGGGTGTGCGCGGTATGGAGATGAACGGCTCTTGCAGGCCGGACAACAGCATCTGGCTGCCATTCATCCGTAATGCCGTTGGACCTATGGACTATACGCCGGGGTCGATGCTGAACTACCAACCGGAGCGTCATCACGGCAACCGTCCGATTTGTTCGGGGGTTGGTACTAAGGCTTACAATATGGCTGTTTGCGTGTTGTTCGAGAGCAATTTGCAGATGCTGATGGACAATCCGTGCCGCTATGACCAATGGCCTGACTGTCGTGATTTCCTGACCGGCATACCTGTAAACTGGGACGAAACTCGTGTGCTTGCTGCCCAAGCAGGTGAGTATTGTGTGGTGGCTAAGCGCAAGGGCGACAAATGGTTTGTCGGTGGTATTACCAACAGCAAACCTCGTGACCTGCATATTAAGCTGGATTTCCTGCCCGATGGCAAACAATATAATATGGTCAGTTTTGCCGATGGTGCCAACGCCCATATCATTGCTATGGACTATCTGCGTCAGGAGAGCAGGGTAGGCAGCACTACAGTCGTGCCGGTTCACATGACTCGCAACGGAGGATGGTGTTGTGTGATTAAATAATGCATAATTCATAATTCGTAATTCATAATTCGTAATTCATAATTGATAATTCGTAATTCGTAATTCATAATTCATAATTGGTAGTTGTGATGAGGAAATTATTGATTGTTGCTTTTTTGTTTGCTGTTGTACCGTTTGGTTGGGCTAATGACGGGGTGTTGTTTGTAAATGGCAATCATCTGGTGCCTGTGCAGGAAACGGATATTGAGCTTAACCGCGAGGTGCTGACTATCAGCTTGGGGGATGATGGCTATGCTACCGTTGACGTGCAGTATGTGCTTAACAATCGTGGCAATGACAAAACCGTGACTATGGGTTTCGAGGCCCTTGCACCATACAACGACGAGGTTGCTTTCAGCCCACAGGGCATACATCCGTACATACATGATTTCACGGTGGTGATGAACGGCCAGAAGCTGGCGTATATGAATGCCGTTGTTGTGTCCAAATATGATGACGAGTGTGATTTCCAGCCGCTTGACCTGCGGCGGTGGAAGTCGTACGACGAGGTCAGGATGCGCAACGGCGAGGAACTGCCTAACAACAGTATGCTGTACGATGCCAGTATGGACAGCCTGGTGAACTTTGCGTACGCATACTATTTCGTTGCACGTTTCCATCATGGCAAGAACACGATACATCATACCTACCGCTATCGTATGAGCTATGGGGTAGGGCGCACATTCGAGGTTCCGTACAGCCTGATGCCCGCCATGCGATGGGCTAACCGTCAGATTGACGACTTCACTTTGCGTATCAAGGCGACGAATACTGTCAAGCATTTCATTGTCGAGGACTCGCTGTTCAGCCGTGAACCGTTCGTGGTCAATGAGGGTGTAGGCAAGATCAGGAAGTCTAAGTTGTATGACGAGTTTTTTACCGAAATTGCGCTCAGGAACGGAACAGTCGAGTGGCATGCGCTGAACTTCAAGCCTACGGGCAATATGACCATAGGGTCGGCTGACCAGCTTTGCTATAAGGGGTTCAAGTTGGGGTCTTTCTACGACCGCAGTGACAACTATCAGCCAGGCAGCTATATGATATCTGCTGATAAGTTACGTGAGTACCGGCGCATCCTGACCAATCTGCCATACGCCAGCAGGGGGTATGTGTTCAAGGACAAGAAACTGCAGAAATACTTCAGCCAGTTCTGGTGGTATATGCCGGATGCCCAATGGAAACCCGATACCAGCGACTTCACTCCCCGCGAATGGAAACTGATAAACGAAGGAGAGTAAAACTGTACCCGAAAAGGTATCATTACGGAAGACGAGAAGGGGTACAGGTTTGTTTTTATTCTATTTGTTATACGTGACTTTGAAATAATCGAGTAGTGATTTGTATTGATCTTGTGCTGTCAGGCAAGTATCCATCAGATAGCCATTTGTGTGTCCCCACTCGCGCAGACCACGATAGTAGAACAGTTTCAGTTCGTCTGTAATGATGAATGGGACTATGTCGTTTGCCAGACATTCCTTGAACATCAGCAGACGACCCACGCGGCCGTTTCCGTCCTGAAAGGGATGAATCCGTTCGAAGCACACATGGAAATCCAGGATGTCCTCCAATGTCTTCTTATGGCTGCAGTTATAGTCGCTAAGCAAAGCCTTGATTTCCCGATGCACCTCTTCAGGCACTGTAGTCTCCTGTCCCCCTACTTCGTTAGGTAGCCGTTTGTAGTTGCCAACGGCAAACCAGTCTTTCCGACTGTCCGATGTTCCCATCTTCAATAGTAGATGCAATTGTTTGATGAATGGTTCCGTAAGCCGATCCTCCACATGGTCGATGATATAATCTATACATCGGAAGTGATTGACCGTTTCCATTATATCGTCCACGTTAACCGTTTGGTCTTTGATACCGATTGTGTTGGTCTCAAAGATAAAGCGTGTTTGTTCGTGAGTCAAGCGACTCCCTTCTATATGATTGGAGTTATAGGTGAGGTCAATCTGTGTACGATGATAAATACCACCCTTAAGCCTGGAGGCTTTTTGCTCCTTCATGGCTTGCAACAATGGCGATACTTTCCTTTTTCCTGCACCTTTGCTGGGCATAACAGCATCAGCAGGAATGTTCCACGTCTTACCTGTCAGGAAAGCACCCTCAATCTTTCCGCTCGCACAGTAGTTGCGGGCAGTACGCTCCGAAATGCCATATTTCTCGGCAAACTGAATGACTGATATATACTCCATTATCTTGTCTATCGGCAAGTTTTGAACCAATTTCCGTTGCAAATATAGCCATTTTTGCCGATACCGGCAAGAAATTAAGACATCATTTGCTCCGCCTACCTGTCACAGGCGGGCGGAGCTAATGCAGAATTATACCTATTTATTAACTTAATTAAAAAAATTACTTCCTTGATTTCAGTATCTTGTCCAACTGCTCGCGTGCCATTTGGAAGTATTTGCGATCGGTTTCGGTCTTGGCTTCCTCTGTCAGCTTATCTACATTGTAAATTATTTGCTCCAGTTCATACACAGAATCATCCCTGAAAAGACCATTTTCGTTGGCGCGTTTGCAGAGGTTGTAGATAGAGATGGCTGTGAGTTCTGCATTCTTGTGATTCTGATAGTATTTCTTCAGCGCAGAGAGCATAAGCAGGGTGTTATAGCCTTCAATCGTTGGGTTAATGGTTCCTCCCATGGCTTTCAATGGCTTCCCGTTAACTTCCCGTACAACATTAAAAGCTGAATCTCCACTTATCGATACCTTATCTTGGATGCGGACATCTCCCAAACGGTTCAGTTTTTTCGGGTCAATTTCTTTCTTGATTACTTCAATGGAGGAAGTCGGATTAGAAGGAATCTTGGCGTAGGTAACGATATATCGGGCGAT
>DJYQ01000035.1:19588-21238 GCA_002450165.1 Prevotellaceae bacterium UBA6974 | reverse complement strand
TCGGTAGCATCAAGTATGTTCACATTTACATAGTTGCCGTATTGCTCACCGATGGTAACGTAGCGGTTTATGTCATCGCCTATTATCAGATTGCGTTTTCCTTCGTTCTGTGGATTTATTGTTGTCAAAGTATTGATGCCGTAGCAGTTAGGATTGTCGTTGCCGTTGGCCTCGAAAGCCTTTATCATTTCGTCGAGCAGGGGGTGCAGCTTCTTAGGAAGCGAGAACTGATAGATGTCACACCGCCATTTTAGCGGTGTACCTTCCTTTTGTATATCACGCTCACGACCCAAACTCTTTGTTACTTCCACGTTATTATCAATGGCTTTGGATATGAGACTGTTCATCCAGTCTTCAATGTTCTGCACGCGCTGCGCATAGGCGGTGTTGACGAGCAGCATACTCACCAACAATAGGATATTTTTGATCTTTTTCATGATTGGATATAATATTTATTGTTAGAATGCTATGATAGGTTTTGCTTGCTGTGTCTCTTTGCCTTCCAGACTGGCAGAGTAAACTCGTAAGTCCTCTAACTGGTCTTGCAGTTGGTACGCTATTTGCAGAGCTGTTTCAGCAAGATAGATGTTAACGAGGGCTTGACGGTCGGTTGGGATGGGAGACTCTCCGCTCTGTGATAACTCCTCTAAGATAACGGGCTCTGCGATTGCTGTTGGTTGCGGCTCACCTGATAGGATTTCCGGCTGAGGCTCACCAAGAACAGGTTGAGATTTGCTGGCTGTGCATCGCGGCTTGAGCGCGGCAGCAATGGATTTCTGTTCGGGAACTGCCTGCGGCAGCTGTGTCTTGGTATCAGCCTTGAGACGTTCCTGCGGATGACCTTTCCCAGCAACTATGGGGGAGGTTGGGAGGGGGGTGTTCTCCTTTGGCCAGAGCAGGAAGGCGATGATACCTGCCACACAGGCGGCTACAGCCAGGGGCCAAAGACGCAAGATGCGTGGACGTGGAGGGCACAGGTGCTCGTACTCTGCAGTCAGGTCAGCCTCGAAGATGTCTATGTCCTCTGCGGCTTGGTGTATAAGTTCCTTGTCAATCATCGTTGCTTCTTTTTAGTATGTTCATCAATCTTTTCCTTGCGGTGCTCAGCATAGAGCTGGCCGAGCGTTTCGGGATTCCTGTCTGCTCTGATATTTCGTCCAGACTCATTTCGTCGCCCTTCATGCGTATGAGCCTTTGTTCCGAGGGTGGCAGTCGCAGGATGGCATTCTCCAGGGCGCTCTTCCGTTCCCCTTGCAGTATAGGCGTATCAGCGCTGTTTCGTTCCTCAGGTTCTGCTATCCCTTCTAATGCCTTCGTTTCTCGCAGACGCTGTCGTCGCCAGACGCTGACGCACAGGTTCTTGGTGGCTCGGACGAGCAGGGCTTCCACATCGTCTCCCTTGCGCCAACCCCTTCGCAGCATACGCTCACAGACCTCCTGCACGATGTCCTCGGCATCCTCCTCGTTGTGGAAGAAGTCCGTTGCCACGCGCAGCATCTTGGTGCGCATATTCAGGATTGTATGTTCGAATTCTGTCCGAATCATCTGTATATATAACGCACCACATCCCTAAATGTTAAGTGGGAATGAATAGTATCTTACACTTTTCTTCCTATGGGGAATGTGTTTTGATACTAAGGGAACGGACTT
>DJYQ01000035.1:1778-19513 GCA_002450165.1 Prevotellaceae bacterium UBA6974 | reverse complement strand
ATTTAGGAAGAATGTTATCATTGCCGTATTTATCAGGTCGGCAAACATGGCTCCTATAATCGGTACTATAAGGAAAGGCTTGACTGTATAGCGGTATTTGTAGCATACGGCACTCATGTTTGCCATTGCGTTGGGAGTCGCACCAAGACCGAATCCGCAAATACCTGAGCACAGGACTGCTGCATCGTAATCGTGTCCTAATAGTGGGAATGCTACAAAGTATGCGAACAGTGCCATCATGAGTACCTGTGATATCAGGATGATGATGAGTGGGAGTGCCAGGGTCTGCAGTTCCCATAGTTTGAGTGATATCATTGCCATGCCGAGGAAAAGGGACAGACAGATGTTGCCTACGCTGACGATGCGTTCCATGTCGAGAAGTTTGTCGGCACTTACCTTATGGCCGTTTTCCTTGTAACAGATGAATCCCATTATGTTGCGTGCTATGGCTGCAAGAATCAGTGCTCCGAAATAAGTAGGGAAGGTGATGCCTGTCTTTGCGAACAGCCAGCTAAGCAGGGTTCCGCCTCCCATGGTCAGCAGAATGCAATAGGCTGCTTTTGCGTATTGTTGGAATTCGTGCTCGTTGGTACTGACTCGCTTTGCACGGCCTGAGGGCGAGGCTTCGTCACTCTCGATACCTGCCATTGCGGGGTCAATGTATTCTTCTTTTGGCTGCATTTGTTCGTCTGTCAGTTTTGTGCGGATTATCCTCTCTGCCAGCGGACCACCAAGCATGGAGCCTGCAATCAGTCCAAAGGTTGCGGCTGCCATTCCGATTGTTCCTGCGCCATTCAGTCCCATTCCTTCCAGGACGCTTGCAAAACCTCCTGCCGTACCATGTCCGCCTGTCATTGATATACTGCCGGTAGCCATGCCTACAAGGGGATCGACATCCATGAGGCGGGTGATACCCATTGGCATTAGGTTCTGCATGGCTATCATTACTATCAGCAGGGAAATCATGATTACTAAAAGCTTGCCGCCTTGTTTCAATACTTTCAGGTCACTCTGGAATCCGACGCAGGTAAAGAATGCCAGCATAAAGACATCCATCAGTGTCTTGTCGAAGGATACTTCGATATGGAACCATGTGTACAATGCGAGAGTGAGCAACGAGAATATTATGCCACCGCTTACGGGTGAGGGTATGCAGAATTTCTGCAGAAATGATACCTTACGGGTTAATGTCATACCGACAAACAGAGCCAGGGAACCTATGCCGGCTGTTTGTATCATGTCAAGTCCTATAGTTGTCATATTATAGTCGTTTTATGTTCAGAATCTGTATTGTAGCTTGATATTGGCTGCGTGTCTGTTTACCCTGGCATCGCTGCATAATGCATCAATCATGTCGTGCCAGTCTATGCCAATGTTCCATTTCCTGCCAAACTGCTTGTTAATGGACAGGCAACCGTAAACGGGTACGCCGGTAGCCGTGCGTTTGGGCGAATTGGCGGTATAGTAGACCATTTGCATTCCTATCTGCCAGTCATGGGGCAGGTATGCGGTGGGTGCAATACGGAATGCGGCATAGGTCCCGCTCTTGGCTATATACAGGTTTGTACCGCCTGTCAGGCTTATCCTGTTTGTCTTCCAGCTGGCTGATGCTGCCAGTTCGGTAAAGTTTTCGCTTCCCTCTATGGCATAGTAGCTGGCATCCGCCTGCACGGTGAGTTTCTTCCTGCTGTATGCATAGCCCAGTTTCACCTGGTTGATATCGCGCTCTTCCAGCTCTCCCTTGGTGATAGCCCATTCCCAGTCGGAGAGTGAGACGGCTTCCATAAACAGGACTGTGTGGAGCGGGTCATAGTATTTGCGGTAATAGCCCAGCTGTATCTGATTTCGCTTGTCGGGGGTATATATGACGCATGCATTTACGTTGTCGCGGATGTCGGTGTATCTCTGGCTGCGGGCATCTTCCATCACCTTGTAGTTGAATATTATCAGTCGGTTACCGACAGTCATCTTCCATTTTGGCAGGGACAGGGTGAACTGGAGATAGACGTCTTGGTTGAAGGCGTTCCAACTGCGGCGGCTGTCCTTTTCACGGGTCATGAGGAAATCGCCCTCGGCACCCACCAGCATGGACAGCTGCTTGCAGAACAGGGGAGTGTTGAGTTCGACGATATACATTGGCAACTTGTTGGACAGGAGGGGATCGCTGGCATATTGGTACGAACCGACCAGGAGCAGCTCAGTACCCCGGTCGTTGAAGGTGTGGTAATATCTGGCTCTGCCCATGATTTTGCGCGAGGCTAAGGACATTACATTGAGATATTGCTGTGTGAAATAGGTCAGCAGCCTGTTCCTCCTATTAAACCTGTTGGTCATGTGGAGCGTCAGGTACTGGCTGTTGCCCGACTGGTGACGGTACGAGGCATTGGCATAGAGGTCTGTACTTTTGCTACCGTACAGTGCATTGACGGTTGCTATGCCTGCCATTTCGCTGCCAAAGTCTCCCTGTCCTTCGACAAAGCCTTTAAGTGTATCTGGCATTTTCATGTTAATGTCCAGGACCTTGTTCATCCCGACAACTCCTTTTGCCACTCCGGCGTTATCACAGATGTGTATCTGTTCAATATCCCGGGCTTTCATTTGGTTGATAATCAGTCTTGTATCACCATTGAAAGGACAGTTGTCTATGCGCAGGTTATAGCCCGCCAGGACATCTTCGTAACCGGCAATCATCAGTTCGGGAAACATCTGCAGGATATCCATCAGGGTCTCTTCGCCCGTCAGTTCCATGCGTTGGGGGTATATCATAGTCCTGTCGGCCCTGACCTCTATGACGGGCAGGTCCTCATCTGCTAACATCCCCGGGGATATTAGCAGGATGCTTGTCAATATGAGAATATGCCTAAACATTTATTAGTTAAGCTTAAACGCAAGCATGGTCAGGTCATCGCTTTGTTCTGTTTCTCCGACATACTGGTGTACGGCGGTTATCATTGTTTCGATCAGTTCCTGGGGTGAACCGCTGAATGCTGTGATGACATCCGTTATTCGCTTCATCCCGAAGTGTTCCTGACTGGCATTTTCTGCCTCGGTCAGCCCATCGGTGTAGAGGAATAGGGTAGCGCCTCGGGGAATTGTTGTCTCTTGCTCGGTATATGTCATATCGGTGGTTACTCCTATTGGCAGGTTGGAGTCACATGGAAGCAATGCATCTTGGATGAATGGTGCATCATGTCCGGCGTTACAGTAGCGCAATAGTCTTGTCTTAAGTTCCAGGACACCGACAAAGAGTGTGACGAACATGCAGTTATCGTTGCCATCGCAGATGTTGACGTTCATTGAATCTACAATATGACTGGGTCTGTCGGTATGGGCAGATATATTGCGGAACAGTGTCCGACTGACTGCCATGACAAGCGAGGCTGGCACGCCTTTGCCCGAGACATCACCGATGCAGAAGAACAGTTTCTCGTCATGGATGAAGAAATCGTACAGGTCTCCGCCTACGGCTTTGGCTGGTGTAAGAGAGGCGTACAGGTCAATGTCCCTGCGGTTGGGGAACGCAGGGAAGGTCTTTGGGAGCATGGACATCTGTATGCTGTGTGCTACATTCAGTTCGCTCATCATCGCAGCTTTGGAGGCTGTGGTTTCTTTCAGTTCCTCGATATACTGCCTGAGCGACTGTTGCATGGTGTCGAACGAGTCGCGCAACTGAGCTACCTCGTCGTTGTGCCTGAAAGTGGGAAGGGTAGTGTTGAAGTTGCCCTTGGCTACCTCCTGTGCCGACTTGGACAGGAATGCCAGCGGCTTGGTGGCGTGGCGTATGCTTCTGGACATGAAGAAGAAGATTACGATGCCTCCGATGCTCATGAAGAAAAGAATGACGGTTGCAAGAACAACTCCCCAGAAGAAAACCATCTCGCGGTGCTGGAACACTGTCAGCGTCCAGTCTGTCTGGCCTATCTTGCTGGTGCTGATGTAATATGGTGTGCCGAGCAGGTCATACATGCCTAGTTCTTTGGATATTATTTCCTGCTTGTTTTTTAGGATGTTGGTGTCTAATGAGTCAGAACCGGCAATCCTGTTGCCTTGGCTGTCCTGAATCTGAATTGAAAAGTAGATGTCGTCATCGGATGTTTCTATACTATCGTCTTTATCGATAAAGAATTCCTGCTTGACTTCATTGACTGTTTCGTGCATAAGTTCGTCAAGCCATTGTAGTTCGATGTCGATACCATATACTCCGACTTTGTTACCCTTACGATCAAAAAGAGGTACGACGTAACTGCAGTACATGCTACTATTTACACAATCATCATAGTAGAGGTCTGTAAGATAGCCATTGTCATGCCTGGCCAGGGACAGACCTCTCTTGTACCATACACCGTTGAAATAGTCATGATGGGGAGAGCCTATCTGTTTAGTTTCGATGTGTGTGCTGTCGGTGCGATAGGCGTAGGCTTCGAACCAGCGGCCCTGACCTTTGAAGTAGTCGGGCTCGAAAGCAGCAAAACATCCTTTCAGGTGGGTGTTGACTGTCAGAATTTTCTCAAGGGAGTTGAAAACTTGTTCGGGTGTTTCCATGTTATACTCTACCTCAAGTCGATTGTTGAATGTACCCGTCTTGGCTACATACATCATATTCTCGAGATTGCCTGCAATACCATCGGTCACGTATTTCCCACGCATGCTGCTGTTCATAAGCGAAACTTCTAATACGAACAGAAGTATGGCTCCAATAATCAGAATGTTGAAGCACAGTATAATACCTAAAACGCGCCATGTGATACGGCGTGACAGTTTGCTCCTTTTCATATGTATTTTTCTATAGTCAGTATATTCCTGTTATTCTCGTAAACGTAGCGGACATCATCCATCTTGCGGCGCAGTATAAAGATACCGAGTCCGCCTATACGTCGATTTTTCCATGACATCTCTGTGTCAGGATTTTCCTGTTCCAGAGGGTTGAAGGGCACACCGCCATCCTGAAAGCATATTGTGATGCGGTCTGTTTTCTGAATCTGTACGTCAAGCCAGCCTTCGTCCTCGGGGAGATAGGCGTATGTCGTCACATTCATTACAATTTCTTCGCAGGCCAGCCGCAGTGACAAAATCGTATTCATACTGCACGAGGAAAGTTCGGGCGACTCCAGAATCGCATCCAGTATCTCGCGGGCTTGTCCTTTAACTGGCTGGAAATGCAATTTGCTCATATATTTAAACTTTGAACATTAATCCTTGAACCCAACAACGAGTTATACATTCTTTCCAACCAGTATGATTATGGAACGTGGACCTACAAGTACCTCGTTCTGGTTGTCAACAATGGGTTCTTCGCCTGGTTCATAAATGTCATTGGGCATTTCCATGTCTGTGTTGGCAAAGACGTACCATGCCTTGCCTTGGGGCAATTGTGGAAGCTCGAATCCGTGCATCTCCCAGTGCATGTTCATGGCAGCATAGATGAAGTCATCGGGTTGTCCGTCGGTCGAAGCATATTGACCGTTGAGCATAAACGCAAGTGTAAGATTGTTGTGCTCGCATTCGGGATGCCATGCTTTCTCTCCGTGCCATGAAAAGTCGGGGTAGCCGTAGCCAAGGTAATCTTGGTGGCTGAGGTGATCCTCGTAGCGGAGGACCTTGTGCATATGGCGGAACTTGATAATCTTCTTGAAATAGCGGAATATGTCGGCGTTCTTCTTCAGGTTGTTCCAGTCAAGCCAGGCAATTTCGTTGTCCTGACAATATGCGTTGTTGTTGCCTTGTTGTGAGTTACCCATCTCGTCGCCAGAGAGTATCATGGGTATGCCTTGGCTTACCATCAGCATCGTAATGGCATTCTTCACCTGCTTGTGACGCAAACAGATGATGTCTGGATTGTCGCTTTCTCCCTCGTAGCCGCAATTCCAACTGTTGTTGTGGTTTTCTCCATCGCGATTGTTCTCGCCGTTGGCTTCGTTATGCTTGTCGTTGTATGATACGAGGTCCATCATTGTGAAACCGTCGTGTGCCGTGATGAAATTCACACTGGCTTTAATGCCGCGTCCCTGGGAGGCGTATAGGTCGGGTGAGCCTATTATGCGTTCCTTCACTTCAGCAAGAACTTGTTCGTCGCTCTTCAGGAATCGGCGCATACTGTCGCGGAACTTTCCGTTCCACTCTGCCCAGCGTCCCCATGAGGGGAACGAGCCTACTTGATACAGACCGCCTGCATCCCAGGCCTCGGCTATTAGTTTTGTCTTGCCCAGGATGGGGTCGTGTGCCAACGATTCAAGCAATGGTGGATTTGACATGGGATTGCCGTTCTGGTCACGCCCCAGGATGGCTGCCAGATCAAAGCGGAATCCGTCTATGTGATAGTTGGTCACCCAATAGCGCAGGCTCTCGACAATCATGTCACGCACATTGGGGTTGTTGCAGTTCATTGTGTTGCCACACCCGCTGAAATTGTAGTAATGACCGTCTGGCGTCAGCATGTAGTAGGTTTTGTTGTCTATGCCGCGATATGAGATATATGGGCCCTGCTCGTTACCCTCAGCAGTATGGTTGAATACCACGTCGAGTATAATCTCTATACCGTTCCTGTGCAGGTGTTTGACCATGTTCTTCAGTTCATCCACCTGCATTGCATACCTGCCGGATGCTGCATAGGCTGCCTTGGGTGCAAAGAACCCTACGTTGCTGTAGCCCCACAGATTGTATAACTGACGTCCGTCGATGGGTGAGATGCGGTTGTTCTCAAACTCGTCAAACTCGTGTATGGGCATCAGTTCCACACAATTCACGCCCAGTTCTTTCAGATAGGGTATCTTTTCGATTATTCCTGCAAATGTTCCCTGGTGTCTGACCCCTGATGCAGCACCGCAGGTGAAATTACGTACGTGCATCTCGTACACGATAAGGTCGTTTACCGGTGTTTCCAATGGGAGGTCGTCTTCCCAGTCAAAATCATCGAGTACCACACGGGCACGATACTGGTACAGGCTGTCCCAGTTGGGTTGCTCTCCCCATACGTCACGTCCCACAATAAGTTTTGCGTACGGATCAAGTAGTATTTTTGACCGGTCAAAACGGTGACCTTCTTTTGGATTGAAAGGACCGTCCATACGGAAACCATATTCGATGTTTTCATAATCCAGGTCAAAGATTATCATCGAGAATACATTGCCTAACCTGAACTCCTTAAAGAACGGAATTTCTACGAACGGTTTCTCTTCGCGATTGTGAAAGAGTACCAGTGTACAATCGGTGGCATAGCGGGAATAAACAGAGAAGTTAACCATATTACCGACAACCATTGCTCCAAACGGATATGGTCTGCCTGCACGCAACTTTAGTCCCTTATATTCGTGTGTTGGAAACAGGTCAACCCTAAGCATAGTCAAAGAAATTGATAAAACCCGTGACATTCATAATGTCTTTCACCTCGTCACTGATTCCGGTCAGGCAGATTTTCAGTCCTTTTGCCGCAGCCACTTTCTTGGAATAGAGCAATACACGCAGACCTGTACTGGAAACGTAGTTGCATGTGGTCATGTCAATTATTACGTCACTGCCTTTTTCCAGAATTTCCAGAATTTCGCTTTGTACTTGCTGGTAATTGAATGAATCCAGCGCCCTGTCTATTTTATATGTTTCAGTCATAACGTCCAGTCCATGCAGTTGCGCACACGCAGGTCAGCGTATGGCTCAGCGTTGAATATTGTGGGATTGTTGCTCATCCGTTGTTCGGTACCGTACAGGAAGGAGAAGGGGCGTGACAATTCCATCGTCAGATCAGTTGCTTCCTGCAGTAGGTTTACGTCATCGTGACAGTCAAACAAGAATCTGTCGGTGTCGTGATTGTCCAGGAACAATATTAACTTGAAACTGTCCGGGTACTTGGCAAAGTGTTCGGCAATCTTGCTGCGCAGAATCTTATTGCCCTTGATACCCCTGCCTGCATGTATTTCCTCAAGAAGTATGTCTCGATAGGCAAAGTCCAGTACACCGTCCAGCGTATCAGTATAATCCGCCTGAAGGTTGTCCTGGTTAAAGGGTTTGGTGTCCTGCGCTAGGAATTCCTGCAATCTGGCATCTGTTTTGAAATAGAGCTGGCTTGCCAACTGCGGTCTGATACCGAATGCCCACACCTCTCCGAATACGACGATGTCACTGCGAATCTCCTGTAGCCTGTCACGCAGTTTTTTCAGGAAACTGTGCGGCTGACCCAGCGCATGATCGATGCGGAAGGCGTCAACTCCCATATGGGCAAGTTTTTCGGCTTTCTCTATCATGTAGCTGACAACTTCGGGATTGGTCAGGTTGAACTTGGGTAAATCGCCGAAGCCTAGGAACGACACAAACTCGTCACTGCCATCCTTCGGGTAGAAGAACCAGTCACGGTTCTTAGAACCGTTCTTCAGGAGCGACTGCACGAAAACGGGTGCCTGATACCAGCAATGGTTGGGGACAAAATCGCAGATAATACGCAACCCTTTGGCATGTGCTATGTCAAGCAACTGCTGATAATCTTGCCAAGTTCCGAAGTGAGGATCGACATTTTCAAAACTGAGGGTATGATACCCGTGATAGTTCGCTGACTTGAAAATAGGCGAAAGCATTATGGCCGTGAAGCCGAGGTCCTTGATATAGTCTAGTTTTTCAATAACACCTTGCAGGTTTCCTCCGCAGAAAACATTCTCACTTTTTGGGGGCTTCTGCCAGCCTCCGTTGAATCTGTCAATCAGCAGATGATAGATTCGTACGTTGTCAAACCATAGTGCTTTGTCCATGTTTTTCAGATATTAATAAGATATTAATCAGATGCTTAGCTCGTCAAGTACCGTAATCAGGCGTTTGTCAAATACCTTGTCCGTGCGGATGCACTCGCTGAAGGGTACATATACAATGTCGCTGTTGCGAATGCCTATCATGATGTTGCGCTGACCTTGTATGATTGCCTCGACGGCACCGACACCCATACAACTGGCCAGTATGCGGTCGCGTGCTGACGGACTGCCGCCACGTTGCAGGTGCCCCAGGATGGATACGCGAACGTCAAACTCGGGGAACTCCTGTCTTACGCGGTCGGCATAGTACAGGGCACCGCACTTGGGACTCTCAGATACGATAACGATGCATGATTTCTTGGACTTGCGTATGCCACGTTCCATAAATGCTGCTAACTGGTCAACATCAGTTGTTTCCTCGGGTACAATAGCTGCTTCGGCACCGCATGCAATGGCGCAGTTTTGGGCCAGGAATCCGGCATCTCGTCCCATTACCTCGACAAAGAAGATGCGCTCGTGCGAATTTGCAGTGTCGCGAATGCGGTCCACACATTCCATGATTGTGTTCATGGTTGTGTCATAACCGATGGTAGCATCCGTGCCGTAAAGATCGTTATCTATAGTGCCAGGTAGTCCGATGCATGTGAAATCGTGTTCCATGGCAAATTCGCGGGCACCAGTCAATGAGCCGTTGCCGCCAATGACAATCAGGGCATCAATCTCTTCCTTCAGACAGGTCTCGTATGCTTTCTGTCTTCCTTCAATGGTCATGAAATCCTTGCTTCGGGCACTTTTCAGGATAGTACCGCCCCTGGTGATAATACCGCTAACATCCTCGGTGGTAAAATCCTTTATCTCATCGTTGATGAGACCATCGAAACCACGATATATGGCCTTTATGTTGAAACCATTGTATATGCCGGCGCGTGTCACAGCGCGAATTGCAGCGTTCATGCCGGGAGAATCACCGCCTGATGTCAGGATACCGATAGTTTTAATCTTTCCCATTTTGCTAAGATATGTTAGGTTAATATGTGTTTATTCAAGACGTCCTGTTACACGCAGGTATTCAGTCTCGTAAATTTTCAGCTGTGTCTGTGACTCAATCAGATTACTGCGGGCCTGTTGCCACTGTGACTGTGCATCAAGCAGGTCTGTCATGGTACACAACTGGTTGTCAAATTTCTCTCGCATGACACGCAGGTTCTCGTCTGCCTGCTCTCTGCCAACTATTGCAGTCTCGACCATACGTTCTCCATCGGTAACATTCTGTACAGCTCGGTGCACTTCGACACGCATGCTGCGCTCCATCTGTTGTAACTGCAGTTTTGAATCGTTAAGACTCAGCTTCGCCTTCTTTACCTTCTTAATCTCCGCTCCCCAATGGAAGATAGGCAATCTCAGGGAGAACAGTGCATGTGGACTTCCTCCCTTGAATGTATGATTATAATCGATTGTGCGGCTTGGCAGGTTCAGTTCACCTACTAGCTTCAGATTGCTATGGTATGAGTAATTTCCGGCAATTACTACTTTAGGCAGATAGTTAGAACGTTCTTTCTTTACCAATTGTTCGTTTACCTTGACTTGTTGCTGCAACAAAAGCAGGTCGGGACGAGTTGAGAAATCTTCGGATAATTGTATGTCCCGAATTGTGGATTCTGAATTGAAAACGGTGTCTGTCGGGATTATAGTCTGCCCCAAATCCGTACCTATAATGTTTGCGAGAGCCAGGCCGCACAATTGTTCGCCATTGCGTGCCTTCTGCAACTGGTAGCTGACTTCGTTCTGTTTGGTAGATACGCGCAACATGTCATTCTCGGTTGCCATCTGGACATCCTTGGCGAGCTTAACCTGGTCGTAAAGTCCCTGCATTTGTCTTGCGTATGCTTCCAGCATCTGAACCTTTGATCGTACTGCGATAAGTGTATAGTAGGCATTATCAACATCTGCAATAACCTGCATGCGTATTTTACGACGCTGTTCCTCGCTTACTGTCTGACCGATGCGAGCCAGATTGTTGGCAGCCTTGATTTGTCCGCCGACATACAGCGGAAGTGTAACGTTGACTCCGGCCAGAAAAGCACCTCGGGTCTGCAGTGATACCCCCAGTACATTACTTATTTGCAGTAGGTCTTGATCCTGCATGTGCATCATTGTAAATGAACCATCCACTTTTGGCAAATATTGTGCAAAGGCAATCTGGCGGTCCAGTTTAGCCTTCTCCACTGCATTATTGGCAGTCATGACCTGCTCGTTATTGTCGAGAGCCATCTTTCGACATTCTTGCAGGGAGAGAGGTAGGGAAGTGGTTTCCTGACTGAACGCCTGGGAACAGCAGATAAACAGTATCAGTGATAATATTGATTTCTTCATTTCTTTCATTATTTACGTTAGATTGGCCTGTCTGGTTCCTTCCTATTCACGGGGGCAGACAGGTTTTTCTATTATTCTGTCTTCTTTACCTTATATATTGTAGAGTAAAGAATTGGCAGGAATACCAGGATAATCAGCGTTCCCATTGTCAGACCGCCCATGATACATACCGCCATGGAGCCGTACATCGGGTCAGTAACAAGCGGAGCCATACCCATCACAGTGGTAAGAGATGCCATTATAACGGGGCTGGTACGGCTTACTGTGGCATTAACAACGGCACTGTATGCAGGAAGCTTCTCTTCATTACGTAATCTGTTAATCTCGTCTATCAACACAATACCGTTTTTAATCATCATACCTACGAGACCCATTGCACCCAGTATTGCTATGAAGGTAAATGGTGTCCCTAATATCAGTAGTGAGGGTACGATGCCGACCAGGACGAACGGCAGACAGAATACTACTATCAGCACCTGCTTCCAGCTGTTGAACAACAGGAGCATGATGAGAAGGATAAATACAAAAGTCATTGGGAACAACCCCAGGATAGAACCTGCAGCACTTGCCGAATTCTTTCCTTCACCCTCCCATGACATAGAGTAGCCTTGTGGCAGAGGTATAGCCTCGACAGCTTCCTTTATATCTGCTACCACTTTCTTGGGTGTTGCATCATCCAGATCCGGATTAGGGTCACACTCAGCCTCGATTGTACGCTGACCGTTGCGGCGGAAAATATAATCCTCTTCCCACTCCATGTGTATATCGCTGTTGACAGTACTCAGCGGAATGCTGTTGGTCAGTCGGCTTTCCAGTTCCTCGAGGGTAGTGAGTCCCATCAATAAACGTTTGAAATCATCTGCTGTTACGTGCAGATTCAAGGTACTCCATACAGGTATGGTTGATATGTTTTGTATCTTTGAGCCGTCCTCGTTGCGAACCTGCATCTGGACGATGACAGACTTGTCCTGGTCGCTGATTATACCTACTGGCATGCCATCTGTTGCAGCAAGCAGGGCATTGGCAACGTCTCCGCGGTTCAGTCCGCTTCGCAGAGCATCTGTCTGGATATAGTTGGTCACGATTGACTTGCCCTTGGGTTGCCAGTTGTTCTGTACCGAGTACGCATCTGCATACTTCGATTTGCGCATTAGTGCCTCTGCCTTATGCGACAGTTCCCTCAGTACCTCGGGATCAGGTCCCTGGAAGGCAACCTCGACAGTGTGGGTCGTATTTATACTGAAGTTATAATTACGGAATCGTATATATGCATCGGGATATGCGGCACGTAACTTTGGGCGTATTTCCTTGATAACAGCCTTCATTGTCTTGAAATCCTTGCAGTCAACAATCATCTCTCCATAATGGTTGCCGCCACTGTTCATGGGACGTACAAAGCTATAGCGTGTCGGTGAAGACCCCATGGCTGATGTTACGCGGTCTATCTTCTCGTTCTTTAGCAATGTTTCCGTAATATTCATCAGGTCCTCACGCACACGGTCAGGACTGGTCTGGTCTGGAAGATAATATTCTATGACAAACTGACCGTAGTCAAAATCTGGGAAGAATACTTGCTTGACCTTAAAGAATCCAAATCCGCACAAAATCAGCAACGCAACCATAACACCGATGGTTGTATATCGGAAATTGATAAGTCTGCTAATAAGCCAGCGGATGAAAGCCTGCAACTTAGTATCCTTGACCTCTCCGTCACCGGACTTTTCTTTGGGACGCAACGGCATCCACGCTACAACGCACGATGGAACCTGCACCATAGCCATAATCCATGATGCCAACAGCGATATGCACAATACCAGGAACAGGTCGCGACAGTATTCGCCGGCAGTACTCTTTGCAATATATGTAGGGAAGAACGTCAGTACCGCAATAACGGTTGCTCCCAGCATAGGCAGCGCTGTGTTGTTAACTATATTGTACAGATAGGATTTGGGTCCAAGTCCGCGTTTCCTGTCAACCAGTATTCCGTCCATCACTACGATGGCATTGTCAACCAGCATACCCATTGCCACGATGAATGCACCCAGCGAGATACGCTGCAGTGTACTGCCTGCCAGAAGTAGGATAGGGAATGAAACGAATATGGCAAGTACCAAGCTTGTACCGATAATCATACCTCCACGGAATCCGTATGTGAACATAAGAACTACAATCACAATCAGTACTGATTCCAGAAGATTGATAAGGAATCCGTTTACGGCATTGTTTACCTGGTCGGCCTGGAAGAATATCTTGTCTGTCTTGAAACCGACGGGGACACGCTCCATGACCTCGGCAAGCTTTTTGTCAACGGCCTTGCCCACATCAGGAACAATGGCATCATCGCTCAGTGTGATACATATACCCAGCGAGGGCTTTCCATCAACAAAGAAGCCTCCCGTCTGTGGTTCCTTGTAACTGCGCTCTACAGTGGCGATATCACCAAGACGGATAATCTTGCCGCCTACGAAGCGGATATTCAGGTTTGCAATATCCTCTTCATCCTCCAACTCGTTATTTACACGCAGTTGCAGACGGTCATCCCCGTTTTCATAATTTCCGGCACTTACCGTCTTGCCGGCATTCTTTAGACCAAGCATAACCTGAGTGGGCAGCATACCCGAACGAGCCAGCTTCTCTTTGTCGATGATTATGTTGATGACTTCTGGGCGTGTGCCTATGATATTAATGCGCTTCACCCCCTTTACGGTGAGTAGTTCACGTCGTACCAGCTTGGCATATTTTTCCATCTCGGCATAGCTGTACCCGTCACCCATGAAAGCGTAAAACAAGCCATATACATCCAGCATGTCATCTATTACGATGGGAGCATAGCATCCCTGGGGAAGTTTGGGCTTGACATCGTTTGCCTTACGGCGCAACTGGTCGAAATGCTGTTCCATTTCCCCCATTTTTACCTTATCCAGGAACTTAACACCGATTACTGCCATACCAGGCCTGCATTCCGAATTCAGTTCCTTCACGTCTGCAAGCGTACGCAGTTCATCCTCCATTACCTGTACTGCTTTCAGTTCCACCTCATGTGCAGTAGCACCTGGATACACCAGTACTACTGAAGCCTGTTTGATGGCTACTGCAGGGTCTTCCAGTTTGGGCATATTCAAGTAGCTGAAAATACCCATCAAGAGTATTCCTACTACAAATGTCCAAAAGACAACTGGTCGCTTGACGAAAAATTCAGTCAGTGCTCTTGCGTTCATAACAAATCTCCTACATTAGTGCTTTCCTGTGTAACAATCTTTACCTTGTCACCGTCATGCAGGGCCTTTACTCCAGCCTTTACAACGCGATCAGATGCTGTTATGCCGCTTTCAACGACAGCCATGCCTTCAGAATCGACCTTGCTTGTTGTTATGGCATGACGTTTTACTACGTCACCCTGTTCCACAACCCATACATATGTCTTGCCTCCGTCCTCGAAGATAGCGTGAGCAGGGATAGAAAGTCCCTTGACTGTATCGTCGCCGTTCATTTCTATAAAGACATTTACATTCACACCTGCACTAAGTTTGCCGTCAAGAGCATATTTGACAGTAAATAACTGATTGGCGTCTGCTTTGGCAAGAACCCCCGTCTGGTGCAGTTCATAACGCACATTATCTACCATGCAATATGCATCTGCAGAATGGTTAAGATGACGGTAAATTTCGGCAGGAATATTTACTTCCACCTCCATCTTGCGTGTATCAACAAGGTCCATTATAGGCAATCCTGCACTAACCATCTCGGACGGTTCGAAATTCAACTTCTGTATTGTACCGTCAACGGGTGCCGTCAATCGTGTATAACTCAGCTGGTTCTTGGCGTTCTGCAACTTAATTCGTAGTTGTTCCAGACCGCTCTGCGCCTTTTCGAAGTCATTTCCGGGCAGGCTCTTTGCCTCATTCAGCCTACGCAGTCGTTCAACCTCGTTCTTCAGTTGATCATACTGAGTTTGTGCAGCATCAACCTGTAGTTGGTAGTCTTTTGTATCAAGCGTAGCAACCAGCTGTCCGCGTCTTACGACGGTTCCTTCTTTTACCAGTATGGCAGAAATCTGACCTGCAGTTCTGAAACTCAGGCTTACCGTGCTGTTTTCTTTCACTACACCCGAAAAATTACGTACTGCCGACTCCTGACGGTTTAGCGGATTTACCGTCATTACACTGTGTACTTTTACTTCATCTGTTTTCTTCTCGCTACCGCCACATCCTGTCAGCAGAATTGTCGCGGCTAATAACGATACACAAATTTTAGTTACTTTCATTTTCTTGTAATTTAGTGATCTAAGTTGTATTTATCCAGTGCCGAATGTTTGTTCTGTATCCATTCACGTGGTTTGATTCCCGTAAAATTAGTGAAGATACGCGTAAAGACTGTTGGGGATGAGAACCCGCTCCGGGTAGAGACCTCGTTGAGTTTCATATCTCTGTTTTCATTCATCAGCTGCATGGCCTCGTCAATGCGGTATCTGTTGACGAACTGGTAGAATGTACAGTCAAATTCATTGTGCAGAAACCGCGACAGATAGGTTCTGTTCATTGGCAGTACCTGTTGCAGGTCTATCAGTTGGAACTTGGTGTTAAGGTATGGTTTTTTACTTTTCATCCAATCCTCCAGTACCTTGCGGTATGTTGCATTTGCCTCGTTGTTGTCTGCCGATTCTGCATCAGCTTCTTCTTTCTCCAGTTTGTGTACCATTTGCCACGGATCATGACGAAACAGGATTTGCTCTGTTCCATATACAAACAAAAAAATGACGAGCCATAATTGTGTAAAACCGCGAGTATGGCTATGTGACATGCAAATGTATAGGAATACCACTCCTGTCAGTATAATTATAATCAGATAACGTACAATCCACTGCACGTCGATATCATCCAGTGTAGAGAAATTCTCCTCGCACCAAATTCTGTAAGCACGTATATGCGAAATCAGCAATATCAAAAGTACTAAGGGATAGAGTGATATTATCGGTGCCAGGTTAAGCGGAACGACATAGTCAAGAGCTACCAGCACACAAATAGGTATCAATTGCCACAAGGCACGACTAAGATTCATCCATCCCGGTCGTAATGCTTCGGTAGGATAGAGCAACAGAAGCCACCCCAGCAAATTACCGATGAACAGTTCATGGGTTGTAAGTTGATATGCTCCCATGTTCATGACAGGTACCTGAGAAATAAATCTACATAACAGATACGCGATGTTTGCAATGCCCCATGCCAGCACTGTCCACCCCCATACCTTGCGTGTGCGCAAACCATCGGCATGACGAAATGTGACCCAGGAACAAAACAGAGCAATAGCGGTCGAGCATATTATCAATACGGGTGCGATGACGCTGTCAAAATAATAATCAGAGATATATCGCGACAGCAAGATACTTGTCGCTACAAATGCTGCAAGTATTGGTAGGAATCGTATTGCGTCTTTGTATTTCTGACACAAACTATGGGTTGGCATTACTGTTTTATTCTGTTTCGCACACAAATGTACAAAAAATGACTAAATAATTCAGCCCATAAGCCAAAATTAACGCCTCTTTTAAATATAGGATCGATAAATTTTGCACTTTTCTATCAAAAAGTTGATTATTTCGACTGTCTTCATAAAATTGGAGGAAAAAAAAGGATGATGATTGATAGCTATCTAGTGACTCGCCGAATTACAACTTTGCTTCTCCAGGCGACCGAATAAGATGTTGTTACAAACATTATTTCGTGGTGTGCAGGACTATTTGTATCTCTGATGTATTGAAGATTGTTCTGTTTTACTTATTATTTCGCTAATTAATACTTATTTTGTAGTATTATGTATATGATATTTGATTTTTATGTAAATTTGTATGCAAAATTAAATTAAGATAGTATGAAAAAGTTTTGTCATTGCTGACGTCGTTGCTATGTGTAACGACAGCCATGGCAGAGGACTACTACGTCACTAATTCAAAGAGATGTGAATGCTGGTACACCATAGACGGTCGCCGTCTCTCGAACAAGCCCAAACAGAAGGGTATCTACATAATAAATGGGTGTAAGATAGTGATATAGTAATAATCAAGCATAGGTGATAAACAAAAAAGTATAAGCATTATATGAAACGCTATTGTCAGACGCTCACCCTTGTTGATGACAAGGAAATGATAGAAAAATATGTCGAGGCTCATGCCAACGTATGGCCTGAGGTTATTGAAGGTCAGCGAATGGTAGGAATTATCGATATGCAGATTTATCGTCATGGACGTTTGCTTTTTATGGTCATGGATACCGATGATGATTTCGACTTCCATCGGGATATGGCTCGTTTGGCCCAACTGCCTCGTCAGGCAGAGTGGGAAGCCTACGTCAGTCAGTTTCAAGGTTGCTCAACCAACGCCCGTAGCGATGAGAAATGGCAACTGATGCAGCGTATATTCTAACCGAATTCAGTCAATATGATGAAAATTACTAATATGTTCACTTTACTGCAACGCACAGTTATTACGCTGTTGCTTTCTGTTGTTTCCGTGCCTATTTCCTACTGAAGGGTATCAAGGCCGGTGACCTTCCTGACGAGGCACGCACAATTAATATGAATTTCAGTGACGAAGAAACCACGGGAATTAAGACGATTGACCATCCACATTTATCCATT
>DJYQ01000035.1:0-1691 GCA_002450165.1 Prevotellaceae bacterium UBA6974 | reverse complement strand
CAGGGCCTTTACATATTCAACGGACAAAAAGTATATGTCAAATAAATCCTAAGTATATATGACAATAAGAGAAGCAATAGAACGTGTAGGAATATATTTCAATCTGATGCCGGACAAGGAGGACGAGCAGACAATAGTAACGCAAATTACCGAGGGAGTGAGTTTTCGCGGAGCCAGTCTCTGGGTACTCATTTTCGCAATTTTCATTGCCTCGCTGGGGTTGAACGTCAATTCAACGGCAGTAATTATCGGAGCTATGCTTATATCTCCACTTATGGGACCAATCGTAGGTATGGGGCTGGCAGTAGGCATCAACGACTTCGAACTGCTAAAACGCGCAGTCAAGAATTTCGGTGTGGCAACACTCATCAGTGTGCTTACGGCAACTGCATATTTCTTGGTATCTCCCCTCAGTGAGGCACAGTCCGAATTACTAGCTCGTACGTCTCCTACACTATATGATGTCCTTATTGCCTTTTGTGGTGGTGCAGCAGGTATCATAGCCTTGTGTACACGCGGTAAGGGAAACGTCATACCAGGGGTTGCAATTGCAACAGCCCTGATGCCTCCTCTATGTACGGCAGGCTTCGGATTGGCTACAGGACATCTGCTCTATTTTCTCGGAGCATTCTATCTCTTCTTCATCAACACCGTATTCATAGCACTTGCTACCTATTTCGGTGTGCGTTTTATGAAATTCCATAAAAACGAATATCAGTCAAGCAAGAAAGCAATCAGAAGGCGTCGCATACTGGTATCCATTGTATTCGTTACCATATTGCCTGCAGCCTACATGACCCTTCGTATTGTGCAACAGGACATTTTCGAAAACAGTGTCCGAAGATTTATCAAGGCAGAATTGACGCAACGAGGTACACAGATCATTTCTAACTATGTTGACAAGGATAGCCTCAAACTTCGAGTAGTTGCAGTCGGACGCGAGATAAGCACTGCTACACAGGTCGAAGCTCAGCGCAGGATGAAGCAATATGGACTTGCCAACTATGACCTTCGAATCATTCAAGGAACACAGAGCGACAGTGTGTTTGTACTTAGTAATCAATTGACTTCGTTGACAACCAGCCGCGAGTCAGAACAAAAGCAACTGTTACAGCTTTCTTCCGAAAACAGTCATCTTACGAAACAGCTGAATGAATATAAGCAATATGAGAAACTTGCAACAGAGATTCGACCCGAGTTAGCTTCGCTCTTTCCGCAGATTAGCAAATTTGCACTCCAAAGGATGGTAGAAGTGAACAGAGACTCTATTGACCTTCATTCGTATGTAATGGCTATCATACAAACAGAAGGCAAAACGTCTTTATCGAAAGAGGAAGTCGGGAAGCTTCATAACTGGCTTAGTGCCAGAGCAAAGACAGACAGTCTGATTGTAATCATTAACTAACAGTCGGGAATTGACACTTCTTAATGTTTCTCACCTTCACTATATCTATACCTTAACCATACCCCATCCATACTGCACTCAGGTTCTACCCAAGGTTATGCCAGCCTTTTGATATTGGCTACACCTTGGGTAGAGTATGGGAAATTTCCACCAACGCTCTTGTACTTCGCTGAATTTGGTTGTCAGTTTTCTGACTTACGACTAGAATCAGTTGACTTTAGTGTCAACTTTTTCTGGCGTAAGACAGTTTGCTCTATGTCCATTATGGTTGTCAAATGCTTCATAG
>DJYQ01000025.1 GCA_002450165.1 Prevotellaceae bacterium UBA6974 | reverse complement strand
TGAGCATGTACCAGGATCCTGAGGAACGCGAGCAGCAAATCCGCAACATGAGTAGCGTATATACCGAGATAGCTAGCGGCATCATGCCTGAGCTGCGCCGTGCACGCCTCATGGTCAATTACGAGGTTATTGGCCGCAGTGACGACCAGATATTGGATCAATACCAGGCAGATGCATCCAAGCTTAGTGTTGACGAGCTCCTGTACGGTGCCAACGAACTGGTTCAGGACGACGCCACACGCAAGCAATGGTACCAGACAACCATCCGTCAGTATCCCAACGACTACCGCGCCTACAACAACCTGGCACGTATGGCCCTGCAGGAAGGTGACCAGGTTACTGCAAAGTCATACCTTGCCAAGGCCCAGGCTGTTGACGCAAAGGCTCCCGAGGTAAATGCCAACATGGCACTCATGGCACTCATGAATGGCAATCGCCAGGCCGCCCAGACCTATATGTCGCAAGCCAGCGGTAGCGACACCTTCGATGAGATCATGGGTCAGCTCAACATTGCCAACGGCAACTACAGTGCCGCAGCTGACAACCTGCAGAAGTCCAGGACAAACGCTGCAGCACTTGCCCAGATTCTGAATAAGGACTATGCCGCTGCAACCCGCACTCTGGCTAACGTACAGAAGCCCGATGCCACAACCAGTTACCTGAAGGCTATCGTTGGTGCACGTACAGGCGATGCCGGAGCGGTCAAGAGCAACCTGCAGGCAGCAGTCAGCCAAGACCCCACTCTGAGCCAGCGTGCACAGAAGGATTTGGAGTTCAGTAACTACCGCAGTGTTGTAGAAGCTCTCGTCAGATAACCACGCATGAACTCTGCAAAATACCATATACTGACAATGTGTCTCGCACTTATCGCCCTGGCATCATGCCAGGGGCGAAAGGGCGAGATGCGTATCAAGGGACATTTTGCCAATCTCAACGAAGCCCAACTCTGTGTCCTCAGCCCCGATGGTGGCATGGAAGGCATCGACACTATCCACATCCGTGACGGAGAATTTGACTGGCGCACCCCATGCTCCCAGGATCAAGCCACCTTCCTAATCGTCTATCCCACTTATTCCACCCTCGCTGTGTTTGGCGGTAGCGGTCAGGTAGCCCATATCGAAGGCAATGCCCAACACCTTTCAGCTGTCAGTGTCAGCGGCAACCCCTCCAACGAGCTATATACCAAATACCGCCAGGAAACTGACAGCCTGTCTGACCTGCAAAAGGATAGCATCCGCATCCGCTACATCCGTCAGTACGGCAATATACCCCTGAGCCGCTTTCTGGAACACGACTGGCTGAGCCGTCGCAAGCCCGAGTCACTGCAGAAAGGGCAAAAGATACCTAACTTTACACTGCGCATGCGTTCGGGGCAAAGCATCGGTAGCCTGGACCTGCGCGGGCGTAATGTGCTGATAGCTTTCTGGGCAAACTGGAAGGGAGGCTCCGGAATTGTCAACCACCATATACGCAAGGCTCGCCGTATATGTGCTCGCCCACTCGTATGCATATCATACAGTCTGGATGTTGACCAGGGAGCATTGGACTATGTCGAGCGCATGGACAGTATCACCTGGCACAGTTACTGCGACCAGATGGGCTTCCAGAGCCCCCTGGCCTCGCGCTTGGGCATACGCACCTTGCCATATTACGTACTGGTTGACGAGCATGGACGCATTGCCGAATCCAGTGACCAGTGGACAGACATAGAAAAACATCTCCAGTAGAGCAGTAAAAAAGAGAACGACAGTCGCAGATGAATTTTCAGCTGTTCATAGCTAGGCGATACCTGTTCAGCCGCAAGACCCACCACGCAATCAACATTATTTCGCTGATTGCTGCTCTTGCAGTTGCAGTAACCACCATGGCACTGGTATGTACCCTTAGCGTATTTAATGGCTTCCAGTCACTTGTCGCAGGAATGTTCACCCATTTCGACCCCGAAATCAAGGTGTCCCCCGTACAAGGTAAGACAATAGACCTCTCGTCTCCCACATACCGATTCTTGCAGACCAGCCCTCATGTCGCCGTATGTACCCCCGTAATGGAGGAACAGGCGCTGGTCGTTACGGCAGACCGCCAGGTACCTGTCAGGCTCAAGGGCGTAGCAGACAATTTCCTGCATCAGTCAGGTATCCAGGACATTCTGTACGGCGACGGGACACCCATACTCAGGTCTGACGTTCTGGAATATGGCATCATGGGCATCCAGTTAGCTGGGCGGCTGGGACTTGGCATCAGTTTTTCCGACCCCCTGCAGGTATATGCTCCTAAACGCGGTGAGCGCGTCAATATGGCTAATCCGCAATCCAGCTTCAACCACGACGAACTGCAAAGCTCGGGTCTCGTATTCTGCGTACATCAGGCTAAGTACGATGCCGACTACATACTGTGCTCACTACCCTTCGCCCAGCGACTCTTCGACGCTCCCGGCAAAGCCACTGCAATAGAGATAAGACTGGCCCCCGGAGCCACACGCGACGACATACAGTCCATTGTCGGTAATAAATACAAGGTCAAGGACCGATATCAGCAGCAGGAAGATGTCTTCCGCATCATGCAGGTCGAGAAATTCATCTCCTACACCTTCCTGTGCTTCATACTGATCGTAGCCTGCCTGAATATGACGGGTAGCCTGAGCATGCTTATGATTGAAAAGAAACACGATGCACAGACCTTGCGTGCGCTGGGAGCCAACGAATCACAGATACGCGGAATCTTCGACAACGAAGGCCGCCTGATAATATTGGCAGGAGCTTTTGTCGGAACCCTACTGGGCATTGCACTCTGCTGGGTACAGCAGGAATACGGATTGGTCAGGATGGGACAGGCCGAAGGCAGTTTCATTATCGATGCCTATCCCATAGTCATCAAACCTCTGGACATCCTCGCCGTCTTTCTTACCGTACTCGGTGTCGGCTTTACCAGCGTATGGTATGCAGTCAGGCATTTTTAGTGAGTTGAGAGTTTCCAGTTTGCTGTTTACGCAAAGGTGGTTCTTCGCTTGCTTAATTGCAGACTTTCAAAAAAGTACGGACAGGTACCAAAAAGGAGCAGAAGCACTACTATGAGGGCTCCTGCTCCTTTGGTATTTATCCTACCTGGCTACCACCACGGACGTCGTCCAGGGTTGTGGTGACAGACAGGTCTCCATTATAATTTACTGCGGAGAGGATCATTCCGCATGATGTTTCGCCCATTATCTGTCGTGGGGCGAGGTTGGCTACGAACAGTACACGCTTGCCTATCAGTTGATGGGGCTCGTACCACTGTGCTATGCCCGAAAGGATGGTGCGGTCTTGGCCACTGCCGTCGTCCAGGGTGAACTTAAGCAGTTTCTTGCTTTTCTTGATTTTCTCGCAGGTCTTGACTATGCCTACGCGTATGTCCAGTTTCTCGAAGTCCTCGAACGGGATATTTGGCTTTACGGGTTCTGCCTTGTATTCGGCCAGGGCATTTGCCTGGAGTGTATCCTGCAGTTTCTGGACTTGTGCCTGGATGGCTTCGTCCTCGACCTTGGTGAACAGCAGTTGGGGTTGTGGCAGCTGATGGCCTTCATGCATCAGGCTGGTGCTTCCCAGGTCTTCCCACGAGAAGCTGTCCATTGCCAGCATAGTGCGCAGACGTTGGCTGGAGAATGGTAGGAAGGGTTCGAATGCTATTGCCAGGTTGGCGGTCAGCTGGAGTGAGATGTTGATTATGGTCTTGACGCGCTGGGGGGCTGTCTTGATGATTTTCCAGGGTTCGCAGTCGGCGATGTACTTGTTGCCGATGCGTGCCAGGTTCATGGCTTCTTTCTGTGCATCGCGAAAGCGGAAGTTCTCTAGCAGGTCTTCCAGCCTTTCCTTGACACCGCGGAATTCGTCCAGCGTTGCGCGGTCGTAGTCGTTAAGCTCACCGCAGGCGGGGACGCGGCCTTCGTAGTATTTCTGGGTGAGCTGCAGGGCGCGGTTTACAAAGTTGCCATAGACGGCAACCAGTTCGTTGTTGCAGCGTGCCTGGTAGTCTGCCCAGGTAAAGTCGTTATCCTTGGTCTCGGGGGCATTGGCTGTAAGTACGTAGCGCAATTCGTCTTGACGGCCTGGCATGTCCTGGAGATATTCGTTAAGCCATACTGCGTAGTTCTTGGATGTGCTTATCTTGTTGCCCTCGAGGTTGAGAAACTCGTTCGAGGGGACATTGTCGGGCAGGATGTATTCGCCGTGTGCCTTGAGCATTGCGGGGAATACGATGCAGTGGAATACGATGTTGTCTTTGCCGATGAAGTGGACAAGGCGTGTTTCGGGGTCTTTCCACCAGGTTTCCCAGGAGCCGAGCTCGGGGTGTGCGTCGCATAGTTCCTTGGTGTTGCTTATGTAGCCGATGGGGGCGTCAAACCATACATACAAGACTTTTCCTTCGGCTCCCTGGACGGGTACGGGGATGCCCCAGTCAAGGTCTCGGGTCACTGCACGGGGACGGAGCCCGCCGTCCAACCAGCTCTTGCATTGACCATAGACGTTACTCCGCCATTCCTTGTGATCTTTCAATATCCAATTCTCGAGCCATTGTTGGTCTTTATCCAGTGGCAGGTACCAGTGTTTGGTAGCTTTCTTGACCAATGGATTGCCTGTCTCGGCATTGTATGGATTGATGAGTTCTTCGGGGCTGAGTGTCGCGCCGCATTTCTCGCACTGGTCACCATATGCCTCGGGGGCATGGCAGCGGGGACATTCGCCACGTATGTTGCGGTCGGTCAGGAAGCGTCCTGTCTGTTCGTCATAGAACTGCTCGGTTACCTGTTCGATAAACTTACCGTCATCGTACAGCTTCCTGAAGAAATCGCTGGCCAACTTGTGGTGTGTGGCAC
This sequence comes from Prevotellaceae bacterium UBA6974, assembly GCA_002450165.1. GTDB lineage: Bacteria > Bacteroidota > Bacteroidia > Bacteroidales > Bacteroidaceae > Physcousia. The sequence goes on along the minus strand of DJYQ01000025.1, from coordinate 59,285 downwards.
TAGTTGTGCGGCTATAGATGTCAAACGATATGCCGAAGTCCTGGAAGGATTGTTTTATCAGGTTGTGATAGCGGTCCACTACTTCCTGGACGGTGATGCCTTCCTTGCGGGCGCGGATGGTGACAGGTACTCCGTGTTCGTCGCTGCCACCGATGAATAGTACGTCACGTCCCTTGAGACGCAGGTAGCGGACATAGATGTCGGCAGGGACATATACTCCTGCCAGATGCCCTATGTGTACGGGACCGTTGGCATACGGCAGGGCCGATGTAACGGTGGTTCTCTTGAATGTCTTGCCCATAGCCTGTTATTTGATATATTTTGAGAAATCTGTAAGTCGCATGTCGCCCTCTCGGATGAAGGTGTCGTGCATTGCAAATGCTGCTGAGAGCTCGTGGTGGGTGTGACCACCGCGCTTTTCGGCGTATTTCAGGTAGTCCTGTAGCATTGGACGGTAGTCGGGATGGGCTACCTGGATTAGCGCGGCTGCCTTTTGCATGTCGCTCTTATGGCGCAGGTCGGCTACGCCGTATTCGGTGATGACGGCATCGATGTAGTGGTTGGTATGGTCAATGTGGCTTGCAAAGGGTACGATGCTGGATATGGCGCCACTCTTGGTGGTGGAACCGCAGGTGAAGATACTCAGGTAGGCCGAACTGGCAAAGTCTGCCGAGCCGCCAATACCGTTCATCATCTTTGTTCCGCATATCTTGGTTGAGTTTACATGGCCGTACAGGTCGCACTCGATTGCTGTGTTCAGGGCGCATACGCCGATGCGCGATATGACCTCGGGCGAGTTGCTTATCTCGCTTGGGCGAAGCACGAGTTTGTCCTTGAAGAAGTCTATGTTATCGTAGATGTCGGTCAGGCAGGCATTGGTTACTGTGAGCGAACAGGTCGATGCGCTCAGTACGCGACCTTGTTTCATCAGTCCTACGGGGGCGTCCTGCAGCACCTCGGTGTAGATGTTGAAGTTGGGTACTTCGCTACATTGTCCCAGTGCGCCTAATACGGCGTTGGCTCCGCTACCTACGCCTGACTGCAGGTTCAGAAAGGTGCTGGGTATAAGACCGCTCCTGAGGTTGGCGAGCAGGAAGTCGGCAACGTTTTGTCCTATCTGGCAGGTTACGGGGTCGGGATCTTTGAATCCGCGTGCTTCATCGGGTACGTTGCATTCGATAACTCCCACTATGCGGTTTGCGTCTACCTCGACGTAGGGTTTGCCTATGCGGTCGCTTGCCTTTGTTATCATTATAGGCTTGCGATATGGGTGGTCCTCGATTTCGTAAACGTCATGGATGCCCTTGCTCTTGGGGCTGTGGAATGAATTGAGTTCGACGATAATGCCCTCGGTTGCCAGACGGCATACGGTGGGGCTGATGCCACCGGCGGCTGTCAGGTAGATGTGGGCCTTGTTGCCGACTTTCTCTAGGGCGCATGCCTCGATGATTGCCCAGTTTACCTTGCCCAGATAGCCTTGACGGATCTGGGTGGCCATGTTGGAGAGGTTCAGGTCCGAGTAGTGCAGGGTGTTGTTGTTTACGTTCTTGCGGAAATCGGGATTGGTCGTGTAGGGTGCGCGGAAGTCTATCGCATTGGCGTTGGATAGTTCGCCGTCGCAGCTTTGCCCGGTGCTTGCACCAGTAAAAACGCTGACCTTGAAGGGACGACCGGCTTCGTGCTCGGCTATGGCCTTTTTCGCAATCTCGGCTGGTGTGCACTTGGGCACGCCTGCTGGGGTGAAACCCGAAAGGCCGATTGTCTGTCCGTTTTGTATCAGTGCTGCAGCCTGGGCAGCGGTAATTTTCTGAAATTCCATAACAAACTGGTTTTATTTATATATAATTTCCGCGCAAAAGTACAAAAAAATAGCGAAATCGTCTGCTTTTATGTCAAACTTTTTGATTTTTCAGAGTAATACGCCTCCCCAAAAAGGTAAGGAGCGTTTCTTTTATGATTGGGAATTATTGCTGTGAAAGCAAAAAATGTCTGCTGGTTATAACAACAGACACTTTTTGGCTCGAGCCCAAATAATCAAATGACTCTATGGAAAAATCATCTTTTTTAGGCTCCCTCAAGTTGTCGGGTGATTGAGACACAAGGCTATCTGCTCGTCGCTGATGGGGTAGTTCATCAGGTCGCCATTTATATACTGCTCGTAGCTGGGCATGTCGATCAGTCCGTGACCTGAGAGGTTGAAGAGAATGACTTTCTCCTCGCCTGTTTCCTTACACTTTTTGGATTCGCGGATTGTGGCAGCGATGGCGTGACAACTCTCTGGGGCAGGAATGATGCCTTCGGTACGTGCAAATAGCATACCTGCCTCGAATGATTCCAACTGAGGTATATCTACGGCACTCATAAATTTATCCTTCAGTAACTGGCTGACAATCATTCCTGCACCATGGTAACGCAGGCCTCCGGCGTGGATATTGGAGGGTTTGAACTGGTGTCCCAGTGTGTACATGGGCAGCAGAGGGGTGTAGCCAGCTTCGTCACCGAAGTCATATTGGAACTTGCCGCGTGTCAGTTTAGGACAGCTTTCAGGTTCTGCCGCGATGAACTTCGTTGTCTTGCCGTCCTTCAGGTTGTGCCGCATGAAGGGGAATGCGATGCCACCGAAGTTGGAACCGCCTCCAAAGCATGCAATCACGGTGTCGGGATATTCGCCGGCCATCTGCATTTGTTTTTCTGCCTCGAGACCGATAATTGTCTGGTGCAGGGCTACGTGGTTGAGTACTGACCCAAGTGTGTATTTGCAATTAGGTGTAGTGGTTGCAAGTTCCACGGCCTCGCTGATTGCTGTTCCCAAAGAACCTGGATGTGTTGGATCTTTGGTTATAATATCCTTTCCTGCACGGGTGGACATTGATGGGGAACCCGTCACGGCGGCTCCAAATGTGCGCATGATGCTTGAGCGGTATGGTTTCTGCAGCATGGTAATCTTTACTTGGTATATAGCACATTCCAGACCATATATCTTGGCTGCATACGATAGGGCTGCACCCCATTGCCCGGCTCCCGTCTCGGTGGTTACGTTAGTTGTGCCTTCCTGTTTTGCATAGTAGCACTGTGGCAAGGCAGAGTTAATCTTGTGCGAGCCCAGTGGGTTTGTTGATTCGTTTTTAAAATATATGTGTGCCGGTGTTCCCAGAGCCTTTTCCAATTCGTAGGCACGTACAAGGGGGGTGCTACGATAGAACTTGTACTTGTAGAGCACCTCTTCGGGTATGTCTATAAAATCATGCGCTGTGTCCAGTTCTTGTACGCAGCACTCACGTGGAAAAATGTGTGCAAGGTCATCTACACCCAGAGGTTGCTTGGTTGCGGGGTGGATGGGAGGCAGTGGCTTGTTGGGCATGTCGGCCATGATGTTGTACCACTGTGTGGGAATTTCGTTCTCGTGCAAGATAAATTTCTTTTGTCTCATAACGATTTGTTGTTAGGGGTTAATAAAAAAGAGGCCCGTCGTAAGAACGACAGGCCTCCAAAGTATTCATTATATTAAACTTATAGATACATGGCTATCTTCTCACGATCTTTTGAATCTTGAGTACTGCCACCACCAAAAGTTTGCTATTCTGATCATTTGCTTTTTCTTCACTCGCAAAGTTAGTGTGTTTTTAATTTCCTCCAAACTTTTTGCAAAATATTTTTACCAGTTGTCTTGATTTCCTTTGTTTTACATTGACTATGTCGTTGCCAGGTCTTTGTCTATAAAATTGAGCAATTGGTCAACGGCTTCTGCCTCGGGGATGTTTTTCTGGATGCATTGCTTGCCTTTGTACAGGGATATCTTGCCGCGTGCTGCTCCGACGTAGCCATAATCAGCGTCTGCCATTTCGCCTGGACCGTTGACGATGCAGCCCATGATGCCTATCTTGAGGGTCTTGTATCGTGGGTCTTGTAGGGAACGTTGGCTGACGGCAGCCTTGATGCGGCGTATTGTGTCTTGTAGGTCGTAGAGGGTACGGCCGCATCCGGGGCATGAGATGTATTCGGTCTTGGTAATCTGGACGCGTGCTGCCTGTAATATGCCCTGGGCAACTGGTATCTCGGCTTCGGGGGGCTCGCTCAGGCTAACGCGTATTGTGTCACCTATGCCGTCCAGGAGCAGTGCTCCGATGCCGACTGCGCTTTTCAGCCTGCCGTCTTCGCCTTCGCCGGCTTCGGTTACACCCAGGTGCAGTGGGTAGTCCATGCCTTCTTTCTCCATCTGGCTGCATAGTAGGCGTACACTTTGTACCATGACGACGGTGTTTGAGGCCTTGATGCTCACGACGACGTCAGGAAAATGTTCGCGCTGGGTGATGCGGAGAAATTCCATGCAACTTTCTACGATTCCGTCTGGGGTGTCGCCGTAGCGTGACATGATGCGGTCTGAGAGTGAGCCGTGGTTTACGCCTATGCGTATTGCGGTGCCGTGCTTGCGGCAGATGTCCAGAAAATGGCAGAACCGTTGGTCCAGGCGCTGTAGCTCCTGGGCGTATTCCTGGTCGGTGTATTGCAGTTGTTTGAATTGTCTGGCGGGATCAACATAGTTGCCTGGGTTGATGCGTACTTTCTGTACAATGGTTGCTGCAACGTCTGCGACATTCGGGTTGAAGTGTACATCGGCACATAGTGGTATGTGGGCGTATCCCAGCTGATCCAGTCCTTGGCGGATGTTGCGTAGGTTTTCGGCCTCTCGCGTGCCTTGTGTCGTAAGGCGGACCAGTTGACCACCTGCCTGAATGATGCGTATTGCCTGCTCTATGCAACCCTGTGTGTTCATGGTGGAGCATGTGGTCATACTCTGCACGGCAACGGGGTTGTTGCCCCCGATACGTAGTTGTCCTATGCGTACTTCGTGGGTTTGTCGTCTGCGATTCATAATGGAGTAATGGGTGTGGGATTAGTCCGTCAGTTTACCTTGTTCTTGTATTTGACTTGCGAGAGGTCTTGGTTGGCCTTGACGATTTTTTGTTTCAGACTTTCTTTGTATGCTTGCAACCTGTCGGACAGTGCCTGGTCGGACAGTGCGAGCATTTGGGCTGCCAGGATAGCTGCATTGAGGGCTGCGTTCACGCCTACCGTGGCAACAGGTATGCCAGGGGGCATCTGTATGATGCTGAGCATGGCGTCAAATCCGTCGAGCATGCCTTTGATAGGGACTCCGATGACCGGTATGGTGGTGTTTGCGGCTATGACGCCTGGCAATGCAGCTGCCATACCGGCTCCTGCAATGATTACCTGTACGCCGCGTGACTGGGCGTTGATTGCAAATTGTTCGACCTGGGCTGGAGTACGGTGGGCTGAGAGAGCGTTCATCTCGAAGGGTATGTCCATCTGATCCAGGAATGCTGCTGCTTTTTCCATGACAGGCAGATCGCTGGTACTGCCCATGATAATACTGACCATAATAATGCAATTTTGTTGTTTTTCCTGACAAAGATACAAATAAGTGTGATATATTGGTGTCAAATGTTTATTTTTTATATACCTTTGTGCGCAGAAAAACAGAACAACCATATATTTTTATCATCTGTGTATGAAGACTCAACTGAAGAAGGTGCTGGTACTGGGGTCGGGAGCCCTGAAGATCGGACAGGCTGGAGAATTTGACTATTCGGGTTCGCAGGCATTGAAGGCGTTGCGCGAGGAGGGTATAGGTTCGGTGCTGATAAATCCGAACGTTGCGACAATCCAAACGAGTGAAGGTATTGCAGATAAGGTCTATTTCCTCCCTGTCAATACCTTTTTTGTAACGGAGGTTATCAAGAAGGAACGGCCTGATGGTATCTTGTTGGCATTCGGTGGGCAGACAGCCCTGAACTGCGGTACGGAACTGTATCTGAACGGCACGCTGAGGGAATATGGAGTACAGGTGCTGGGTACGAGTGTCGAGGCTATAATGAATACCGAGGACCGTGACTTGTTTGTCAAGGAGCTGAAGAAGGTTGACCTGAAGGTTCCTGTGTCACAGGCTTGTGAGACTATAGAGGATGCGGTGGCTACGGCTCGCCGCATAGGCTATCCGATTATGATACGCAGTGCCTATGCCCTAGGTGGCTTGGGTTCTGGTGTATGTCCCGACGAGAAGACCTTCAGGGAGATTGCGGAAAGTGCATTTACTTTTGCTCCGCAGGTATTGGTCGAGGAGAGTTTGAAGGGCTGGAAGGAGATAGAGTTCGAGGTTATTCGCGATGCCAACGACCATTGTTTTACGGTTGCTTCGATGGAGAATTTCGATCCTCTGGGAATACATACGGGTGAGTCTATCGTAGTTGCTCCGACGTGCTCGCTGCGTGATGATCAGGTGAGGATGTTGCAGGAACTGGCGGTGAAGTGTGTGCGACACCTAAATATCGTGGGCGAGTGTAATATCCAGTATGCTTTCAATGCCGAGACGGATGACTATCGTATTATCGAGATAAATGCGCGCCTGAGCCGTTCTTCGGCACTGGCTTCTAAGGCAACGGGGTATCCTCTGGCTTTCGTTGCGGCTAAGATAGCGCTGGGCTATACTTTGGACCAGATTGGCGAGATGGGTACGGACAATAGTGCGTACGTGGCTCCATCGCTGGATTATATGATTGCCAAGATTCCGCGTTGGGACCTGACGAAATTTGCAGGGGTAAGCCGCAAGATTGGTTCGAGCATGAAGTCGGTGGGTGAGATTATGTCCATAGGACGTACTTTCGAGGAACTGATACAGAAGGGCTTGCGTATGATTGGTCAGGGTATGCATGGGTTCGTATGCAATGACGGGCTCAGGTTTGATGACCTGGATGACGAGTTGGCAAACCCGACAGACTTGCGTATCTTTGCCATTGCCGAGGCTCTGGAGCGAGGCTACAGTGTGGAGCGTATCGAGGAGCTGACAAAGATTGACAGATGGTTTATCCAACGGCTGAAGAATATCGTGGATGAGAAGCATAAGCTGGAGGAGTATAGGAATGTGGAGGATATCCCGGCAGATGTAATGCGCGAGGCGAAGATTATGGGCTTCAGTGATTTCCAGATTGCACGTTGTGTAGGCAAGAAAGAGGGAATAACCTGGGAGAAGGCTAATATCGCCGTGCGTAACTATCGTAAGAAACTGGGTATCGTACCTGCCGTGAAGCGTATTGCTACGGTTGCCAGCGAGCATCCCGAGCTGACGAACTATCTGTACATGACGTATTCGGTGGAGGGGTATGACGTGAACTATTACCAGAATACGAAGAGCGTCATTGTGCTGGGTTCGGGTGCATATCGTATCGGTTCGTCGGTAGAGTTTGACTGGTGTTCGGTCAATGCCATACAGACTGCCCGCAAACTGGGTTACAAGTCTATAATGATTAACTATAACCCCGAGACGGTGAGCACCGACTATGACATGTGTGACCGTCTGTACTTTGATGAACTGAGTTTCGAGCGAGTCATGGATGTCATTGACCTGGAGTCTCCGTCAGGCGTGATAGTGTCAGTGGGCGGTCAGATACCGAACAACCTGGCTATGAAGCTGTTCCGCCAGGCTGTGCCTGTATTGGGTACCAATCCGGTGAGCATAGACCGTGCTGAGAATCGTGGCAAGTTCAGTGCCATGTTGGACAATCTGGGTATAGATCAGCCGCGCTGGAGTGCACTGACGTCGATGGATGATGTCAAGAAGTTTATCGGCGAGGTGGGCTACCCCGTACTGGTACGTCCGTCATACGTGTTGAGCGGGGCTGCGATGAATGTCTGCCATGATGACGAGGAACTGGAGAGGTTCCTGAAGATGGCTGCGAATGTCAGCAAGGAATTCCCAGTTGTCATAAGTGAGTTCATGAGCGAAACGAACGAAATTGAGTTTGACGGTGTTGCACAGAATGGCGAGATAGTGGAGTATGGTATAAGTGAGCATGTCGAATATGCAGGTGTGCACAGTGGTGATGCTACAATGTGCTTCCCTGCACAGCAGATCAGCTATGCAACGACCAGGCAAATCAAGCGTATGTCGCGTGCCATTGCCAAGGAACTGAATATCTCGGGACCGTTCAATATACAGTATCTGGCCAAGGGGCGTGACGTGAAGGTTATTGAGTGTAACTTGCGTGCAAGCCGCAGTTTTCCGTTTGTGAGCAAGGTGCTGAAACGTAACCTGATAGAAACCGCTACGCGTATAATGCTTGGGGCTCCGTACAGGAAACCGGACAGTGCCATATTTGATATCGACCGTATAGGTGTAAAGGCAAGTCAGTTCTCGTTCAACCGTCTGAGTCCTGCCGACCCGATATTGGGTGTTGACATGAGCTCGACTGGCGAGGTGGGCTGCATTGGTGATACATTCGAGGAGGCTTTGCTCAGTTCGATGATTTCTACCGGTTACAAGATTCCGTCAAAGGACAAGGGTGTCATGCTGTCCAGCGGTGGTACTAAGGAAAAGGCTGCCTTGCTGGACGCTGCTGTCGCTTTGCAGAAGTCGGGATATCCGATATATGCAAGTCAGGGAACTGCAGACTTCCTGGGTGCTAATGGCGTAAAGGCAACGGCTGTTGCATGGCCTGACGAGGAGAATAGCGAGAAGGAGAACGTTATGCAGATGATAGCGAAGCATAAAGTTGACCTGATTGTGAATGTCCCGAAGAACTATACCAATCGCGAAACGACCAACGGCTACCGCATACGCCGCGGTGCTATAGACCACAATATTCCGCTGATTACGAATGCCCGGCTGGCCAGTGCCTTTATCGAGGCTTTCTGCCGCATGGACCTGAATGATATTCAGATCAAGAGCTGGCAGGAATATGTCTAATATTTGAACGAGCTACCGCCGGCGTATTCGCGTAACACGGATGTCGGCGGTATCTGGTCGTCTGGGACGCTGCGGAAATATCGCAGGAACTTGCGCAGGCGACTGGCTTCGGCGTACTCAACCTCGCGTTCGCATACTTGCTCCAATATGGGCATTACCTGGTCTTTGATGACTGCCAATTCGTACAGTAGGGCTGAGTTGAAGGTGGAATCGGCGCATTCCTGGAATGGGAAAATCCATTTCTCCTCGCCTGCGGATACGCTGGGGCAACGGCGGATTGTGTCCAGGGCCGAGAATCCGCGAAATCGGTAGTCGCGTAGAATGCGGCGCAACAGGCGTATGTCGATTGTTGGGACGCTGTTGTGGTCGTCAAGGGCAATGGTGGTAAGTGCGCTGACAAAGACGCGGTATTTCTGTTCGTCGGGTATCTGCTGTGAGAGTAGCGGATTAAGTGCATGGTTGCCTTCGAGGATAATAATCTCGTCGGGGCCTATCTTGACGCGCCGGTCTTCGTACACGCGTTCTCCGATTTTGAAATTGTAGCGTGGCAGCATAACTTCCTCGCCTGCCAGCAACTTGTTCATGTGCTGGTTGAAAAGTGGTATGTCGATAGCCTGGATGCATTCGAAATCGTAATTGCCGTCCTCATCTCTGGGGGTGTCTATGCGGTTTACAAAGTAGTCATCGGTAGAAATTATGTGCGGACGGACTCCGCTTGCCATCAGAAGTATGGCCAAACGTTTGGATGTGGTTGTCTTGCCGCTGGACGAGGGGCCAGCGATAAGGACTATCCGGGCACGGCTCTTCAGTATATTGTCAACAATCTGGTTCAGCTTCTTTTCCTGAAGTGCCTCGCTGACGTTTATAAGCTCGGCTGCGCGGCCGTTAAGAATGGCTTCGTTAAACTCGCCTGCCGTACGTACTCCCAGGATGTCTTGCCAGCGTCGGTACTCGCGTATGACGTTGAGCATTTTTTCTTGTGGGACCAAATCTTCAAGGCGGCTGGGATCCTTGCGTGAGGGGATGCGGAGCAGGAGGCCGTCGTGGTATCTGATTACCTGGAACAGATGCAGTTGCGAGGTTCGGGTAAGCAGGCATGAATGGAAATAGTCTATTGTGTCGCACAGACGATAGTAGTAGGCATACAGGTTGGTCTGGCTTTCCAGAAGCTTTGCCTTGCTCTCCATGTCTCGCGACCGGAACAGTTCAATGGCTTCCTCTATTGGACACTGGACACGATGTATGTGCTTGTCCATCCGGACAATCTCCAACATGCGGTTGTTTATGTCCCGGGCATCCTGATCAGTAACGTCTCGTCCTATGCGCAATTCGCAGTAATAACCGCGGCAGACATTGGGGCCTATTATCAGCTTGCCTTTCGGATACAGGTCCTCGACAGCCTTGGCCAGTACCAGGAACAGGCTTCGGGTATAGGTGCGCATGCCGCTAAATGTAGTGATATCCATGAACTCGACGTCCTTGGAGTTGTAGAATCGGTAATTCATGCCCTGTACCTTGTTGTTAACTCGGGCGCACATGGGACCGTACTGCATACCAATGTTGCAACGGTCGTACAGCTCATGCAATGTAGTGCCGTTGGGTACACTAATAACAGATTGGGTGTTACGGCAGCGGATTTTGACGTTCTGTGGCATGGCATAGGATGATTTACAAGTGCAAAGTTAATTTATTTTTCTCAAAAATATGTTATCAGGGGGAATTATTCTGAACATGTAAATCGAAATTATGAATTAATTTGCTACCTTTGCATCCGATTATCTAATATTATAAGGTGTAAATTTGTATGGACAAAATCAGTTATGCTTTGGGGCTGGGCATAGGCCAGCAACTGAAGAGTATGAATATCGAGAATTTTGATATCGAGTCGTTTTCAAAGAGCATTGCAGATGTAATGTCTGGCGCCAAGGCAGAAATGACGGCAGTGGAGGCTCAGAAGATGCTGAATGCATACTTCCAAGAAAAGGAGGCACAGGATGCTAAGAAGAATATCGAGGCCGGTAAAGCTTACCTGAAGGCAAATGGCTGTCGCGAGGGTGTCGTCACTACAGCCAGCGGCTTGCAGTACGAGGTCCTGAACGAGGGTACCGGCAGGAGTCCAAAGGCTACTGACAAGGTGCGTTGCCATTACGAAGGACGTCTGACTGACGGTACCGTATTTGACAGTAGCTATCAGCGTGGCGAGCCGGCTGATTTTGGTCTGAACCAGGTAATCGCAGGGTGGACCGAGGGCGTACAGCTGATGAAGGAGGGTGCAAAGTATCGCTTCCATATCCCGTATCTGCTGGGCTATGGTGAACGTGGCGCAGGTGCTTCCATTCCTCCATATGCAACACTTGTGTTCGATGTCGAGTTGATTAAGGTTCTGTAAATTACGATAATAAACTAAATAAATTACAAAATGAAAAAAATCTCTATTCTGGCTGCCGTTGTCCTGGCAGCAATCATGGCATCTTGCAGTGGCAGTACTCCAAAGGCTGACCTGAAGAACGAAATGGACTCTCTGAGTTATGCACTGGGTGTTTCGCAGACTCGCGGACTGAAAGAGTATCTGGTGTATCAGTGTGGTGTGGATACAGCTTACATCGAAGACTTTGTCAGGGGTCTGAACGAAGGCGTGAACGCAGGTGACGACAAGGCGAAAACTGCATATTTTGCTGGTCTGCAGATAGGTCAGCGGGTATCTCAGCAGATGGTCAAGGGTATCAACTACGAAATCTTTGGCGAGGACAGCACACAGACTATCAGTGTCAAGAACCTGGTGGCAGGCTTCGTTGCCGGTACAGTTGGCAAGGGTGCCCTGATGAGCGCAGAGGAGGCTGAAGGGTTTGTACGGACAGCTTTGCCTTCCGTCAAGTCTCGCGAGGCAGAAAAGAAGTACGCCGAGTACAAGAAGAAGAACGAGGAGTTCATGAAGAAGATTGCCAAGAAGTCAGGTATAAAACAGATTGACAGTACTGGTGTCTATTACGAGGTAATAACCGAAGGTACCGGTGATATTCCTACAGATACGTCTACAGTAGAGGTTCGCTATACCGGCACATTGATTGACGGCACTCAGTTTGACAGCAATATGGAGGCCGAGTTGCCGATGAAGATAAAGGCAGGTCAGGATATGATTAAGGGCTGGTCAAAGGCTCTGACCAACATGCCTGCAGGCTCGACTTGGAAGGTTTATATCCCTGCGGATATGGCATACGGCGAGAATCAGGCAGGAGAAAAGATTAAACCTTTCAGCACCCTGATATTTACAATCAAACTGGAGAAAATTAACGATTGATTTCGGTTATGAAAAAATATCTTTTTCTTCTGATGGTGGTTCTGACTGTCAGTGCGACGGCGGCAACACCAAAAAAGAAGGCTTCCAAGAAAAAAGCTAATGTGGCTAAGGTGGATACCATTGACGTCAAGAGGTTTTCATATCTGATGGGACGCATCAATACCGAGGGACTGAAACCATATCTGGTGCAGCAGAAGGGTGTTGATACGACTTATATGGCCCAGTTTATCGATGGTTTCAATCAGGACGAAATGACAGCCGCCGACAAGCAGGCTAAGGCTCGTATTGCCGGTATGGAAATTCGCGAGGATGTAATGAAGCGTGTTCTTCCAAACCTGTCAAAGCAAGTTGATGAGTCTGGTTGTATAATGGACCGTGAACTGTTTGTCAAGGGTTTCGTCGAAGGACTGATGGGGACTCCGTTGGATATTTCCAAAGACTCTGTGATTTCTCTGATACAGAAAAACATGGAGTACTACACAGCCACAGCTATGGAGAAGAAGTATGGCCAGAACCGTATTGATGGTGAGAACTTCCTGAAGACAAACCTGAAGAAGGACAGTGTACAACATACTGCCAGCGGTCTGCAGTACAAAGTCATTACCATGGGAACAGGCGATAAGCCGACTAAGGATCAGAAGGTCAAAGTCAACTACGAGGGTCGTCTGATTAACGGTACGGTGTTTGACAGTTCGTACAAGCGCAAGCAACCTGCCACGTTTGGCGTAGGTCAGGTTATCAAGGGATGGACCGAGGCCTTGCAGATGATGCCTGTCGGCAGTAAGTGGGAACTGTACATCCCGCAGGAACTGGCATATGGTGCAAAGGAGCAGGGCAAGATTCCGCCCTTCTCATGCCTGATTTTCACTGTCGAACTTCTGGATATTGTAAAGTAGCATAAGCGTAATGGAGAAAATCGATACCCTGGATAAAAACATATTAGAGATCATCTCCAACAACGCGCGCATTCCTTTCAAGGATGTCGCTGCGCGTTGCGGAGTGAGTCGTGCGGCAATACATCAGCGTGTACAGCGGCTGATAGAAATCGGCGTAATCGTCGGAAGCGGCTACCATGTAAACCCTGCCAGTCTGGGCTACAATACGTGCACTTATGTTGGTATTACGTTGGAGAAGGGCAGTATGTACAAGAGCGTTGTGGCCGAATTTGCACGCATACCGGAAATAGTGGAGTGTCATTTCACTACAGGTCCCTACACTATGCTCATAAAACTGTATGCCAGGGACAATGCCCATCTTATGGAACTGCTCAACGACAAGCTTCAGGAAATTAATGGTGTAGTCAGCACGGAAACCCTTATTTCGTTGAGTCAGAATATCAAGAAAGAATTACCAATCGGAGACATTCAGAACGAACAGAAACCCGAGATGGAGGAGGACTGGCAGAAAATCAAGGATTAGTGGCGATGAAACCCATCATAGGCATCACAGGTAACTTTGGGGATGATACATGCCAGTTGAACAAGGCGTATTACCAAAGCGTGCTCGAGGCAGGAGGCTCCCCGTTGATTATACCGCCATACGTCGATTCGGCATCATTGCAATCGATGCTTACCCAGGTGGATGCAATTATATTGAGCGGCGGTGGAGACCTTAATCCTCTGCTCATTGGAGAGGAGCCCATTCCGCAATTGCATTCGGTAAATGCCGAAAGGGATCAGTCCGAGTTGAAGCTTATTGACCAGGCACTTAGACTACAAATCCCGATTCTGGGAATTTGCCGCGGTATACAGATGCTTGTAGCGGCAATGGGTGGAGAACTGTATCAGGATCTTTCAGCCCAGTATCATGATGCCCCGTTGGTAAAGCACAGCCAGGATCTTGCTCGTCATTGCGCCTCGCATACGGTTGACGTGGAAACCGGCACCATGCTTTATTCCATATTCGCCACGCAGGAATCTGACGTTCCCTTGCAGTTACATGTAAACTCGTTCCACCATCAGGCTGTAAAGGCTCCCGGTCCGCAATTGCGCGTCAGTGCCAGGTCGGCAGACGGAATAATCGAGGCTGTTGAAAGCACGACATATAAGAGCATTTTGGGCGTGCAATGGCACCCCGAGGCGTTTATCGCGGGTGGTGACCGCAGTATGCTACCCATCTTCCGATGGTTGGTGGACCAGGCAGCAAACTATGCCGAATCAAAACATATGCATAGTCGTATTCTTACACTGGATTCGCACTGTGACACACCGATGAAATTCGGTACGGGCGAGGAAAGGCTGGTTACCCTCCAGCGTATGCGCGAGGGACGTCTGGATGCAAGCGTCATGGTGGCGTACATACCTCAGGGCGAGCGTAATCAGGTAGCATATGCCGAAGCAACCAGTAAGGCCGACAGCATACTTGACCAGATTCAGGAAATCATATCCCAACACCCGGACGAAGTTTCCCTTGCCTATACACCCGATGATTTGTTCCGTATCAAGGACGAAGGTCGGCGTGCTGTCATGATGGGCATCGAAAACGGCTATGCCATAGGTACTGACCTGGGCAGGATTGGACATTTCCGTAACCGTGGCGTCGTATATATGACACTGTGCCACAATGGTGACAATGACATTTGCGACTCAGCCAGGAAAAGCAATGGTGAGCATGGCGGGGTCAGTCCGTTTGGCGAACAGGTCATACGCGAAATGAATCGTGTGGGTATGATGGTTGATTTGAGCCATGCAGCCGAAAGCAGTTTCTACGATGCCCTGGATATTTCGCAGACACCCATTGTATGCAGTCATTCCAGTTGCAGGTCCCTGTGCGACCATCCGCGCAATCTTACTGACGAGCAGATGAAAGCCCTTGCCGACAGGGGAGGAGTGATGCAAGTCACGCTGTATGACGGTTTCCTTTGTGCCGAAGGTGGAGCTACAATTAACCATGCTATGGCACATTTGCTACATGCCGTAGATATTATGGGTGTTGAAAATGTCGGTATCGGTACCGACTTTGACGGAGACGGCGGTATATCAGGGCTTGCACATGCCGGTGAACTTATCAACTTCACACGTTTGTTGCTTCGCAAGCACTTCAACGAAAACGACCTTCGGGGTATATGGGGAGAAAATTTCCTGCGTGTAATGAGAATAGCTCAAAACCAAGCACATGAAGCATAACAACTGGCCATCAGTCGCGATACTGTGTATTATTGTAGCCCTGGCAGGATGCAAGGGCAAGTCTGGACAGGACAATTGGACAGGACAGGATACCATTCCGCTCAGTCCATGTCCCGTATTCGAGGCCGACAGTGCCATGAGCCACATCAGGACGCAATGCAGCTTTGGGCCCCGAATGACCGGAACCCCCGAGGCAGATGCCTGTGCGATGTGGATTGAACAGAAATTCGCCTCCTACGGCTGTACGGTAACCGAGCAAAATACAACCATTACCACATGGGAAGGCAAGCAACTGCCGTGCCGTAACATCATCGCAAGACTCAATCCCCAGTCAACAGACAGGATCGTGATATGCTCGCATTGGGACACTCGTCCATGGGCTGACAATGATCCTGACGAAAGTAATCACCATACACCAATCCTTGGGGCCAACGATGCGGCCAGCGGTGTTGCCGTAATGTTGGAAATCGCCAGGATTATCAACAGCATGCCGCTCAAGAACTACGGCATCGATTTTATATGCTTTGATGCCGAGGATTTAGGAATGCCACAATGGGCCGAGAACGAGAGTACACAGGACTCGCAGGATACATGGTGTCTTGGAAGTCGTGCATGGGCCGAGCAGGCGGCAAACGAAGCCTATACCGCCAGGTACGGCATTCTGCTGGATATGGTCGGTGGACGCGGAACAAGTTTTTCGCGCGAGAGAATCAGTATGCAATATGCCCTGCCCATTGTAGATATGCTGTGGAATCTGGCAATACAGATAGGATATGGTGACTATTTCAATCTGCGCGAGGGAGGTTCGCTTATAGACGATCATGTCAATGTAAATACAATTGCCGGTATTCCGTGTATCGATGTAGTTCCATTCTGTACCGATGCTGCCAGCAGTTTCGGTCCTACATGGCACACAGTCAGCGATACCCCCGAGAATATTGACCCTGCCGTTCTCCAGGCTGTTGGACAAAGCATCGTACAGATGCTCTATAACGATGACAGATAGTACAGTTTTCTTATGACAATAGACGAAATACAGGACGAGATAGTCGAAGAGTTTCAGGAGCTGGACGATTGGATGGATCGCTACCAACTGCTCATAGATATGGGCAGCGACCAGCCCCAGTTGGATGATAAATACAAGACCGAGCAGAATCTGATTGATGGATGTCAGAGCCGCGTATGGCTGCAGGCAGACCTCGTTGACGGTCGCGTCAGGTTCAAGGCAGAAAGTGATGCGCTTATCGTGAAAGGAATAGTAACCCTGCTTATCCGTGTCCTGGATAACCAGACCCCCGCAGACATTCTTTCGGCAGACCTATATTTCATTGACCGCATCGGCCTGAGCGAGCATCTTTCACCAACCCGTTCCAATGGTCTGCTTGCAATGCTCAGGCAGATGAAGATGTATGCCCTTGCTTTCCAGGCCAAGGCCAACGGATAACACCACATAGATGAAAATCGGCAACATTGACCTCGGCAACAGGCCCGTAATGCTCGCACCTATGGAGGATGTCACGGATATCGGCTTCCGGTTGCTGTGCAAGCAAATGGGTGCAGCAATGGTTTACTCCGAGTTTGTCAGTTCCGACGCACTTGTTCGAATGGTGAACAAAAGCCTTGCCAAGCTTCAGGTTTCGCAGGACGAGCGCCCCGTAGCAATACAGATATACGGCAAGGATGCGGATGCAATGCGCCAGGCAGCCCAGATAGTCGTCCACCACGCCCGTCCAGATGTTCTTGATCTCAATTTCGGATGCCCGGTAAAAAAGGTTGCTGGCAAGGGAGCAGGAAGCGGAATGCTGCAGAACGTCCCATTGCTGCTTGATATTACCCGTGCTGTCGTCGATGCCGTACCAGATACTCCAGTTACGGTTAAGACACGTCTCGCATGGAATCACGACACAATGTATTTGCCAGACGGAACACCATTTATCGTTGATTTGGCCGAACGACTGCAGGATGTCGGAATCCAGGCACTCACCATTCACGGACGCACCCGTGCCCAGATGTATCAGGGACAAGCCGACTGGACACTGATAGGCAAGGTCAGGGAAAATCCCCGCATACACATTCCCATAATAGGCAATGGCGATATATGTTGCCGCGAAGACGTCGAACGTGCATTTGACCAATATCATGTTGATGGCGTGATGGTTGGCCGTGCCACATTCGGTTGTCCCTGGCTGTTCAGGGACCTTTTAGGCAAGGAACCATTCACCCTCGACCAGAAGATAGACATTCTCAAGCAGCAGGTTACCACATCTGTCGAAAGACTGGGAGAATATCGCGGTATCCTGCACGTCAGACGCCACCTTGCTGCCACACCTATATTCAAGGGCATACCCAATTTTCGCGAGACACGCATCCGTATGCTCCGTGCAGAGCACCATGATCAACTCTTCGGTATAATCGAAGAAATCAGAAAAATACTCCATTCCTATGAAACAGACATACAATAGGTCGGACTTCGAAATAATGGCCCCGGTAGGTTCCAGAGAATCGCTGGCGGCAGCACTGCGCAGCGGTGCCGACAGTATATATTTCGGTATCGAAAACCTTAATATGCGAGCCCACTCGGCCAAGACCTTCACAATAGATGACTTGAAAGAAATAGCCGAGAAATGCCGTCTGTGCGGAGTGAAGAGCTACCTCACCGTCAATACAATAATATATGACGAGGACCTTGCCCTTATGCGTCAGATACTGGATGCAGCCCGAAGCGCACGTATCAGTGCCGTCATTGCCAGCGACATCGCCGTTATGGAATACTGCAACCGCATAGGTCAGGAAGTGCACCTCAGCACACAGCTCAATATTTCCAATATCCAAGCACTGCGTTTCTATGCGCGCTTTGCAGATGTCGTGGTCCTTGCCCGCGAACTCAATATCGGTCAGGTCCAGGCAATACACCGGCAGATTGTAAGTGAAAATATCTGCGGCCCCAGCGGAAAGCTTATCAGGATAGAGATGTTTTGCCACGGAGCTCTGTGTATGGCAGTCAGCGGCAAATGTTACCTCTCGCTCAACAACCTGGGACGTTCGGCCAATCGTGGAGAATGTCTGCAAGTCTGCCGTCGGGCATATACAGTGCGTGACCGCGAGACAGATCTTGAACTAGAGGTTGACAACAAGTATATAATGTCCCCAAAGGACCTAAAAACCATCCGTTTCATCGACCGTATGATGCAATCCGGAGTTCGTGTATTCAAGATCGAGGGACGAGCCAGAGGACCCGAATACGTAGATACGGTCGTATCCTGCTACAACCAGGCCATCAACGCAGTGATTGCAGGTAACTATCCTCAGGAAATGAAGGACGAACTGGACCGGAGGCTGGCAACAGTCTTCAACCGTGGTTTCTGGGACGGATACTATTTGGGACAGACCCTGGGAGAATGGAACAACGTATCGGGAAGCGCAGCCACCGAGCACAAGGTATATTGTGCAAAAGGCATCAGATATTACAGCAAGCTGGGAGTCGCCGAATTCAAGATAGAAGCCTGTGAGCTGACTGTTGGCGACCGCATCCTGATAACCGGAAACTCGACGGGCGCACTGTACTGCGATGTGCAGGAAATCAGATACGATCTCAAACCGGTGGACAAGGGGTTGAAGGGTCAGCATATCAGCATCCCCGTACCCCGTAAAATACGTCCAAAGGACAAATTATACATAATTCGACAGGACATTTAGCCTAAAAGCCATGTCCCTACCGATAAAAAACAGGACTTCCCGAAAAGGATATTGTTTTATTTTTATATATTTGTGGGCGTAAATTATCCATGCTTGCACATACATGACCGAAATAGTCCTTTCCAGCCTGCTTAACCTCTTTGCCTTGTTTGGCAAGGGAGGAGATTTGGATGTAAATGCATCGCACGGCATTCTCAAGGCATATATGCGCAGGCACTTCGGTATCAGAAACACGGATTTCTGGCTTGGGATGTATGACGATTTACGCGAATTGTATTCGATGACACCCGATCTGGACGTAAATGGGGTCGTGGAAAATATCTGTACCAACCTGCATGGCAAGATACCGGCAGCCGAGGAGGCCATGATGGTACTGCGACTGATGGAATTCTGCGGAACCGATTGCCTTGATGACTCCGAATACGGAATGTTACACGATGCGGCACTGAAATTACACGTAAGCGAAAGCGTGTTCAGTGATTTTGTGGATTTCGTAAAGAGCAGGGAAACCGACCATGTCCACATCCGCAAGATGGGCAACGGCAAGCTTAAGGTCTTGCTGATGCCTTCACTCAACCGTATGGTCTTCACATGGCTGGGCGACGACGAGCTGTTGCAGAACGACGTACCCGTGCTGCCAGGAACCTTCCAGGTAATGCAGAAAAGCGGAGTACTGAAATGTACCGGATGCAACCCAGTATATTACTCCACGCTATTAGACGATTTTGCCGCAACACGCAAGGATACCGACGGACAGAAAATAACATTCACGGCCAACGGGCTTAATTTCCGTTTCCCCAATTCGGACAACGGCATGCATGACATGAGCTTCACCCTGGAGAGCGGAACCCTGCTTGCCATCATGGGTGGAAGTGGCACAGGCAAGAGCACGTTGATGGGTTTGCTGAACGGAAGCATAGTGCCCTCAAGCGGCAGCATCGAGATAAACGGCCACAGTATTCAGGAAGACGAAGTAAGGAAGCTGATTGGCTTTGTGCCCCAGGACGATTTGTTAATCGAAGAACTGACCGTCCGTGAAAACCTGTGGTACACGGCACGCCTGTGCTTCGAGGGTATGCCCGACAAGGAACTGAACGAGCGCGTTGACGGAGTGTTGCGTGACTTGGGATTGGAAGCAACAGCTGACCTGAAGGTAGGCTCGCCTATCAACAAATACATCTCAGGCGGACAGCGCAAGCGCCTAAACATTGCACTTGAACTGATACGCCAGCCGGCAGTCCTGTTCCTGGACGAACCGACCAGCGGTCTGTCAAGCACAGACACCGAAAAGGTGATAAACCTCCTGAAAGAGCAGACATACCGCGGCAAGCTGATTATTGTAAACATCCACCAGCCTAGCAGCGACGTGTATAAGTTGTTTGACAGACTATGGCTTTTGGATAGGGGAGGCTATCCCGTGTACGACGGCAATCCCATAGACGCGATAACATATTTCAAGAGTGCAGCCAATTATGCAGATGCCGAAACCAGCATGTGCCCTACCTGCGGTAATGTAAACCCCGAGATTGTGCTGAACATCATCGACGAAAAAGCATTGACCGGTTCGGGCGAGGTCAGCGATAAACGCAAGGTCAGCCCACAGGAATGGCACGAATTATACCTGGGACGGCGTCAGCAGCAGCCCCCCGTACCGAAAGGTGAAATACCATATTCCAATCAAAAACGGCCCAATGCCTGGAAGCAGTTCGTCATCTTCCTCGAACGTAATATCAGGACAAAGATAACTAATGTACAATACCTGCTCATTACCTCATTGGTAGCACCGCTTCTGGCAGTCATCTGCGCAATGCTGACCAGGTTTGCGCCCGAAAGCGGATATACCCTGATGGAGAACAAGAACTTCGTCTCCTACATTTTTATGGCAGTGATTGTCGCGACGTTTATCGGAATGAGTGGGTCGGCCGAGGAAATAATACGCGAACGCGCCTTGCTCAGACGCGAGAAATTCCTGCAACTGAACAATTGCAGCTACATAGCCAGCAAGATAGTCTTTTCGGCTATCGTATCCCTGATACAGACATTCCTGTTCGTACTGGTCGGCAATGCCATAATACAGGTCCATGGACTGTTTTTCGTCTGGTGGGGAGTCCTATTCTCCGTCGCCCTGCTCAGCAATCTCATAGGCTTGCTACTGTCGCAGTGCCTCAACAGCGTCGTGGCCATATACATAACAATACCCATCCTGCTCATCCCGCAGATACTGCTATGCGGCGTAGTTGTCAATTTCAATGACATCAATCCCAACAGCACCACTGGCAACGTACCTGTTGTAGGTAACCTGATTCCATCGCGATGGGCTTACGAGGCATTAGCAGTAACGACATACACGGACAATGAATTTACCGCACCATATTTTGACTATGACAAGGACAAGTACGAAACCCAGTTCTACATCCACGGCTACCTGTGGGAACTGCAGTCACAGATAGAGACCATGCGGGACGAGGAAAGAAAAGGCAAGCCAGTCGAACCCAGTCATCTGAAAACCGTACACAGGAATCTCGGTATCGTTTCTGCATACGCAGGCATAGAGCCATACAAGGGCAACGACACCTACGACCAGATACACGCTTACCTGGAACTTGCCGAGGACAGCCTTTTCGCCCTTGGCAACCAGGCAACCCTACAGGCCGACAGGATTTTGACTAACAAGATACGTTCAACGACACGCGACGAGCAGGAAGCACTGAAAAAACGAAACACCAACACCCAACTCTCCAATATGGTAACAGGTGCAGCCAGCGGTTCCCTTGTCAAGGTCGTAAACAACCATATCGTCCCACTATGCGGATTCATCTATCTCACACCGCTCACACATTGCGGCAACGCACCCTTTTACAGCAGCGAGAAAATAGTCGGCCAATACCATATAAAGACACTGTGGTTTAATCTATGCGTCCTGTACATTATGTGCATCATATTGACAGTCATGCTTATGACCGACATACCAGGACGATTTATCAGGAAGGAAAACAACAACTGACAAACAGAATAAAACAATAAAATCAACTAACTAAAATTATCAATTATGAAGAAAGTCAAGTTTCTTTTGATGGCAGTTTTTGCCATTGCCTTGGCATCCTGCAGCAGCAAGCCTAAGCAGACTGAAGAAGAGCAGGAAGAGATCAAGAGTTTTGAACAGGAACAAATCGAGGAAAGCATCAGGGTACAGTTGGACAGTATCGCAAACGTTCTGAGCGGTCTCAAGGCCCTGCCAATCCTGGAGCAGACCAAGTCAGGCGAGTTGAAGCTTACGGACGAAGAGAAAAAGGTAAAGCCCGACTATCTGTTGTCTCCCGAGATAGCCAAGGAGGCAATCACCCTCAGCGAGAAGTACCGTGTACTCGTAGCACTCAGCATAGACCAGACTGTCGCAGAACTCTATGACATGGACACAAAGGCCTATAACGAGGCAACGGCACAACTTTTAAGCGAGATAAACGACCCCGGCTTCCGCATTTTTGCAGAAAACGGTGACCTGGTAGTCGAGAGCCAGGAAATCTACGAGGCAGAGGTTCAGGCAGGACGCCTTAACTACTTCTGGCAATCCGTAGCAACATCCTTAATCGAGCAGATGTACATCCTGTGTCAGAATCAGGAGAAGTTCCTCCCCGTATTCGATGACGAATCTGTAGCAAATCTGACCCTGCGCATCGCCCTCCTTCAGGATGCAATCAACCGTCTTGTCGAATATGACCCCGAATTGGTAGAAGTCAGCGAGGCAATCAAACCATTGGAGAAACTGAATGCAATAACAGTTGACGAGCTCAAGTCAGACCTGAACAAAATGACCAACGAAATCACAGCCGCCCGCAACCAGCTGGTATTGTAATTTCCTGTCATTGGTTATAAAACAAACAGAAAGGCGTCCAAACGGGCGCCTTTCCCTTTTATCTGTACAAATAAACCACAAGTTCTTGAACAAAGAAATCTGTCAGTCATACTCTTTTTTCAAAAAAAGGTAGGCTATCAGATTTTATCCCTTTACAGTAGTCCCTGGTTTTTCATTTCGGCAACGGTTTCTTCCAACTGCGTGTACCATTCCTGACCGAAGCGGCGGATTAGGGGTTCGCGCAGGAAGACATAGAGTGGGGTGTTCAGTTCCCTGCCGCGTTGGATGGCATTCCGGCAAATGTCCCATCGGTGGTAGTTGATACCGACAAGGTCGGGCCCGAAGCGTTTTTCGCGTATAGGATACAGGTGGCAGCTGATGGGCTTGTTGGTGAGCAGGCAGCCATTGCAACCGCGAAACGCACAATCGCGACCAGCTACGATAGTTGTTACCATTTCGCCCTCTGGGTCGGGGTAGGCGACTCCCTGCTTGTCAATCATTGCCTGCGCTCCTGCAGACAGTTGTGGCCACAGCCTGTCCAGATTCTGTTCGATGTCAGCAATCTCGTCCAGGGTTACGGGCGCGCCTGCGTCACCTTCCTGGCAGCATAGTCCGTGACATTTGCTGATGTCGCAGTTGAAGGGTTCGGTAATTATGTCGATATGTACAATGACATTGCCTACCATGAGCATTGGTGGAAGGTCTTTTTTTACCATATTATCGGTTCCTTTCCTGACTGGATAAGGTAGTTGTTGCACATGGTGAAGTGGTTGTTGCCAAAGAATCCGCGATATGCTGACAGCGGGCTGGGGTGTGCTGATTTCAGCACCAGGTGCCTGCTGCTGTCGATTAGTGATGATTTTCTGCCTGCCGGTGCTCCCCACAAGAGAAATACAACGTTGTTGCAATGCTGGCTAATTTTGCTTATGACGGCATCGGTAAATGTCTCCCATCCCTGGTTGCTGTGGCTGAAGGCTTGGTGCTGCCGTACACTTAGGCAGGTGTTCAGGAGAAAGACTCCTTGTCGTGCCCATCGTGTAAGGTCGCCCGAGGTGGGGATAGGGGCTCCAGTTTCCTGTTGTATTTCCTGGAATATGTTTCGTAGCGACGGTGGAAACGGTGTACCCTCCTGTACGCTGAAGCACAATCCATGTGCCTGCCCGGGACCGTGGTATGGATCTTGGCCCAGGATGACGACCTTGACCTGGTCGATGGGGGTTTGCTGGAATGCGTTGAAAATCAGTCTCCCGGGTGGGTAGCAGGTGTAG
Organism: Prevotellaceae bacterium UBA6974; assembly: GCA_002450165.1. GTDB lineage: Bacteria > Bacteroidota > Bacteroidia > Bacteroidales > Bacteroidaceae > Physcousia. The sequence continues at coordinate 35,284 of DJYQ01000025.1, read as the reverse complement.
GTGCTGTATTCCTGCCTTACAAAATGAATGAGTCTGAGAAAGTAGTCTTTCTCAAACTCATCCTTTAGTATTTCGCCCCATGAGGGTTCAATTCTGACCATCAGTCCTTAATCTGAAATAAGGCACTTACCTGTCATTTCGGCAGGTTGCTTCAGTCCCATTATATGCAGAATCGAAGGTGCTACATCGGCCAATACGCCATTCTGCACTTTTGCTGATTTGTTAGATGTAACGTAGATGAATGGTACCGGATTGAGCGAATGCGCCGTATTTGCACTGCCATCCGGGTTGAGGGCGTTGTCGGCATTTCCGTGGTCAGCTATTATGATGACCTCATAGTCGGTTGCCTTTGCAGCTTCGACCACTTCGCTGACGCATTGGTCAACAGCCTTGACGGCAGCTTCGATAGCTGTGTAGATTCCTGTATGGCCAACCATGTCGCCATTGGCAAAATTAACTACGATGAAGTCAAACTTGTCCTGCTTGATGGCGTCAACCAGTTTGTCCTTGACCTCGAAGGCGGACATTTCTGGTTTCATGTCGTATGTCTGTACCTTGGGCGATGCTACCAGAATGCGTTCCTCGCCCTCAAATGGGTTCTCGCGTCCGCCGTTGAAGAAGAATGTCACATGTGCATATTTCTCGGTCTCGGCTGTGTGCAACTGTTTCTTGCCTTGTGCCGACAGGTACTCGCCCAGGGTGTTCTCGACGTTTTCCTTGGGGAAGATAATATGTACATTCTGGAAGGATGCATCGTAAGGTGTCATGCAGTAATACTGTATGCCGGGGATTGTCTTCATTCCCTGTGATTCCATGTCCTGCTGTGACAGGACGATGGTCAGTTCCTTTGCGCGGTCGTTGCGGTAGTTGAAAAATATTACTACGTCTCCTTCCTTGATTGTTCCGTTGACGCTGGCATTTTTTATCGGCTTGACAAACTCATCGGTAACGCCTTCGTCATAGGATTCCTGCATTGCTGCAACCATGTCGTCTGCTGGTTTGCCAATGCCGCCTACAATCAGGTCATAGGCTACCTTGATGCGTTCCCAGCGCTTGTCGCGGTCCATTGCATAAAAACGGCCTACGATATCGGCAATCGCAGCATTGCCGACTTCATTACATTTGGCGGTAAGCTGCTCGATAAAGCCTTTGCCGCTTTGTGGGTCTGTGTCACGACCGTCCATGAAACAGTGTACAAAGGTGTTGTTGATACCGTATTCCTTGCCTATTTCGACAAGTTTGAAAAGGTGATCCAGCGAGGAGTGTACGCCGCCGTTGGATGTCAGACCCATCAGGTGGACGTCCTTGCCGTTCTTGACTGCGTATTCGTAGGCATTGATGATTTCCTTGTTCTTCAGGATACTGCCATCAGCGCAGGCGCGGTTTATCTTAACCAAATCCTGATATACTATACGGCCGGCTCCGATGTTCAGGTGTCCTACTTCGGAATTACCCATCTGTCCATCTGGCAGTCCTACATTTTCCCCGCTTGCCTGCAATTGGCTGCATGGATAATTCTTCCACAGACTGTCCATGTACGGTGTGGGTGTATTGAATATTACATCACTTTTACTCTTGTTGCCTATACCCCAGCCGTCCAGGATTACTAATAAAGCTTTCTTTGCCATAGATGTTATATTTATATATATTTGATTCTTTGCCAAGCAAAGTTACAACATATTATTTAATAATTTATGCAAACGATATTATTATTTTTATCGGACATGCGTAAAAAAAAGAAGGTTGTCTCACGACAACCAATCTTTAGTTAACCTTAAATCTAATACCATGAAAAACACGATGCAAAGGTAGTGCTTTTCGTGATACTTGCAATATTATTATTGATTTATTTTGTGTATTTGCCAGTTTTCTTGATTTATATCAAGTGTTCGGGGTTGTGCTCTATGACAGGATATAGGCAAGCAGGCGCAGTTCCTGCTCGTTGTAAACGTCTCCCCATTCACGGCGCAGTTTTTGTATATTGCCGGCATCCGGGGCAAGGCTCTCGCGTACTTCCTGCACCTCTTCGGGGCCGATTACCTCGTCGGTGAAGTAGGTGATATCCAGGTTCTTGCCATTGTGGCGCAACGCTTCCAATTCGTCTATGACCTCGTCCAGGTCAATGTTCTCGTTCTGGGCAAAATCATCCAATGCGATTTTGCGGTCAATAGCCTGAATGAGTTTAATCTGCCGTTTGGTTCGCGGATTGCGGACTTTCTGGTCAATGGTCTGTACTCCGTCCTTAATAGCTCCGCGCATCATCGAAACAAGGTCAGGGTCGTCTATCCCGTTGTAATCCTCATCATCGGCACCTTCACCTAAAATGACTGGGTGGGGCTTCTTGCGGAATTTCTTGCCTTCCGGTGTGTAGGTAAGGGTGTGGTGTTTCTGATTCTTGACCTTGAGCAGACCTTCCTCGATGGCACGGTCAAAGACGGCATTCCAATCCTCATCCTCACTGCCCTCGGCTATACCGAAGGAGTCAAGCTGGTCAAATTCATTGTTCTGCACATCCTCACTTTCCTGTCCGGTGAGTATGTCCTGCAGTTGATTACGTGTCAGGCCTATGCCTGCTTCCTGAATGACGATTATAATTTTTACAATATGATTCTGTATATTCATATCAGTATCAGTAAGGTCGTAGGTTACGTTTCTTTAACTGTGCAAAATCCAGTGGTTCCAGACAGCAATCCAGCGTTACCGAACAGTTGTGATCATTGAGATAGTGACGCTGAGCTTTGATTCGGTAGCTGGGCGATGCCAGGGACAGTGTGTCTTGCCGTATGTTGGTAGTGATGCCGCCAAGTGTCAGCATAGTTGGGAAAATGCAGTCACTCTGTACAGGGTCTTTGCGATGCTTTGCTACGAGACTGGTACGCTGGGGGTATAACTGGTCGTACCCCTGGCTGAACCAGAACACCAGCGGTGTGTGCAGCTGATAGTAGCTGGGCCACGGGGATGCGTGCAGATACAGGTTGCGTTCGTCATCATAGATGTCTTCGCCGTGGTCACTGGTATATACAAGCGCACTGGGGCGTCCGCTCTGGCTAAGCATATCAATGATGCTTGCCAGAAAGTGGTCAGTAAGCCGTATGGTGTTGTCGTATGCGTTGATCAGTATGTCGCGGCAGTCGGCTGTGGCCTTGACTACATTGTCTGGGTGGAAGTAGCTCTGGTAACTTTCATATCGGTCGGAGTAGGTGCTGTGGCTGCCGTAGCTGTGCAGGACAATAAGCTGGTGGGGGTGTTGGTTGACCAGGGCCAATGTCTGGCTGACGTAGGGCAAGAGCAAAGTGTCCTTGGGGTCACCGCTGATGTAGTCCCGCAGGAATATGGTGGTGTCCGCCTGCTCGCCCAGATGGTCGTTGAAGGAGTGGTTGCGTGGTTCGTTGCTGACGAATGTGGTATGGTAGCCCGCTTCGCGGAATGCAGCCAGGAGCCCTTTGGAATGGTATAGGACCGAGAAATTCTCAGCCGTTGCAGGTGAGAGCAATATAGGTACGCTCTTATGCGTTGCGTTGCTTTGTGTCAGGCAGTCGTGGTATGCGATAATGCCCGGTATCTTGCTCAGACGTGGGTTCGTCTCGCGGCTGTATCCCATTATCTGCCAGTTGGCTGCACGGCTTGTCTCGCCAATGACGAGGACAAGGACCTGGGGGATGGTGTCTGCATCCTGACAGGTGGCATCAAAGCTGAAGTCGCGGCTGTTTTCAAGATATTTGAGCGAGATTGCCTGACGCTGGACTGCAAGTTTCAGATTGTAGCATACGTTTACTGGGAACAGGTCATCCAGGATATTCCACTTTCCTGTTGCTATGGTGGCTCCTGTCAACGGTATGGCTGTCAGCAACAGCGTACCGGCTACCCAGCGTTGCCTGCGTATGAAATGGTGGGGAAGACGTTCTTTCCTTCTCATATCATAGATGGCATAAATCAGTGTAGGTATATAGATTATAACCACGGCAACGACCGACGGGTATAGCTGGGCGAGCATTTCGCCTGCTTCGTTGGGACTTGATGTTGCGACGTTGAGCCACATGTCAACAGCTATGACACCCTTGCCAAACAGGTACGAGAGTACGATGTTGAAGGCACCGATGAATTGTATCGGAAACGTCCACAGGCAGACCTTGGACGGGCGATGGCTTAATGTCATGACAACCCAATACACCGACAATGGAAGGAGCAGGAGTGTAGCCTTGCCATACCAAGGCATGTTCTCGGTATAGCAGAGAATCATGTTTGGCAACATCAGGACCGTCAGGTACAGGTAAAAAAGAACCTTTTGTCTCATGTATTAAACTTATGGGTGCAAAGGTATGATTTTTTCCCAAAAGCGCAAATTTTTTGCAAAAAAGTTTTATTTCGCCTTTTTTCCGTGCCGGTTCGTGAGCATGAGACTGGCACACTCAGCAGGGTCTGCCCCCAGTTGGACCGCACGTGCAAAATCTGCGCGGGCAAGGGAATTTTTCTTGAAATCACGGTACAGTATCCCTCGCGAAATATAAAAGTCAGGATTGTCGGGCTCCAGACTTATGGCCTGATTCATATCTTCCAGTGCCAGTTCATAGTTACGGCGTTTCTGATGCAACCCTCCACGCACAATCCATCCCGTAGCGTAGTTGGGCCAGTAGCGGATTATGACATCGGCTTGTTCCATGGCTTCCTGCGGCCTGTTGTCATCGGCGTTGAGAATGGCAAGCGAAATCCGTGCCTCGCGATTGTCGGGCTCCAGCATAATCAGGTGCTCGTAGTCCCTGCGGGCTTTCATCATCAGGTGCTGCCTGCGAAAGACATAGGCGCGGTAGAAGAGACCTTGTGTGTGATCGGGATTGATGGTCAGAAGCCTGTCCAGGTCTGTCAGTGCACGCGTCTCGCTGTCCATTGTCAGATAGAGTGATGCACGGTCGATTAACAGGTTTTGGTTTTCGCCTTGCAGTGACAGTCCGTCGCTGAATGCCTTCAGTGCATCGTTGTGACGTTTCTGGCGGACATATATCTCACCCAGATATTGGTATAATACTGCATTTGCCTTGTCTGCAGGTTTCAGGTGCATGGCCTGACTGATAAGTGATTCGGCTTTGCCGAGCGAATCCTGCTCCATGGCTTTCATGGCATTTTTTACGATTGACGCATAGTCGTCCTGGGCTCTGACAGGTTGCAGTGTCAGAAGCATGGCGAACAGGATGTACAGAGTCTTGTGTCTCAATGTAGGTACGGATAGGTTATACACTCATTTTTGCGCATACGGCCACAGGATCCTGGGCACTGAAGACCGCACTTCCAGCTACCAGCACATCTGCCCCCAGGCTGCGCAGTTCCTGGTAGTTTGTAAGGTCAACCCCACCGTCCACCTCGATAAGGGCGTGCGAACCTGTGCTGTCGATAAGCTGGCGCATCTGCTGTACTTTGCTGAAAGTGTGCTGGATAAATTTCTGTCCACCGAATCCGGGATTCACGCTCATAAGCAGTACAAGGTCAACATCCTGCACAATATCCTGCAATACCGATACGGGCGTTGCAGGATTCAGGGTCACTCCAGCCTTCATTCCTGCATCATGGATCTGTGCGATGATGCGGTGAAGGTGGGTACAGGCTTCGTAATGCACATTCATAATGTGCGCTCCCAAGGCTTTTACTTCGGGAATGAATTTCTGCGGCTCGACAATCATGAGATGTACGTCCAGCGGTTTCTTACTGAGACGGGCTACATGTTTCAGCACGGGAAATCCAAACGATATGTTGGGGACGAATACACCGTCCATGATATCTAAGTGCAGCCACTGGGCAGCACTGTTGTTAAACCATTGGAATTCGCGTTCCAGGTTGCCGAAGTCGGCACTTAGTAATGATGGGGATAACATGTTATATTTGTTGAAATTGCGTTACTATGGTCAGATGGCCTTTATGATATATCTGAACGTGCGGTCACGCCACTGCATCTGGTATTCCTTGCGCGGCCATGCTCCCCACGAATTGACACAACCCAGTCCCATCTGTGTCTGGCAAATCTGTGTTACCGTAAATGGCCGTGGAACCAGGTCTCCCGAGTGGCTTTGATGCAGGTTCTTGTCATTACCATCGTCCAGGTCCTGCGGCAGGAAGTTCAGGGACGAACATTCCATACTGTCAAGACACAGGAACACGAGCCCGTGTCCGTCGTCACCGGTCAGTTGCCATGATGTTACATCACAGTGGTTGCCAGACTCTTGGGGGCGTACGTAATTATAATATTGGTCGGATACGGGTGATGTATATGTTCCTATCTGCTGCGAGGACTTGCGGTCGGTGTAGTTCTCAACGGGCCCACGTCCTGTGTAGCATAGGTTGCAGTATTGTCCGGGCATAACCCATTGCATTCCAAAACGCAGGGGCTGAGGTTTGTTTTTGGCGTTTTCATCGACATCCAGATTCAGCGTGATACGAATCTCTCCCTGTGCAGTTGCTGTGTAAGTAATATTGACACAGGCTTCGATGTTCTGGATTTTGAGACTTGCCATGACCGATGCACTGCCGTCCTCTTCATATGTCAGTTTCATGTCTTGCAGGGAATATTCGGGGGATTTCCATGCTGCAAATCTGTTCTGCAGTCCTGCCCCATAATCATTGTCGGTAGGTGCACGCCAGAAATTTGGCGTAACGTGGAAACCTTCCTGTAGCATTTCTTTTTTACCGTTCACAAGGCTTTCTATCAGTCCTGTCTGGCGGTTGATTGCAATTTTTATATTGTCGGTAGCAAGTATATATCTGTCGGGGAGACTGTCGATGAAAACGGCTGTCCGAGTCGTCTGCGGAATCTCTGCCACAGCGGCAGGGTGCAGGTGCAGTTGTCCGCGGGATACTACAGTTCCAGCAGGCAGAATGCCTTCTTGATCCTTGGTTACAAACTCGACATTGAGATAGACATTGCTGTTTCTGTATTGCTTCAGTGCAGGACCTATCTTTGCCATGGGTATGCGCATCCTGGTTGTCTCCTGGGTGGGCAGGTACAGGAAATTGGCACGGTCATTGCAGCGTTCAATACCGTCGGCAACAAGGTGTATCTGCATGGCGATGTTCTCGCCTATGCTGAAGAAGTTCTCGTTATATATGCTGATTTGCCCGGTTTCTTCGTCAAATCCCTTTACCCAATAGTTCTGATATCCGTACTGCACTTCGTAGGCATGTGGATTAAAAGTGCGGTCCGGTGCCAGTATGCCGTTACAGTTAAAATTATGGTCGCTGGCTGGATTCTCTCCATCATCGCCACCGTACATCCATATCTGCCTTCCTGTCTTCTTGCTCTTTCCCCGTACTCCCTGGTCTATTAGGTCCCAGATAAATCCCCCCTGGTATTTGGGATATTTGCGTATCAGTTCCATGTAGTCCATGAATCCGCCCATCGAGTTGCCCATGGCGTGGGCATATTCGCACTGGATAAGTGGCCGTGGATTGCTGCCCAGGGCATATCTTGCGCAGTTGTCGTAATCATAGTACATGGGGCAGAATATGTCTGTTGCGCCATCCTGACCGGCCTGCTCATACTGAACTGGACGGGTCGCATCCATCTTCTTGACGGTATTGTATGCTTCCTGGAAGTTGTTGCCATATCCGCTTTCGTTACCCAGACTCCAGATAATAATGCTTGGGTGGTTACGTTGTACGACAACATTGGCAATATTGCGTTCCTGGATGGTTGTACGGTAATCGGGGTTCTGTGCCAGTCGCCTGTCTCCATATCCCATGCCGTGGCTTTCGAAATTAGCTTCAGCACACAGATATATTCCGTATTCGTCACACAAGTCATACCATCTGGGATCATCGGGGTAGTGGCATGTGCGTATTGCGTTGATGTTCAACTGCTTGATGGCCAGTATGTCCGCTTTCATCCGTTCGGGACTCAGTACATATCCGCCGTCAGGATCCATTTCGTGCCGGTTGGCACCTTTGATTAGAATGGGCTTGCCATTGAACAGCAATTGACCGTCATGTATTTCGATATGGCGGAAACCCACTCTCTGCCGTATGCTCTGTATGGTGCGCCCGCGGTCGGATATGGTCACAGTCAGGGTGTAGAGATTTGGTTTCTCGGCACTCCACGGCTCGACATCCACTATAGGCTCCTTCATAAAGACCAGGTCACCACCTATCTTTCCCTTGCTGCACCATACATTGCCGCCGTCTGGTGCAGACAGGTTCATCACGATGTCCTTGCCCTTGCACCCCGTGGTGTATAGTTCAAATCCCAGCTGACCTACGCAGTTGCCTGCATTCAGTTCCTGCGTAATCTTTATGTCCTGGATATGCGACTGTGGGCGGGCATAGAGATAAACCTCACGTGCTATTCCGGTAAAACGCCAAAAGTCCTGGTCCTCTCCATACGAACCGTCACACCAGCGCATTACCTGCATGCAAATCAGGTTCTTCTTTCCTGGTTTCAGGTAGCTTGTCAGGTCAAATTCTACAGCATCCTTCGAATCCTCGCTATACCCAACCTCATGCCCGTTGACCCATAGAGTCAGGTTACTGGTTGCCGAGCCAACGTACATTATTATCTGCTGACCGCTCCAACTGGACGGTACGTTGATTACACGTCGGTACGAACCGGTATAGTTGTTTTTTTCCTCTATGTATGGCGGATTGGGTTTGAACTGCTTTGCCCAGGCGTATCCGATGTTTTTGTATATCTTGTCACCATAGCCGTGCATCTCAAAAAGACCGGGGACGGGGAAACTGACCCAGCGCGAGTCATCAAAATCTGTCCTCCAGAAATTCTTCGGAGCCTTGTCATGGTCTTTGCTGAAATTGAATTTCCAGTCACCCTCCAGCGACATATAGCGTGCGCTGCGGCTCTTGTCGTTTGCAAGAGCCAGGTCCTCGCTCTCAAAAGCAAAGAACGATGCATGAGGCGGAAGCGCGTTCACCCGGTTCACACTGGGGTCCATCCAGCGTGGCCTGTTCTCTCCTGCAGCCATTGCACTTGCTGCACCTGCAATAGCCGTAACGGCGATTATTGCTAATATAGTTCTGTGTAATTTCATGCGGCAAAGATAGACATTTTATACCAAATGCCCAAATCTTTGGCATTTATCAATATTAATATTTTGCCATATATTTTTTGTATGCTTCCTCGTACATAATGTACGAAATAGTGAATGGATGACGAAATTCTTCATCAAAGCAACTTATTCAGATAAACCATTTTTTTGCCCCCGTCTTTTTGGCTATATAGGAAAATAGGGTTTCCCGTCAACTGGTTTCGGTCGTAATTAAGTCAACCATTTCGGTTAACAACCAGTGTAGGCATACCTTTCCCATACCTTTCCCATACCCTACCTATACTTTTCCTTGGGCACATGTCCGGTACATGTCCGCTATATGTCCAGTACATGTCCAGTATATGTTCAGTGCAAGACCGAACAAGTACCGGGCATATAGCGGGCAACTACCGAGCAACTACCGGACATCAATCGAGTCATCTCCCTTTCTAATGTATGGGAAAGGTATGGCTAAGTGCTATATCTTTCATAAGTTATGGGAAATTTGGTTGGTTTGTATATAATTTTTGTTAACTTTACGCTGCGAAATGTGCATAATCAATAAAGTAAGATATATATGTTTAGTCTGAGGAAATTGTTTTTCATGCTTGTCGGCATGGTGGTTACGGTGGTTGTCAATGCCGAGCCTATAACGCGTGAGCAGGCCCGTTTGCGTGCCCTTGGTTTTTTGGAAAAGGCACCGGGCAGTCATCGTCTGGCTCCAGTGGTAAACGGTGCGAGGCTTTCACCGCGAAGGATTGCCAAAAGGGGAGCATCGGATTTGGAACTGTACTACGTCTTCAACCGCGGCGATAATCAGGGCTTTGTGATTGCGACAGGCGATGACAGGCTACGTCCTGTGATTGGATATACTGACGAGGGTGAGTTTGACTATAACAACCTGCCGGATAACATGAGGTTCTGGCTTGAGGGTTACGAGGCCGAACTGCAATACCTGAGGGAGCATCCCGAAAGTATGGCCGAGGCTCCCAGGTACGCTCCCATACACAAGGCTGTCGCACCTATGGTTACGACCAAGTGGAACCAGACGGCTCCTTACAATAACGAATGTCCACAATATTTTACATTGGGACGCAGCGTGACTGGTTGTGTTGCTACGGCTATGGCCCAGATTCTGTATTACCAGCGTGCAAAATCAGTTACAGAGACGCAGGCTGAAATGCCTTCGTACGAAACTAAAACGGCGCACCCCGATTACGGAAAGTTGGCTGTTGCCGGGATTCCTGCAGGTTCTCCCATTGACTGGGATAACATGCTTAATACATATACCAGCAGTGCTACTGCCAAGCAGCAGTTGGCAGTGGCGCAGTTGATGCACTATTGCGGTGTGAGTGTCAAGATGGACTACAGCAGTTCGCAGTCAGGCGCTTTCTCGTACATGGTGGCAAATGCCATGAAGCAGTTTTTCGGTTATGGGAGTTCGGTCAAATATGTTTACAAGGACGATGTCTATACGGATGATGCTTGGGATGCGTTGCTGTATAACGAGCTTGCCGAGGGCAGACCGTTCTATCTGAGCGGTGCCAATTCCAGCGGCGGACATGCCTTTGTATGTGACGGATATGACGATCAGGGATGTTTCCATATCAACTGGGGATGGGGAGGCAGCAGCGACGGATATTATGTGCTGACAAGGCTGAACCCAGGCTCACAGGGTGTGGGTGGCAGCAGTGGAGGCTATAGTAACGGTGCTGAGGCTGTGATAGGTTGCGAACCGGAAAACTACATGGAACGTGCCTTGCCAATCAGCAATGCTTCGCTTAAGAAAATATGTGTTGATAACTGGGACACCAACAACGATGGGCAGTTCTCGTTTGGCGAGGCAGCGGCTGTTTCTACCATAGGTACAGCGTTCAAGGGAAAGACGGCGATAACATCGTTCACCGAGCTGTATTATTTCACCGGGCTTACATGGCTTGCCGACGAGGCATTCATGGGATGTACGGGATTGAAGGAGGTGAAGTTGCCCAAGGGGCTACAATCCATAGGTAAGCGGACTTTCAAGGGTTGTACGAGACTGAAGACGCTTAATATGCCGGACGGGCTTACAAGCATTGGCGAGGAAGCTTTCTCGGGATGCAAGATATTGCCTAACGTAACCTTGCCTCAGGGTATTTCGCGTATCGAGGACAATACTTTCAATTCCTGCGCGGCCTTTACCAGCGTCGAGTTGCCGCAGGGTATTCAGCATATCGGCACTCAGGCTTTCATGGGATGTACCAAGCTGGCAACGGTCAGACTGTCAAGCGTCAAGCCGCAGAATATCACATTAGGAGAATCGGTCTTTGGCAGTGTTGACCTTTCGGGTGCTACGCTATTCGTTCCACAGGGCAATAGGGACTATCTGTCAACTGCCGTACAGTGGAGGGATTTTGGAAGAATCCAGGAGCAGCGGACCTTGTCGCATGGCGTCTATGCAAAGTTGGCAACAAATACTCTGTTCTACATTTATAATGTAGGCACGGGACGTTATCTGACCAGGGGCGAGGCATACGGCACCCAGGCCATAGTGGATGACACGGACAGTCCTATGCGCTTCGAATTGCGCCGCACAACCGGCATGGCTTCCAATACGTACTATATCTATTCGGACGATACAGGCAACAGCAATCATATCCTGTTCCGTACCAATACTGACTCCAAAATTGGATACGACGTGTATGCCTGTTTCGTGGACGGGACTGCGGCTGATGAGAGCAAGGGTTATTGGAAGGTGACACTGGTAAGCGGTACGGATAATGTCTATACCATGCAGACACCAAGCAATCAGGCAGGCTATGCCGCTACGCAGTTCCTGGGCGTGCAGACCACGCACAAGAGCAATGCAGCGACTCCGACATATGGCATATACAGCGACATTGTCTATGCCGAATGTCCGCTCAACTGCCAGTGGATGTTTGTGCCTTATGACCAGGCGCGTACCGAAAATTACCGGACGTCGCTGGAACTGAAGAAACTGCTGGATGCCGGCATCGGCCAGGGATTGGCTGTTGTGTATGAGCAGGAGAAATATGACGATATGCAGAGTTCGACCGAAGACCTGCTCAAGTGCTGTCGCAAGATGCGTGCCAAGATGGGACTTCTGGACTTTGCCGACAAGGAAGTCCGCAGTGTTGCCCTTGCCAACTACGATGCAAACGGTGATGGGGAAATAAGCCTGTCCGAGGCTTCAGCCGTTTCGGATATCAAGACGGTATTCTGCGGAAATACCAAAGTGTCGGACTTGAGTGACCTGACTTACTTTACCGGTATGGAGGAACTGGCTGAAACGGCGTTCAAAAGTTGCACATCGCTTCGTCGCGCAACCTTGCCCGACCAGCTGAAGATAATATCCGCAAGGGCATTCCAGGGCTGTACCAAACTGGAAAGCGTAACCTTGGGCAGTCGCATTTACAGCATAGCCGACTATGCGTTTTACAACGACAATGCGATACGCGAGTTCCGCATTTATGTGACCGATCCCTCAACGATAAACATGGGTAGCAGTGTGTTTTCGACATCTGCGTTGAGCAATGCTACGCTGTACGTGCCGTATGGCTCCAGGGAACTTTATGAAAAAGCTGATGTGTGGAAGGATTTCAGTTCTATCGTCGAAATGCGTTCCCAGGCAGTAACCGGCTATACTGCAGAACCGCAGGCAGATACTGAGTACTATATATACAATCTGGCTCTCAAGAACAACATCGCGCGAGGCGAAGCCTATGGTACCCAGGCTGTTGTAGGCAACAGGGGCATGGTATATCAGCTGAAGCGTACCAGTTCAATGCCTGCTGGTACATACTACCTGTATTCCGAGGATACCGGGAGCAGCACTAACAAGGTAATGAAGCGCGTCAGCACTGATGCCAAGGTGGGGGACGGTGTGAAGGCGTGCTTTGTGGACGGTACGTTAAATGCGGCTGCATATTGGAAACTGGCTCCTGTTGCAGGCAAGGAGGGCGTGTTCACATTGCAGGTTCCCGAAACGGATGCAAGTTACAAGAGCGGTGAGTATCTTGGTACCGACCTCGGTCACATCAGCAATTTCACATCTTTTTCCTACGGGTTGTACTGGGATATCAACTACGAGAGCAATCCCATTAACTGCCAATGGGCATTCGTCAGTGTGGACGAAATTAATGCAGCCAGGTCATTCTATGACAAAACCGTTCATCTCAAGCAACTGATAGACAGGGCTCGTGACAAATCGTTCGACGTAACAGCCGAGCAGGCTGTATATGACAATTTCCAAAGCACTGAGGATGAGATAGACGTAGCAATAGGAACCTTGCGCAACAAATTGCATTACATTGATTTTACAGATGCCAATGCTGCTTTGATAGCCGTTAACAGATGGGATGATGACGATGATGGTGAGATCAGCCAAGAGGAGGCCGCCTCGGTAACATCGTTGGGCAATACTTTCCGTAGCGCAATCCAGATGAAGAGTTTTGACGAGCTGCGCTACTTCACTTCGCTTACCAGCATAGACGAAGAGGCCTTCCGTAACTGTCCTGCACTTACGTCCATATACATCCCTCAGAATGTCGGTACAATCGGGCAGAAGGCATTCTATAGCTGTTCGGGACTGAAATACATTGCCGTGTTGTCACCAGGCGTGGTAGATGCGGGCAGTTCGTCGTTGACGATGAACAAGCTTCAGGTCTTTGTGCCGGCATCCATGATGGAGGTATATGCTGCGGATGCGGTGTGGGGCAGTGCGACAATAACAGAGTTGACCGGAACTCCCGTAGTCAGTGCCAATGTGCTGGAACGCCAGTATGGTCGCAACAATCCTGCACTGACATTCACGGTTACTGGTGCTCCCATAAACGGCGTTCCCTCCCTGTCGTGCGAGGCTGTGCTCAGGTCTCCGGTAGGCGAATATCCCGTGGTCGTGTCGGCAGGCACCGTTACGACACCGGGTGTTGTCATGCATGACGGAATGCTGAGGATAAACCGCTATCCGCTGACCCTCACGGCAAAATCATACAAGCGTAATTTCGGTGAGGAGAATCCTGTATTCGAGTTTACCAATACGGCTCTGCGTAACGGAGAGAAGATCAATGACATCCTGCTGCAACAGCCTGTGCTTGAATGCGATGCTACGCCCGACAGTCCGGCCGGAATATACGAGATACGTATATCCGGGGCAGAGACTCAGAACTACGATGTCGCATACGTCAGCGGCACGCTGACCATAGAAAATCCGACAGGAATATCCGATGTCGATGCAGCTGCGGATGCCAGGGTGTTCTATGACCTGCAGGGACGACGTATAAACAACCCGGTGCGCGGTCTGTATATCGTGAACGGCAGAAAAGTAATGGTCAAATAACCGTGTGATACGGACTTTTGGGGCTTCTTTTTTAGAAAAAAGTCCTGAATTGTTTGTCAGTTAAAGGAAAAGTCTTACCTTTGCACGCCGATTATTATCAACGGAGCCCTTGACGGGGTCCCGTGGTGCGTGTGGATAGCTGTCCGATTGGCCTCGGCGGTGGTCCGTGAATCGTATCGAAAAACAAGGAAATTAATTAGCAACAAACAAAGAAAACAAAAATGGACACTTTGAGTTACAAGACCATCTCTGCCAACAAGGCAACCGTAAAGAAGGAGTGGGTTGTAGTTGACGCTACAGGCCAGGTTCTGGGTCGTCTGGCATCTAAGGTGGCAAAAATCTTGAGAGGTAAATACAAGCCCGAGTTCACTCCTCATGTGGACTGCGGTGACAATGTTATCATCATCAATGCAGATAAAATCGTCATCACTGGTAACAAGATGACCGAGAAGGTATATCTGCGTTATACTGGTTATCCCGGTGGTCAGCGCAGCGAGACTCCCGCAAGCATTCTGGCTAAGAAGAATGGCTACGAAAAGTTGATTCGCCGTACAGTTAAGGGTATGCTGCCAAAGAACCGTCTGGCAGACAAAATCCTGGGTAACCTGTACGTTTATCAGGGCGCAGAGCACAAGCACGAGGCTCAGACCCCAAAGACAATTGATATTAACCTCTACAAGTAAGAAATATTATGGCAGTAGTAAATGCTTTGGGCCGTCGCAAGAGTGCAGTAGCCCGTGTATATGTTCAGGAAGGTAGCGGCAAGATCACCATCAACAAGCGTGACTTGACAGAATACTTCCCAAGCACTATTCTGCAGTATGTCGTTAAGCAGCCTCTGACTACTTTGGACTGCGCAGAGAAATATGATATCAAGGTTAATCTCCAGGGTGGCGGTTACACAGGCCAGAGTCAGGCTCTGCGTCTGGCTATCGCCCGCGCACTGGTTAAGATTAATGCCGAGGACAAGAAGGCACTGCGTGCCGAGGGCTTCATGACACGTGATGCCCGTGAGGTAGAGCGTAAGAAGCCGGGTCGTCCAAAGGCACGTCGTCGCTTCCAGTTCAGCAAGCGTTAATCCGGGACTGGAATATGTTTAGCATCTAAATCAGCCGGACTCGCTATACCATATATATAATAGGATTACCGGCAGATTGGTTCGCGAAAACGAATTAAAAGGAAAGTAAACAAATTAAAAAAAAGAAAACAAGAACATGTCAAGAACATCATTTGAGACACTGTTGGAGGCTGGCTGTCATTTCGGTCACCTCAAGAGAAAGTGGAATCCTGCAATGGCTCCTTATATCTTCAAGGAGATGAACGGTATTCACATCATTGACCTTCACAAGACCGTAGGTATGGTAGAAACTGCAGCCGAGGCTATGAAGCAGATTGCCAAGAGCGGTAAGAAGATATTGTTTGTTGCAACTAAGAAGCAGGCCAAGGACATCGTTGCCGAGAAGGCACAGTCCATCAATATGCCCTACGTTATCGAGCGTTGGCCCGGTGGTATGCTGACCAACTTCCCCACAATCCGCAAGGCTGTGAAGAAGATGGCAACCATTGACAAGCTGACAGCCGATGGCACATACAGCAATCTTTCAAAGCGCGAGATGCTGCAGGTAACCCGTCAGCGTGCAAAGCTGGAGAAGAACCTGGGTTCTATCGCTGACCTGACGCGTCTGCCCAGCGCATTGTTCGTCGTTGACGTTATGAAGGAGCACATTGCTGTAGCCGAGGCAAATCGTCTGGGTATCCCCGTATTCGGTATCGTGGATACAAACTCTAATCCCAATCCTGTTGATTTTGTCATCCCTGCCAATGATGACGCAAGCAGCAGCATCGAGGCTATCCTGAATGTGGTATGCGGTGCAGTTGCCGAGGGTCTGGAGGAGCGCAAGGCCGAGAAGGCTGACGAGGCTCAGAAGGAGACAAAGAAGTCTGAGAAGAAGGAAGAGGCTCCTGCAGAAGAGGAGGAGCAGGTTGCTGAGTAATCAAGTGGCCATATCATTAACGTCAAACTAAAAAAAATAGGATAGTACGATGGAAGTTACAATGACTGAAATCAAGAAGCTCCGTGCAATGACTGGCGCAGGTCTGGCTGACTGTAAGAAGGCCCTGGCCGAGAGCGATGATATGGACGGAGCAGTGGCATACCTGCGCAAGAAGGGTGCTGCTGTGGCTGCAAAGCGTAGCGACCGTGAGGCTGCAGAAGGTTGCGTATTGGTAAAGGCTGATGGCGGCTTTGCTGCTATCATTGCCTTGAAGTGCGAAACTGACTTTGTTGCCAACAATGCAGATTTCGTGGCTCTGACTCAGCAAATACTGGATGCTGCTGTTGCTGCAAGGTGCAAGACTCTGGACGAAGTCAAGGCCCTGCCAATGGGTTCGGGTACCGTTCAGGATGCTGTTACCGAGCGCAGTGGTATTACTGGTGAGAAGATGGAACTGGATGGCTACTGCACTGTCGAGGGTGCATGCATCGCAACATACAACCACATGAACCGCAACAGTCTGTGCACGATGCTTGCCTTCAACAAGGAAGTTGCTGACGAGGACTGCGGCAAGAACATTGCCATGCAGATTGCCAGTGCAGCTCCTGTTGCCATTGACGAGAGCGGTGTCCCCCAGTCTGTAAAGGACAACGAGATGGCCGTTGCTATCGAGAAGACCAAGGCCGAGCAGGTACAGAAGGCTGTAGAGGCAGCTATCAAGAAGGCTGGCTACAATCCTGCACACTTTGACAGCGAGGACCATATGGAGTCCAACCAGACAAAGGGATGGATTACGGCTGAGGATGTTGCGGCTGTCAAGGAGATTATCGCCAAGGTAAGTGCCGAGAAGGCAGCAAACCTGAACGAGGCTATGATACAGAACATTGCCAAGGGTCGTCTTAACAAGTTCCTGAAGGAAAGCTGCCTGCTTTCTCAGGAGTACATCTGGGACAAGAGCATGAGCGTTTCCCAGTATCTGCAGAGCGTTGACAAGGATCTCGCTATCGTGGATATGAAGCGTTTCACTCTGAAGGCTGAGTAATTATCTCCTTCAATATATAAAAAGTGGATTGGCCATTATGGTTAATCCGCTTTTTTTGTGTAATTTTGTCGCAAAAGGAATACGGCAATGAAGATATTCGGCATAGCTAAGAACTACAGCGAGCACATCGCAGAGATGGAGATGAAGGCCCCTTCACCCTCGCTTCCTACATCCAGGGATGTATCCGATATGGCCGAGCCTGTCGTCTTTACCAAGTGTGACAGTGCGCTGGTAAATCGCGGCAGACCTTTCTTTATTCCGGATTTTACCAACGAGTGCGAGTACGAAACCGAACTGGTAGTGCGCATATCACGCATGGGACGCAGTATCAGCCAACGCTTTGCCCACCGCTATTACGATGCCGTCACCGTGGGCATTGACTTTACTGCCCGCGATATCCAGCGCAGGATGCGTGCGCAAGGGCTTCCGTGGGACCTTGCCAAAGGCTTTGACGGAAGTGCAGTCATAGGTGAATGGAGGGAGTTTGACCAATTGCCCAACCGTAATCCTGTTGAACTGCGGAATGTCTCGGACCTGCTGAAGGCCGGTGTGGAGTTCAGACTTGATATTAACGGCAATACAGTACAGTCGGGTGTCAGCACCCAGATGATACACAATGTTGACCGTCTTGTCAGTTACATCAGCAACTTCTTCACCCTCAAGACAGGAGATATAATCTTTACAGGAACCCCTGTCGGGGTAGGGCAGGTGCATATTGACGATCATCTGACTGGTTTTCTGGACGGAGAGAAGGTACTGGAGTTCAATGTAAAATAAAATACCTGAGTTCTGCGTTATAATAAAGTGAGAAGTCTGATACTATATTGCCTGTTTTCTGTTGCCGTATGCATGGCAGCCCCGGTCAGTGCGCAGCAGCGTATCACTTACCTGGACTGGAATATCATAGCAGCAGACACGGTCGCACCTGTCTATGGCGAGGTTGTTCCGCTGGAAAGCGACTACCGCCTGTGTACATACCGCGTTGCAATAGAATATCCCGTATGGGGACCTCTTACACCCCGTGAAACGGCACTTGCCAGGAAATACCGTTCGCTTATTTCCGACACCCTCGACGTCGAGCATTATATAACAGTAAGCCGCGGAACCGGTTTGCTGAATTACAACTTCGTCCCAATCATCCGCAGGCACGGACGTTTCCGCAAACTGCTCAGCGCCAAGATTTCCATCATCCCGACGCCAAGGGTCAGTTATGCCAGGGCAAGGGATATACTGGGGGCAGATGCCCAGGGCGGTCGTTATGCAGACCATTCGGTGCTTGCCCAGGGTACTTGGCGTACAATCCATATTACATCGGACGGCATGTACCGCCTTACGTCCTCGTTCCTGTCCTCGATGGGATTCAAGGACCTCGGCAAGGTTCATCTATACGGCTATGGAGGCCATCAGCAGAACGAGGTGTTTGATATGGATTGCGATTTTGACGACCTCGAGGAAGTTCCGCTCTATACGGCACCGGACGGCAGTCTGTTGTTCTGGGGAAATGGTCTGGTCCATTGGGATGGCGTCAAGCGTGTGTTCAACGCATACGCACGTCAGGCAACATATTTCCTGACAGAAGGCGGGGAACGCGAGGAAATCAAGACCGAGAAGACATATACGGGTCCCGTTGCCCAGACCGTGCAGTCATGCCTTGCACACAGGCTTTACGAGACAGATGACTTTGCATGGTTCCGCGGCGGCAGAAACCTGTATGACTCCAATCTTTACAGCGGAGCATATTCACGCAGTTATACGCTGAAGGACATCAACAGCCTTGGAAACGAGAAGGTAATGGTGTCGTTCACGGCAAGCAAGGTCGTAACGCCACTGTCCGTCTATGTAAACGACAGCCTTCTCGGTACACGTACCATATATCCCCCGGGAACGTTCGAGGCCTTTGCTGTTGGCAATCTTACCAATGTAAATGCCAAGGGATATGCCAGGGGCAGAACCGACTGGACTTTCAGGCTTACTACAGGTAATCAGACCTACGGCAGCAATCAGATTACAGGTCGTCTGGACTATATTGCACTTAATTATACCGCACCTATTGAACTGCGCAATGGCTTTGTACAGTTTGGCGGGGGCTATTCAGGTACTGGCGAGGGCACCGGAACGTCCGAAAAGGTCACCAGCAGATATACCGGAGCGACCAGGTTCATAAACATTGCTCCGGGCAGTACGGATGTCAAGGTCATGCGCCTTGGCAGGCGTGGTAGGGCCGCATCCCTCGTTGAAACCAGCCGGATTGAGGGTGCAACCGAAATTTCGGTTCAGGACGGTACGGACGATTTTGTAGCATTTGACCCTGCATATCAGTTCCCACTGCCTACTGCAGGCTCGTCAGTAAGTAATCAAGACCTGCACGCATCCGAAAGCGTTGATATGGTCATAATCGTGCCTTCCAGCGGTCTCCTTACGTCACAGGCCCAGCGTCTTGCCGATGCGCATGCGCAGTATCAGGGGTTGAAGTGCATGGTGGTAAGTGCCGACAAGATATACAACGAATTCTCGTCCGGAACCCCGGATGCATCGGCATACCGCCGTTTCATGAAGATGCTATATGACCGCGGAATATCGGGCGGCACAGCCCCCAGATACCTGCTCCTGTTCGGTGATTGCGCATGGGATAACCGCATGAAGAGTGCTGACTGGCGCAGTTTCTCCCCTAACAACTATCTGTTGTGCTATCAGAGCGAGGAAAGCTCCAGCGATGAGAAATCATATTGCTGGGAGGATTATTTTGGACTTATGGACGATGGAGAGGGCGGCAATCCTACCCAGGATGTCTCGGACCTGGGCATCGGACGCTTTCCCGTTACTACTGCGGACCAGGCACGCATTATGGTAGATAAGACCATAGACCATCTGGCTGCCACATACGCCGGTTCGTGGAAGAACCAGGTACTCTTCGTGGGCGACGACGGTGACAATAACGAACACATGAATCAGGCTAACATGGTTGCCGAGACACTTATTGGGACAGCACCCGATGTTGATGTGCGCAAAGTCATGCTTGACAGCTATGTGCGTCGCAACGAGGGGTTGTACTATACATATCCCGAGGTTCACGACATTATCGGCAAGGCAGTTACCGACGGTTCCCTGATGATTAACTACACGGGCCACGCCAGTACGTATCTGCTCAGCAACGAGCGCATTGTCCTGCTCGATGATGTCAAGTCGTGGAAATCCAAACGTCTGCCATTGTGGTACACGGCAGCCTGTGATACGCAGCCCTTCGATTCCAGAACCGAGAATCTGGGCGAGGAAGCAGTATTGAACGACGGAGGCGGTGCAGTGGCATTCATAGGCACTACGCATACGGCGTTCTCGACACAGAATTACTATCTGAACAATTTCTTCTGCAAGAACCTGATGTCCTGCGACAGTCAGGGCAACCGCTACCTTCTGGGGGATGCTCTCCGTATGGCAAAGAGCAGTATGACCGAACATTCCAGGGATAGTCAGCGTCCATACAACAAGATGCAGTACTGCCTGCTTGGAGACCCTGCACTGCTCATTGGCAATCCGGTTATTAAGGTCGTGCTGGATAGCATCAACGGCGAGACACTTACAGGCTCCCAGCAGCTGAAGGCTGGCGGGCGTGTGCGCCTTTCGGGACACGTCGAGGTTCGGCCAGGCGAGGTCGATACCCAGTTCTCGGGCATGATGGCCTTCCGCCTGTACGACAATATGGAGACCGTGACCACCAGGGGCAATGACGGTAATACGCCGTTCAGCTACGATATCTGGAACAAGGAAATCATCAGCGGTTCGGACAGCGTGCGCATGGGCAAGTTCAGTACCCAGTTTGTCATGCCCCGCGATATCAACTACAGCGATTTGCCTGGCAGATTGGTGCTGTATGCGGTAACATCGGACAATCTGCGCGAGGCAAACGGCAGTAGCGAGAATTTCCTAGTCGGAGGCACATCGCATGAACTGGATACGGATACCATAGGTCCATCGATGTTTATCTACCTTAATGACAAGGATTTCTATAACGGTGATATAGTCAATCCCACACCCATGTTCGTTGCCGAGCTCAGTGACGATGCAGGCATACAGAGCAGTGGTAACGGCCTTGGCCATGACCTGGAACTGATAATAGACGGTTTGCCCTCGCGTACATATAACCTAAATTCCAGCTTTATACCGACGGTAGGAGACTATACTCGAGGCACGGTATGCTTTACTGATATTGCTGAGTTGGAGCCTGGTGCACACTCGCTGTCCTTCCGTGCATGGGACATGCTTAACAATACTACGGTCAAGACACTGGATTTTGTCGTAGGTGACAATCTTGAGCCTGAAATACTGAACCTTGTGCTGGAGAACGACGTCCTGTCGGGCGGTACAGTTTTCCATATCGCTTACAATTACCCGGGATTAAGATGCCAGTTCAAACTGGAGGTGTACAGCATCACTGGCATGATACAGTACCGAAGCGAATTCGAGGCATCCGACGGGCATGGTGTCATTTCCATCCCCTGGTCATGTTGCAACGGTAGCGGTGCTTCGCTCAACAACGGCATATATGCAGTGCGCGTGACAGCATCATATAATGGAGGCAAAACGCATTCCAGACAAAAGAAATTTGTCCTTTGGCGCAATAAATAGAAGCGGTAATAAGTTATTATAGCAGATGAAACGTTTATTTCTATATGTTGTTGCCTGTTGTGCGGCCGTTGTTACCGCATCAGCGCAATCGGCGAACGACTATTTCCGTCCCGAGGTCTATGGCGTAACGTCATTGGCCATTGCCCCCGATGCCCGTGCAGGCTCTATGGGTGACATGGGCGTAGCTACCGAGGCAGACATCAATAGCCAGTACTGGAACTGTGCCAAGTATCCCTGGAACGTGGCCCGTGCAGGTGTCGGTGTGTCATATACCCCTTGGTTGCGCAAGATAGTCGGTGGCATCAACCTTGCCAATATTCAGGGTTTCTACCGCATAGGTGACTATTCGGCCGTCAGTGCTTCACTGCGCTATTTTGGTGTAGGTGACGTTGGCGTGCAGGATGGTAGTGGCAATGTATCTGAGGGATTCACGTTCAGACCATACGAGTTAGCCATTGACGTGGCATATAGCCGTATGCTTACCCGTACGTTTTCGATGGGTATTGCCCTGCGCTTTATCCTCAGTGACATGAACTTTGCTCCCGAGGCAACCTCGGGCAAGGCTTTTGCGGCAGACATCAGCATGTACCGTCAGGGCTACTTTATGATAGGCTCGCGCGAGTGCAGTATGTCATGGGGTCTGTCTATCAACAACCTGGGCAGCAAGATTAATATGAATGCCGGTCAGGATAACCGTGCGGATTTCTTGCCGGCAACACTGCGTCTGGGCCTGAATATGACCATTCCGTTTAATCAGTACAACAGACTCAGTTTCGGTGTCGAGGCATACAAAATATGTGTGCCTACAAAACCTGTGCGACGGGAGGGTGAGACCGAAGAAGAATACGAAATCCGTTTGAACGAGGATTATTACTCAGTCAGCTCCATAGGCGGCTTCTTCAAGAGTTTTGGCGATGCACCAGGTGGTTTTGGCGAGGAGTTCAAGGAGATACGCTGGTCCTTCGGTGCCGAGTACAACTACAACGACCGTTTTATGTTGCGTACGGGTTATCATTACGAGGCTCCGACTAAGGGTAACCGCCAGTACTTTACCGTGGGTGGTGGTTTCCACATGAGTGTGTTTACCGTGGATGCCGCATACTGTATAGCTACAAACCCGGGTAATCCACTGGACCAGACGATGCGTTTCACCCTTGGGTTTGACCTGGATGGCATGAAGGATTTGTTCAGCCGCAAGCGTCGATGAAAAGAACGGCTTTCTTTGTAATCTGTTTTATTCTGGTATCAATATCAGTATCTGTTGTCCTTGTGGCTTGCCAGGGCAGACAGGACGATAATGCTCCGGCATTTGCAATGATAGCCCAGAGCCGCATGCATCTGGCGGCACAGGATTACGAGGCGGCACGCAACAGTATTTTAGGGATGCGCAAGAAATACCCCGCAGCCATACAGGCTCGTGCAGCAGGCTTGCTTTTGCTGGACAGTATCGAGTTGGCAGCAGCACGCGACAGCCTTGACAATGCTGAGGGTGCAGAAAGGGAAAGACTTTCGCTCAAGTATCGTTTCTTCGAGCGCAAGCTGCAGGAGGATTTGAAAAAGGAAATACTCAGGCAATGAGATACCTGACGGACCATGACCTTGCAAGGCTGCTGGACAGCCCCATGTTTCATAGAATCGGTGAAATTGCCGATGAGATGGGTGTGGAATGTTATGTGGTTGGAGGTTACGTCAGGGACTTGTTTCTGGAACGTCCTTCCAAGGATATTGATTGTGTTGTCGTCGGGACGGGTGTTGACAGCATATCTGATACTGCTACCCGGATTGAGCGCCCCGGAATAGCCCTTGCCAAACAACTTGCCAGACATTTGGGCAGGGGTGCTAATATTTCGATTTTCAGGAATTTTGGTACTGCCCAGGTAAAATGGAAGGGGCAGGAGGTTGAGTTCGTTGGCGCCCGTCGTGAAAGCTATCAGCGTGACAGCCGCAAGCCCGTGGTCGAGGACGGAACATTGGCAGACGACCTGGACCGCCGTGATTTTACCATCAATGCACTGGCAATACAGCTGAACAGGAACCATTTTGGTGAACTGACAGACCGTTTTGGCGGTCTTGATGATATGGAGGACCGCCTGATAGCAACTCCGCTGGACCCCGATATCACATTCAGCGATGATCCATTGCGCATGATGCGCTGCATCCGGTTTGCCACACAGCTCAATTTCAGTATCGAGGACAAGACCCAGGAGGCCTTGTGCCGTAATGCCGAGCGTATCAGGATAATTTCGCAGGAGCGTATCATAGATGAGCTGAACAAGATTATGCTATCGCCTGTGCCCAGTATCGGGTTTGTCGAACTGGAGCGCAGTGGACTGTTGGAACTGATTCTGCCCGAGCTTGCAGCCATGCGGGGAGTCGAAAGCAGGAATGACCGTGCACACAAGGATAATTTCTACCATACGCTGGAGGTACTGGACAACGTGGCTCGCGAGTCGGATAACCTGTGGCTACGCTGGGCAGCCCTGTTGCATGATATAGGCAAGCCCAAGAGCAAACGCTGGGACCCTGTTGCAGGGTGGACTTTCCACAATCACAATTACATAGGCATGAGGATGATCGGACCGCTGTTCCGTCGCATCAAGCTGCCTATGGACGAGCGTATGCACTACGTCGAGAAACTCGTTTCCATGCACATGCGGCCACAGGCCATTGCCGATGACCAGGTTACGGATTCGGCGGTGCGCCGTATGCTATTCGAGGCAGGTCCGGATATTGATGACCTGATGACACTGTGCGAGGCAGACATTACCAGCCGCAATGCACTGAAGAAGCAGCGATTCCTGGATAATTTCCGACTGGTGCGCGAAAAGATTGTCGATTTGCAGGCACGCGACAATTACCGTACATGGCAGAATCCCATTACGGGCGAGGAAATCATGCAGACATTCGGCCTGGGACCATGCCGCGAGGTTGGCATCCTGAAACAGGCCGTCAAGGATGCAATATGGGAATCAAGGATTCCCGATGACCACGACTCAGCCTACCAATTCATGCTGCAGGAAGCAGCCAGGCTGAACCTTTTCCCGAGGAACGATTCATAACAAAAAAACATGGGGGTGTGTCATTAGCTCCCCATGCGTCATGTCTGTCAGTTTGCAAGACAAAGATATGATTATATTGAAGGATGCCATAAATTATACTTATTATTTTTCGTGCGTTTTGTTGTGTGTAATTGGTAAAAACATTATCTTTGTACCGTCTTCACGCCGAAAGTGGTGTAACAGCCACTGGGGAAGCCATTAGGAAGGAGTTCCAATGGCGGTGTGGGATACCAAATATTAAGAAGGCGTATATCACGCGCTTTGTTCTTGACGATCTGAAAGCCTAGGAAACTCTCAAATTACTATCAAGGAACTAAGCAACGATAGACGCCCATGGGTATGTAATTATCATGCATCTGCTTAATTTAGCAGGTGTAATGTTTGCATATCGGCGTGGGGTCGTAGTTGCTCGTTTCGATAGTAATGGGCAATCCTAGGGCCTCAGATCGTGGAGCGAGCAACGGAGGGTCTCCACGCTTTTTTTGTATCTTGGGAATAAGACCGTAAACAATCAAACAATCATTTAAGTACACTATTTGGAGACGTAGTGAGAAAGAGCAAAGCTATGTCAAACCAAGTAGTGTAATTATTATTTGTGTCCGCTATGTTTTATCAGGGTAAAATATGTAGTGGACGCCGATTTACAAAAAAATATTAACTATTTAATTAATTACAAAATTATGAAAAAGTATTTTTTAGCCATTTTTTGCATGTTTTCGCTGAATTCTGTATATGCACAGAATGTAGACACAAACTCAAGTGAGAACAATGGGTATAACCGAGTAAACATTGGTTATAATGCTTCTTTGATATCGTGTAGTGCTCCGTCCTCAGATGAATTAATCCCTGGTTCGCTACATGGATTTATGGTAGGGTATACCAGGGGAATAAATCTGACGCATAAACTTCCTTTATTCTTGGAAGTTGGGGCACAAATGATTTATGGAGGCGGTTCGAAAAGTCGTCTGTCTATAAAACAATTACGTTTTGCGATACCTGTTAATATTACTTACAGATTCAGGATAAATGACAATTTCAAATTGTCTCCATACACAGGGTTTGCCATAGATGTAAATGCAGTTGGGAGATACAACTATGGAAGATATTCTGGTTCTTTGTTTGATGCTTTTGAGTTCGCGAGATACGAAGGTTCTGCAAATAGAGTTTCGGGTACTTGGCAGATAGGTTTAAATGCCAATTATAAGAAATTTCTATTTAGTGTTGAATATGGCTTGGATATGAGCAACTATGCCAGTATCTATGACGGATATTGGGATTCCAAGGAAACCATTTCTCAAAGCCATGTAGCACTAAATATTGGATACGAGTTTTAATTATAGATAAGGATGGGATATTGATGGTGTCCGGCATATAGTAGTATGGTATCCTTGAATTAGCAAAATGTCTTGAATGTTGAACACTGGAAAATCTTTTAAATAAGTTGGTGTCCGCTAAAATGTTTTACCCTGAAAAATAGCGTAGTGAATACAAATAAATTATAGAGTAATAGAAAATTAGAATTACCATTATCACAATTAACCCCACCTTCTGTAACTTGTATGTCTAAGTTGAGAGAATCCATAAACTATGTTTTTTCATGTCCGAATGATAAGCAGTAGAATAAACTTACCTAAACAGGAATCTCTCTTCAACATTGAGTTTTCTTGAAGGTGGGGTTTCAACCCCACGACTGCACTTTAGTAGTACAAGTTATATAATTAACTAGAATAAACCAAGTTCATCTCTATTATTGGTTATATGGATGGTCATCCATAATTCATTCTTAACCATATGCAGTAAACAATGATAAAAACTTATTTGAACAATGAATATTTCAACATCCGTATATAGATCGATATTTCTGTTTGCCGTTGCGTTTGTGTGTATCACGCTTTTCAGTTCAAGCTCCTTTCTGTATCCGCTTAATCCATGGGATGATGCCAACGTGTTCATGACAATAGGCAAGGCCATGCTGTCGGGTGAACTGCTCTACAGGGATATATTTGACCATAAAGGCCCCGTTCTGTTCTTTATCCACGAGTTAGCCGCCTGGGTATCGTATAAAAGCTTCCTGGGCATATACCTGACAGAAATTATATGCTATTGGGGCTTCTTGTGGTACAGCCATAAGATAATGAGACTGTTCAGCAACAGCTGGATAATAATGCCGTTTACATGCCTGATAGGCGTGGGAGTGGTTACCACGGATTTTTTCTGGTTCGGCGACAGCGTAGAAGAGTTGAGCCTGCCAGTACTGAGCTATACCCTGTACCACATGCTCTCCTATCTCAAGACCCAGACAGTCCCATCGGTAAGGACACTGATACTGGTCGGTATTGGAATGGGCCTCGTTTTTTGGATGAAATTCACTGTGGTAGTATTCCATTTTGCTGCCTTGATAGCATTATCGGTTATCTGCTATCGTAAAAAGAATTTACAGGATTTACGTCAGATTACTCTATGGATTATTGCAGGATTTCTTTTCCTCTCCATCCTGTGTATTTTGTATTTTATATCAAAGGGGACTTTGGCAGACCTGTACAATGCCTACTTCTATACCAATTTGTTCCAATACGGAGGCGTGGCAGCAAACGGAGAACCCACAGCACCATGGTTCTTCCTTGTAAAACTGGCCATAGCAGCAGTCATGGTACTGCCCATAGCATTCACAAAAGTCAGACGAGACGTCCGCCTGCTCATAGTAACATGCTTTGGACTGCAGATGCTCAGTTTTGCGCTGATGTTCGTACAGATATATTATTTCCTGGTCCTGTTCGCATATGCACCCCTGGCAATATATTTCTTACGTAACGTAAGGGCAACACGCACCGCCAAGACAGTCCTGCTGCTCGTGGGAATACTTGCCACCGCTACAAGTTACAATTTCGTAACACTCGTGAACGGCACCTTCCACCGTGGGATAATACCCATTGCTAGATACGTAAACAAGCACAAAACCAATCGACACGATGTTTTGACATTCAGTTCTTATGATACGGGCATATACCTACTTACCGACGTCCTGCCTCCCAACCGTTTCTTCTTTGCACCGAATGCGACCAAGCCCGAGATAAAGGCAGAACAGGCCGAATGTATCCGAACCCGTAAACCGAAGTTCCTTGTAAGGAAAACGGAACGAGTACAATCATTAATACAGAAGTATTATGACATGCCTATTCCAGAAGAATACACACTCGTTTTTCATAAGAAGGAACAGCTTAGATATTACTTTCTAATTAATCCCAAAATGTTCCTGTGGAACCTGGGTTACACACAAGGACTGATGAAAGGCATAGTAGATGAGAATGCCGAGCAGCAAAACCTGTATCTGTATGAAAGAAAGTATTAGGCAGTTCACACGCTTTGCAATAGTAGGGGCCGTATGTACGGGCATAGACGCGGCGCTGTTCTATTTCTTCAGGACGCTGACATCCTATCAGGTTTCGCTTGTATGCAGCTATATTCTTTCGCTTACGGTCAATTACTTCCTGACAGTATATTGGACATTCGGTACAAGTTCGAGCTTCAGGAACCTTGTAGGCATAGTCTCTGCACACCTCTTCAACCTGTTTGTCGTTCGCATGGGACTTATGTATTTATTTGCAGATATATTGTTAATAAACGACAGGATAGCATATATCCCAACCCTAATGATAAGTGTCGTAACTAATTTCTTATTTATTAAACTTATAATAAATCTATTAAGGTAAAATGAAAAAGGTATCCATCCTTGTCCCGTGCTATAATGAGGAAAAATCGTTGCCCTTGTTGTATCCTGAATTACATTTTTTGATGGATAATAATACTTCATACGAATGGGAGATTCTGTTTGTTAATGATGGTAGCAAGGATAATACAATCAACATAATCAAGGCCCTACGTGCTGCAGATAAGCGAATAAACTATGTTGATCTTACCAGAAATTTCGGTAAGGAAAACGCGATGCTTGCAGGATTTGATTACGTGACGGGTGACTGTATGGTAATATTGGATGCGGACCTTCAGGACCCGCCATCCCTGATACCTCAGATGCTGGAATATTGGGAACAAGGTTACGATGATGTATATGCCAAGCGTGCCAGTCGTGGAAAAGAAAGCTGGCTACGAAGGAAGTGTTCCTTGATTTTCTATCAGATTTTAGACAAGTCTTCGCGTTTTGATATTCTCCCTAATGTAGGCGACTTCAGACTTCTTGACCGATGCTGTATTAATGCGTTAAAAAATCTTCGGGAATCTGAACGTTACACAAAAGGAATGTTCTGCTGGATAGGCTACAGGAAGAAAGAAATAATCTTTGACCGTGGAGATCGAGCCGCAGGAGAAAGCAACTGGAATTTTTGGAGTCTGTCCAAATTAGCTGTGGAAGGCATTACAAGTTTTACCACAGCACCATTGCGTATTGCAACCATAATTGGCGGAATAGTTGCCTTCTTTGCTTTCATTCTAATTTTTTACTACAGTTTCAAGACTATTTTCTGTGGAGACGAGGTAAAGGGTTTTACAACAATCATTGTTGCTGTGCTTCTTATGGGAGGCATCCAGCTGCTTGCCATTGGTATTCTTGGAGAATATACCGGACGTATATTTAATGAAACAAAAAAACGTCCTACGTATTTGGCAAGTTACTATAACGAAAGCAAGCTAATATAGAAAATGATTAAAACTGCAGTAATCATGGCCGCAGGAATGGGAACCCGCTTTGGCCATTACACAGATTTAATTCCCAAGGGCTTTATATCCTATAAAGAGAAGCCTATGGTCATCCGCAGCATTGAGATACTCATTGACTGCGGAATAGAAAAGATAATCATTGGTACTGGCTACCACAAGGAACACTACGAAGCCTTGACGCAGCAGTACCCACAGGTACAGTGTGTATTCAGCCCTCGTTTTGCAGAAACCAACAGTATGTACACCTTATGGAACTGCCGTGAGGTCATCGGTGAAGCTGATTTCCTGCTGTTGGAATCCGACTTGGTGTTTGAGAGCAAGGCCATATCTTCACTGATAGAATGCCCTTACGAGTCAGCAATGCTTGTTACCCCCGTCACCAAGTTCCAAGACCAGTACTATGTGCAGATGAATGAGAAATGCGAACTAATCAATTGCTCGGTCAACAAAGACGAAATCATACCATCTGGTGAACTGGTGGGAATCCATAAGATAAGCAACGCTTTCTACAAGATACTCTGTTCCGAATACGAAAAGATTATGGCATACAAGCCCAAACTCGGTTACGAGTTTCAACTCCTTGACGTGTCTCAGCGCATCACACCGATGAACGTCCTCAAAGTGGATGATCTGCAGTGGTATGAGATTGACGATACCCAAGACCTAATGTACGCAGAAGAAAACATAAGAATCAAATAAAAATTTCATATCAATGGCAAAGAAAGTTTACCTCGGTATGATAGCCGATATTATGCATCCAGGTCTCATTAATATTATTAATGAAGGAGCTAAACTTGGAGACGTAATCATAGGTCTCTTTACCGACAGGGCAATAGCAACTCATAAACGACTACCCTATCTTACATACGAGCAGAGAGAGATTATCGTTCGCTCGATACATGGAGTGTCTGATGTTGTCCCACAGGACGATTGGAGCTATGTCCCCAATCTGATGAAGTACAAACCTGACTACATCATTCACGGTGACGACTGGCTGGAAGGTCCCGACAAGTATATCCGTGACGAAGTATTCAAAGCAATGGAGTCAATAGGTGGTAAGGTGATAGAAATCCCCTACACAAAAGGTATCACCTCATCTGGCCTTGCAGAAGAACTGGAATCCCTTGGCACAACCCCCCAAGCTCGCCTGAAGAGCCTGCGTCGTCTGATTACCGCCAAACCTATTGTCCGCATCATGGAGTCCCACTGTGGTCTTACAGGTTTGATTATCGAACACACCAAGGTAAAGGTTGGCAATGAAGTTCGTGAGTTTGACGGTATGTGGGCCAGCTCTTTGACCGACTCAACATCAAAGGGTAAACCTGACATTGAAGCCGTTGACTTGACAACCCGTCTGCACGACCTGAATGACTCTTTGGAAGTGACCACCAAGCCAGTTATATATGACGGTGATACCGGAGGAAAGACTGAGCACTTTGTGTTCACAGTACGTACTTTGGAGCGTTTGGGTGTAAGTGCCGTTATCATTGAGGATAAGGTGGGACTGAAACAGAACTCACTGTTTGGTACTGATGCTGTTCAGACACAGGACACTATCGAAGGTTTCTGCTCCAAGATTCAGGCAGGTAAGGAAGCACAGGTAACCCGCGACTTTATGATTATTGCCCGTATTGAGTCCCTGATTGCCGGTAAGCCTGTTGAGGACGCTTTGGAACGTGCCTTTGCTTACGTTGCTGCTGGTGCTGATGGTATCATGATCCACTCCAAGAACAAAGATGGTATGGACATCAAGGAGTTCTGCCAGCGTTTCCGCGAGAAGGACAACCACACGCCTATTGTGGTAGTTCCTACCACCTACGCACAGTTCACCGAAGAAGAACTGGCCAGCTGGGGTATCAACATCGTGATTTACGCTAATCACATGCTCCGCAGTGCTTATCCCGCAATGGTGAATTGTGCAGAGCGTATTCTTGAAACCACCCGCTGCTTGGAGGCATCCGAGGAGTATTGCATGCCTATCAAGCAGATTCTGAACCTCATTCCTGGAACCAAAAAGAAATAAGCCATGATACGTCCAGAATATTTCATCGAGAAACTGAGAGAGAACGACATTGACTGCTTCGCAGGTGTCCCTGATAGTCTGCTGAAGAACATGTGTGCCTATATCACCGACCACTTTGATGCCGCACACAACATCATTGCCGCCAACGAAGGTGCAGCCGTAGGACTGGCAGTCGGTCATTATCTAGCTACAGGCAAACCCGCCTGTGTCTATATGCAGAACAGTGGTGAGGGCAACATCATCAACCCACTTGCTTCACTTACAGACCAGGAAGTTTATAACATCCCAGTTCTGTTGCTGATTGGTTGGCGTGGACGTCCTGGTGTTCACGATGAGCCACAGCATGTGAAGCAAGGCAAGGTTACTACTGGCCTTCTGAACGTAATGGGAATAAATTACGAAGTGTTGGCCAAAGAAGAAGACAAGGCAGAGAAACAAATCACCAAAGCCTTGAAAGCTCTCCAGAACAAAGAAGTCTTTGCACTTGTAATTGAGAAAGACACTTTCGAGGATTACAAGCTACAGAACGTAGAGAAGAACGACCTCACGATGTCTCGTGAAGAGGCCATCCAGACAGTGGCTGCTGCTCTTGGCGCGAAAGATTGCATCGTAAGTACCACAGGTATGATCAGCCGTGAGCTCTTTGAGTATCGTGCTGCTATGAACCAAGGTCACGAGCGCGACTTCTTGACAGTTGGCAGTATGGGGCACGCCTCCCAGATTGCTTTGGGTATTGCACTTGCCCAGCCTGAGCGTAGGGTATGGTGCTTTGATGGTGATGGCGCTGCTATCATGCACATGGGTAGTATGGCCATTGTCGCCAACAAGGCTCCCAAGAACTATGTACACGTTGTATTCAACAATGGTGCACACGATTCTGTGGGTGGTCAGCCTACAGTGGGTTTGAAGATTGATTTGCCCGCAGTTGCCAAGGCTTTGGGTTATAAGGCAACCATTAGTGTTGACAGCAAAGCTGAGTTAGAAAAAGAACTCTCAACTCTCAACTCTCAACTCTCAACGATTGGCGGGCCAATTCTTCTCGAAGTAAAGGTAAAGAAAGGCAACCGCAAGGATCTTGGCCGTCCTACAACCACTCCTATTCAAAATAAAGAGGCTTTAATGGATTTCTTAAAGAAATAATATGGAACCAATTAAAAGAAATGTATTGCTGAACCCAGGTCCGGCTACTACAACAGATACTGTCAAATATGCTCAGGTAGTTCCTGACATTTGCCCCCGTGAGAAAGAGTTTGCAGGCTTGATGAAAGGCTTGCGTAGTGATTTGTGTAAGGTAGCACACGCTCCAGAACCTGAATTCACATCCGTGTTGTTCTGCGGCTCAGGTACCATCAATATTGACATCTGCATCAACTCCCTTGTTCCAGAAGGAAAGAAGATATTGGTTGTAAACAATGGTGCTTATAATACCCGTGCCGTTGAGGTCTGCCAGATGTACCATATTCCGCACATTGATCTCAAATCAAGTGTGTTTGAGCAACCTAATCTTGCTGACGTTGAAAAGACACTGAAAGAGAATCCTGATGTAGCTGTAGTTTATTGCTGCCATCATGAAACGGGTACGGGCGTATTGAACCCCATCCGTGAGATTGGTGCCTTGGCTCATAAATACGGTGCAATAATGATTTCCGACACTACATCATCACTCGGTATGATACCGTTTGATATTGTGAAGGATAATGTGGACTTCTGTATGGCTTCTGCCCAGAAAGGTTTGATGGCAATGTCCGGTCTGAGCTTTATCATTGGTCGCAGGAGTATTATTGAGGCATCCAAGGACTACCCAACACGTTCTTACTACTGCAATCTGTATATGCAATATGAATGCTTCGAGAAGACAGGCGAGATGCACTTTACTCCACCTGTACAGACCATATACGCTACTATCCAGGCATTGAAGGAATACTTTGAGGTAGGAGAGGAAGCAAAGTTTGCCCGTCATCGCAGGGTATATGAAGCTATTCGCAAGGGTGTAAAGGAACTGGGCTTTGAGACGGTAATTGACCCGAAGATTGAGTCGGGTCTTGTGGTGTCAGTTAAGTATCCAGAAGATCCTAATTGGAGTTTCGAAAAGGTTCATGACTATTGTTATGAACGCGGATTTACCATTTATCCTGGTAAAATCAGTACTACTAATACTTTCCGTCTATGCTCATTAGGAGCTATAGACGTGAAGGATATTGAGAACTTCTTTGTAATATTAGAAGACGCATTAATTAATGAAGGTATAAATAGTATAAAGCTTTAATTAGAGAGAACAATGAATATTTCAACATCCGTATATAGATCGATATTTCTGTTTGCCGTTGCGTTTGTGTGTATCACGCTTTTCAGTGCAAGCTCCTTTCTGTATCCGCTTAATCCATGGGATGATGCCAACGTGTTCATGACAATAGGCAAGGCCATGCTGTCGGGTGAACTGCTCTACAGGGATATATTTGACCAGAAAGGCCCCGTCCTGTTCTTTATCCACGAGTTAGCCGCCTGGGTATCGTATAAAAGCTTCCTGGGCATATACCTGACAGAAATTATATGCTATTGGGGGTTCTTGTGGTACAGCCATAAGATAATGAGACTGTTCAGCAACAGCTGGATAGTAATGCCGTATACATGCCTGATAGGCTTGGGCGTGGTTACCACGGATTTTTTCTTCTACGGCGACAGCGTAGAAGAGTTGAGCCTGCCAGTACTGAGCTATACCCTGTACCACATGCTCTCCTATCTCAAGACCCAGACAGTCCCATCGGTAAGGACACTGATACTGGTCGGTATAGGAATGGGCCTCGTTTTCTGGATGAAATTCACCATTGTGG
The DNA here is from genome assembly GCA_002450165.1 of Prevotellaceae bacterium UBA6974. Classification (GTDB taxonomy): domain Bacteria; phylum Bacteroidota; class Bacteroidia; order Bacteroidales; family Bacteroidaceae; genus Physcousia. The sequence continues at coordinate 686 of DJYQ01000025.1, read as the reverse complement.
TATTCCACTTCGCCGCTTTGGCAGCATTGACAATAATCTGCTGTCGCAAACATAAATTACAGGAACTGTGGCGCATAGCCCTATGGATTATCGCAGGCTTCCTGCTCCTCTCCATACCATGCATATTATACTTCGTATCAAAAGGAACACTGGCAGACATGTACGACGCCTACTTCTATACCAATTTGTTCCAATACGGAGGCGCTGCAGCAAACGGAGAACCCACAGCACCATGGTTCTTCCTTGTAAAACTGGCCATAGCAGCAGCCCTAGTACTGCCCATAGCATTCACAAAAGTCAGACGAGACGTCCGCCTGCTCATAGTAACATGCTTTGGACTGCAGATGCTCAGTTTCACACTATGGAGCGTAAACATCTACTACTTCCTGGTCGTGTTCGTATATGCACCCCTGGCAATATATTTCTTACGTAACGTAAGGGCAACACGCACCGCCAAGACAGTCCTGCTGCTCGTGGGAACACTTGCCACCGCCACAAGCTACAATTTCGTAACACTCGTGAACGGCACCTTCCACCGCGGGATAATACCCATTGCCCAGTATGTAAACAAACACAAGACAGGAGACCGCGACGTCCTGACGTTCAGCTCACACGAGACAGGCATATACCTGCTTGCCGACGTCCTGCCCCCCAATCGCTTCTTCTTTGCACCGAATGCGACCAAG
>DJYQ01000046.1 GCA_002450165.1 Prevotellaceae bacterium UBA6974 | reverse complement strand
AATAATTATGAATTAAGCATTATGAATTATGAATTATGAATTAGTATGAAACGCTTACCTCTATGCCTTCTTTGCGTATTTTGGCGGCAATGGAATCCAATTCTTCCTTGCTTGCTTTTTCCAGTGTATCAACAGGTGTATTGCGGTCAATGGTATATATCATTACTTTTTTTGGATTTATAAGCTTCAGTGTTTGTATATATGGTTCTACAAATCTGTCACCGGTATTGTCAACGCTGACTTTGTTTTCGTCAACGCCTTTCATAAACATTGTCTGGATAATTAGATTGCCGTTGAACTTGCACAGGTTTTCAACCACCCTGTCCAAATCATACTTGCCCGCAGGTTTATTTACCCGGTTAATATATTCGGTATCGACTGTATCTAATTTCAGAATATTGTTGTCAAACTGCATCAGTGCTTCGCGTACGTCGTCACGGTGTACAAGTGTAGAGTTTGAAAGTATGCTTACCTTGGCATCAGGACAGTATTGGTTGCGTACGGAAATTACCATTTGCGAAATTGTGGGAAAATCCGGATGCATGGTGGGTTCGCCGTTGCCGGCGAAGGTGAGTACATTGGGTATGATTCCTGCAGACTTCATTTCCTGCAACTTCGATACCAGTGCATCAACAACTTGCTGTGCTGAGGGAAGTGGATTTCTTGCCCGTTTGAATCTGTTTAATCCGCATTCGCAATATATACAGTCGAAATTACACCACTTGCCGTCATCGGGAAGCAGATTAATACCCAGTGATATACCAAGTCTGCGACTGTGTACTGGACCGAAGATAGGAGAGGTATAGGTCAATCCTATAACTCTGCTGCTTTTATTGTTTTCATATTGGCTATATGCTGTATCCATTGCTTATTTGGTTCCTTTGAAGAATATTGGCATAAAAAGAAACAACACGGTATATATCTCCAGACGGCCTACCAGCATGTAGAATGACAACAGCCATTTTCCCAATGCCGGTACACTGGCAAATGTTCCTGCCGGTCCGCATCTTCCCGTACCCGGACCTACGTTGGAGAGTGAACTGATACATGCTCCCAGTCCTGTGTCTGCATCCAATCCTATGTAAGTTAGTATGGTCATTCCGATAACAACCATCGAGATATAGAGAAACAGAAAACCGAGTGAGTGTTTTATTCTGCTTTCGGGTATTATGCTTCCGTTTATCCTTATCCCAAGTACGGCATTGGGATGAAGTTGGCGTATGAATTCGTTTCGTACGCTCTTGGTACAGATTATTGCGCGTATCATCTTCATGCCTCCTGCAGTACTGCCTGCACATGCTCCTACTGCCATGATGACTACCGTGGGCATCCAATATTGGTCTCCCCATGCAACATAGTCAAACTTCTGTGCCGAGAATCCTGTGCTGCTTATAACCGTGGCAACATGGAAGAATGATGTACGCAAGGTTTCTTCAAAGCCTAACGGAAGGACAGACATATCCTTGTTTGAGTGTGAGAAGGTGAAAAGTACAAAGAAAAATGCTGTCATGCATAGGACTACGCTCAGAAATACCTTTACTTCCTCGTTTTGTTTCAGTACATACCATTTTCTCATGCTTGCATAATAGAAAAGGGAAAAGTTTATGCTTGACAATACCATGAATATTGCGCATACGTATTCGATGTACGTGGAATGGAAATATGCTATGCTTTGCGAATGGGTGCTGAATCCGCCTGTGGCTATTGTTGAAAGGGAATGACAGACGGCATCGTATATATTCATTGGTCCCAGGTAATACAATCCTGTACAGATTAGGGTAAGTACCAGGTATATGATTAGCAGTCGCCTTGCCGTTGAGCCTATTTTAGGTCTTATCTTGTCCAGTCCTATACCGGTTACCTCGGCTGAGAATATGTTGTTGTTTTTCATTTCACTTACGGGTATAAGTGCAAACGAGAAAACAACAATTCCCAGTCCTCCAATCCACTGTGTAAGCGAGCGCCAGAATCGCAGGGCATGGGTCATGGAGTCTATATCTGTTATGACTGTGGCTCCCGTGGTGGTAAAACCGGACATTGTCTCGAAAAAGGCACTTGCTATATCCATTTTCTGTATCAGAATAAATGGTATCATGCCTATCACCGAAAATATCACCCAGGAAAGGGTTACTATCAAAAACGAATCGGCGCGTGTGAAACGCTTGTTGTCCTTGTCCATCTTACTAAGACGGATGCATATCCTTCCGATGACAAAACTGATGGATGCTGAAAGGAGATATGCCCACCAGTCATGTTCTTCGTAGATAAGACTGACAAACATTGTAAGGAGCAGGAATACTCCTTCCATGCAGAGCAATATGCCGAAAATACTCTTCTTCACTTGTCAAGTGCGTGTTTGGGATAGTCTATGGTATAGTGCAGACCCCGACTTTCCTTTCGTTCCAGTGCCTGACGTGTTATGAGATAACCTACGTTAATCATATTGCGCAGTTCGCATATATCCTTTGTGGGCTTGACGCGTTTGAACAGGTGTTCGGTCTCTTCGTACAGCAGATCCAGGCGCTCCCATGCACGGTGCAGACGCAGGTCGCTGCGTACTATGCCTACGTATGTGGACATTATCTGGTTTACCTCGCGTGCATCTTGGGCAATGAGTACCTTTTCCTCGTTGGACATTGTGCCATTGTCATTCCACTCCGGTATTTTTTCGTTAAAGGTATAATTGTCAATTTCGGCAACCGAATGTCTGGCTGCTGCATCGGCATAAACCACAGCTTCTATAAGCGAATTGCTTGCAAGTCTGTTACCACCGTGCAGACCTGTGCATGAACACTCGCCTACTGCATATAGGCGTCTGATACTGGATTGGGCATTTAGGTCAACCTTGATTCCACCGCACATATAATGGGCACATGGTGCAACGGGAATGTATTGTTTTGTGATGTCTATTCCGATACTCAGGCACTTGGCATATATGTTTGGGAAATGGTGTTTTGTTTCCTCGGGATCCTTGTGTGTAACATCCAGACAGACATGCTCAAGACCATGTATCTTCATCTCGTTGTCTATGGCGCGTGCCACAATGTCGCGTGGGGCAAGGGAAAGACGATCATCGTACTTTTGCATGAATTCCTTTCCGTCAGGCAGTCGCAGGATACCTCCGTATCCTCGCATGGCTTCTGTTATGAGGTATGCCGGATGGCGTTCAGCCGGATTGTATAGTGCTGTGGGGTGGAACTGTACAAATTCCATATCCCTGACCTTGCCTTTTGCACGGTACACCATGGCAATACCGTCACCCGTTGCTATGTTGGGATTGGTGGTTGTTGCATATACTGCTCCGGTTCCTCCGGTAGCAATAAGTGTGACGCGTGAGAGATAGGTGTCAATCTTTGCTGTTTCTGGATTCAGTATATATGCACCGAAACACTCGATGTCCGTATTGCGGCGTGTCACACGTATTCCCAAATGATGTTGTGTGATTATCTCAACGGCAAAGTGATTTTCCAACACTTCGATATTTGGATCCTTGCGCACGGCTTCCATCAGGCCTCGCTGAATTTCAAAACCGGTATCATCTGCATGATGTAGTATGCGGAATTCGCTATGTCCACCCTCGCGGTGAAGGTCAAACTCGCCGTTATCCTTCTTGTCGAAATTAACTCCCCATGAGAGAAGGTCCCTTATTCCGGCTGGACCTCCCTTTACTACCTGTTCGACTGCCTCGGGGTCGGAAATATAATCACCCGCAATGATTGTATCCTGAATATGTTTTTCAAAATTATCCACCATCAGGTCAGTTACTGATGCTATACCTCCCTGTGCCTTGGCTGTATTAGCTTCGTCCAGGGTGGTTTTGCAGACAAGTGCTATGCGTCCCTTGCCGCTTTTACTGACCTTCAGTGCATAGCTCATACCGGCTACACCACCACCTATTATCAGAAAATCGTACTTTTTTATCATGACCAGTTTTTTATTTACTTGTTACCGATTCCATTGATTTTAAAAAATCAATTCGCGCACAAAGATACCAAAAAAGTGGCAAGATATGTCCTGCATGTATATTTTTTTATACTTTTGCACATAAAAACAATTTTTTATGATGCGTAAACTAATAATTATGTTGTCGGCTGTAGTGCTTGTATCGTGTTCGTCTTCACGGTACGGTGCAGTAAACAAACTGTGCAGAGGCAATATTTCAAATACTAGTCTTGTGGGTATATGTGTGTATGATTTGGATAAGAAAAAGGTTGTTTATGAATACAATGCTGACCAGCGTATGCGGCCTGCCTCGTGCATGAAGGTACTGACTGCAATTACGTCGCTAAAGTATCTTGGTCAGGGATACATATATACGCCGCAGGTTGACAGCAGAGGATGGGGATGGTGCTGGGATGATGCCGAGACAAATGCAATTCCGTGGAAAGCGTCACAGCAATATACTGTTGCCGGTGCAATTGTTCCTATGATGAAGAATAGTGACAATCTGATGGCCGAAGGTATATTCAATGAACTGTCTAAGCCATATACACGGTCAGGTTCTGTTGCTTGCATTAACAATATGCTGGTTGCAGCAGGTGTTGATACCATGCAATGCAAAATAGCTGATGGCAGTGGTCTTTCGTTGTATAACTATGTAACGCCACGTGCTTTGGTTAAGGCGTTGGTATATGCATATAATAACGATGAAATCTATAAAAAACTATATCCAGCCCTTCCTATTGCCGGTGTTGACGGTACGCTCAGGAAGCGTATGAGAGGTACTGCTGCAGAAGGAAATGTACATGCCAAGACGGGAACGGTAACAGGCATAGTATCATTGGCAGGATACTATCGTGCACGCAACGGTCACAATATGTGCTTTTCCATAATAAACCAGGGAGTATCAACGTCAGGTGCAGGGCGTAGTTTTCAAGACCGTATATGCATCCTGTTATGTAAGTAGGTCAGAACATTTTTCTGATGCGTTGTATCCCGTTTACAAGGGCATCTACGTCATCTGTAGTATTGTATAGGGCGAAACTTGCCCTGCATGTTCCTTCGATACCCAGGCGCCGCATCAGGGGTTCGGCACAATGATGACCTGTTCTGACGGCAATGCCCAATCTGTCCAGCAGGGTTCCCATATCCAGGTGATGAATATTTCCAACCTGGAATGATATTACTGCATCATGGTTAGTCCTGGGACCGAAAATTACCATTTCATCGATTTCAAGCATCTGAGAAATAGCATATTGCGTCAGCTCCTGCTCATACCTGTATATATTGTCTATACCTATGGATGATACATAATCCAGGGCCTTTGCAAGTCCTGTTGTTGCAATATAGTCAGGTGTACCTGCCTCGAATTTGTACGGAAGGTCGTTGAAGGTTGTCCCGTTGAACGACACCGTCTTGATCATATCGCCGCCACCCATGTAAGGAGGCATTTTCTCAAGCCACCGCTCCTTGCCATACAGGACTCCTACTCCAGTAGGTCCGTATATCTTGTGGCCACTGAATGCATAGAAGTCACAATCCATATCCCGGACGTCCACAGCGAAATGGGGTGTACTCTGTGCCCCGTCTATCAATGTTGGAACACCGTGTTCGTGTGCAATGCGTATTATTTCCCTGACTGGGTTGATGGTTCCCAGAACGTTGCTGACGTGCGTGCAACTGACAATTCTGGTACGTTCGTTAAACAGAGACTTGTAGCCTTCCATATCCAGAACCCCGTCATCGCTGATAGGAATCACCCGCAGCACAATACCTGTGCGCTGTGCTGCAATTTGCCACGAGACGATATTACTGTGGTGCTCCATCTCGCTCACGATAACTTCGTCGCCTGCCTTCATAAAGGCATCAGCAAAGCACGTTGCTACCAGGTTTATGCTTTCGGTAGTACCGCGTGTAAATATAATTTCGCTTGTCTTGCCTGCATTTATAAACCTGCGTACGGTTTCACGGCTTGACTCGTGCAGGTCCGTAGCCTGCTGGCTAAGAAAATGCACGCCGCGATGGACATTGGCATTTACGTTGAAATATTCATCAGTCATCGCATCAACCACACAGCGCGGTTTCTGCGTGGTTGCGGCATTATCCAGATAAACCAGCGGATATTTATCGTAAATGACCTTGCTCAGGATGGGAAAATCCTTACGTACCCTATTTATATCGTACATTGCAGTATATTGTTACTTACACAGTTTACATCCCTCGCACTTGCTCAGTTCACCGCGCAGTCGTTTGTCAACCTGGAAATGCAGGCGGTCACGGAGCGGCTGGAGCGGAATGGTTTCGATAACTTCGGTTATGAATGCTGATTTCAGTAACAGTCGCGCCTCGTCAATACCTATTCCTCTCTGCATCATATAGAACAGGGCATCATCGCCCAACTGTCCTACGGTACTGCCATGCGAACACTTGACGTCATCGGCATATATCTCCAGCATAGGCTGGGTGTACATGCGTGCCGAATCGGTTGCGCACAGGTTGGCATTTGTCATGGACGAGGAGGTCTTCTGTGCACCTTCACTAACATACACAATACCGGCAAATGCACCTACGGCACTGTCGTCCAGAATGTACTTGTACAGTTCGTTTGATGTGCAATGCGGAACCAGATGTTCTATACGCGTATTATTATCCACATGCTGCATCTTGTCGGCAATTACACAGCCGTTCAGACTAACTTCCGCACCTTCGCCAGCCAGCCGGACGGTACAAGTATTGCGGGTATGGCCGTTAAAGAGGCTAAGCGAGGTATGTCTGACACTTGCGTTGCGGTCCTGGTGAATATATATGTTGCTGTACCTTGTGCAAAGAAGATGTGTTTCCTCAATCTCGTAGATGTTAAGGTTACTGTTTTCACCGGCAAAGGCCTCGATAACCTGATTTGTCAGGAATCTGCTGTCGTTAACCGCGCGGTCGGTAATGATTATGTCTGCCTGGGCACCTTCGTCCAGAATAATAAGCAGACGGCGGTTAACCATGGTATCATTAGTACCCTTTAGTATATTGCTGATTTGTATGGGATGCTGGGGACGTGTGTTGCGGGGTATATGTACCAGCAGGGTATCCACGCTGAGCATTGTATTCAGACACACGACTGCATCATTATGGTCGGCAATTGTGTTATAGTAAGGTGTAACATCAACAGGCGCACTGCCTATTCGATAGCAGTGGCTGGGCAGTTCATCTGTCAGCGCAGTCAGCGCTATGCCATAGTCGGGTTCGAAATCAAGCCCGACATCGGTATATTTGTACCGTTCGGACTTTCTGTCAGGGAACCCCAGCCATCTGAATCTGTCCAATGCTGCCTGGCGCTGGGCGTTCATCACGTCGCACGAACGCGCAAACAGGGTGTCCCTGACATTGTCGTAGAAGTCAGTATATTGCTTGGTACCGCTCATAATCCAACCTCTTCCTTAATCCAGTCGAATCCCCTGTGTTCTATCATTTCTGCCAGTGTAGCATCGCCGGTCTTGACGATACGGCCGTCAATCATGACACTTACCACATCAGGTTTAAGGTAATCCAGCAAACGTACATAGTGTGTGATTACCATGGCGCTTGTATTGGGTTTACGCAACTTGTTGAAGCCTTCTGCCACAATGCGCAGGGCATCTACGTCAAGGCCCGAGTCTGTCTCGTCCAGAATGCAGAACTCAGGTTCCAGCATAGCCATCTGGAAAATCTCGTTGCGTTTCTTCTCACCGCCCGAAAAGCCTTCGTTGACAGAACGGCTTGTAAGCTTGGTGTCCAGTTCTACAATCTTGCGTTTCTCGCGCATGAGCTTCAGAAAATCACCGGCACTGAGCTGTTCGCGTCCCTGAGCCTTGTAGCGTGCATTTACGGCAGCCCTCATGAAGTTTGTCATGCTGACACCCGGAATCTCGACAGGTTGCTGGAATGACATGAATATACCCATGTTGGCACGCTCGTCGGGCTTAAGCTCCAGCAGGTTCTGTCCGTTGAACGTAATCTCGCCCTGTGTGACCCGATACAGCGGATTTCCCACAATTACGTTGCTAAGTGTTGACTTACCCGCACCGTTGGTACCCATGATTGCATGAATCTGACCATCCTGTATAGTCAGGTTTACGCCCTTTAATATCTCTTTGCCATTGATACTGGCATGCAAGTTCCTAATCTTTAACATACTATCCAATACTACCTTCCAAACTGACCCCTAACAGTTTCTGAGCCTCTACGGCAAACTCCATAGGCAGTTTATTAATAACATCCTTGGCATATCCGTTTACAATCAGCGAAACGGCATCCTCGGTATTTATACCACGTTGCTGGCAGTAAAAAAGCTGCTCTTCGCTGATTTTAGACGTAGTAGCCTCATGTTCAACAATTGCGCTGCTGTTCCGGACATCCATATACGGGAAAGTATGAGCCCCGCATTTACTTCCAAGCAGCAGCGAATCGCACGACGAGTAGTTGCGCGCTCCCTGTGCCGATGGAGCAACCTTGACAAGACCGCGGTACGAGTTCTGGCTCCTGCCTGCACTGATACCCTTGCTGATAATCGTCGATTTTGTATTCCTGCCGATATGAATCATCTTGGTACCCGTATCAGCCTGCTGAAAATTGTTTGTAACGGCAACCGAATAGAATTCAGCCTGCGAGTTGTCACCGCTCAGCACGCACGATGGATATTTCCATGTTACGGCACTTCCCGTCTCCACCTGTGTCCACGAAAGTCTGCTGTTTGCCCCGCGCAGATGTCCGCGCTTGGTAACCAGGTTCAGCACACCACCCTTTCCGTTCTTGTCACCCGGATACCAGTTTTGCACGGTCGAATACTTCACCTCGGCATTCTCCTTGACCACAATCTCGACAATAGCCGCATGCAGCTGGTTCTCGTCACGCATGGGAGCCGTACAACCCTCCAGATAGGACACATAGGCATCATCATCGCAGACTATCAGGGTACGTTCAAACTGTCCCGTACCCCTTGCATTGATGCGGAAGTACGTACTCAGTTCCATCGGACAGCGCACACCCTTGGGTATGTAAACAAACGAACCGTCCGAGAAAACTGCCGAATTAAGTGCAGCGAAGTAGTTGTCGCGGTACGGAACCACACTGCCCAGATATTCCCTGACCAAATCCGGATGCTCCCTGACAGCTTCGCTTATGCTCATGAAGATGATGCCCATCTCTTTCAGTTTGGCACTGAAGGTAGTCTTGACGCTCACGCTGTCCATCACGGCATCAACGGCAGTACCTGCCAGAGCCATGCGTTCCTCGAGCGGAATACCAAGCTTGTCGAACGTCTTCATCAGTTCGGGATCAATCTCCTTGCTATCTCCACTCATTGCAGACTTGGTTGGGTCGGCATAGTAACTGATATCCTGATAATTGATTTCGGGCATATCCAGATGTCCCCATTCAGGCTGTTTCTGTCCTGCCCAATAGCGATAGGCCTGCAGGCGGAACTCCAAAAGCCATTCGGGCTCACCTTTCTTTTCCGAAATCAGGCGCACCACATCCTCGGACAACCCCTTGTCGATGACCTCGGTTTCCACATCGGTGGTAAACCCATACTCGTAGTCCTTGTTTACAATGTCTCTAGTAATGTCTTCCATTCATGCACCTTATCGGCCATCAAAGCCAAAACACCAATCAAAAAGCCCCATTTCACCACACCTACCACAGCACCCAGCAACCTGTTCATCAGTCCGCCAACAATAGTGAAGTCCAGCGTTTTGGTTATCACCGATGCAACCATGCCCAGAATTATCGGGGTGGCTATCCACACCAGGATAAACATCATCACGCTGTCATTCACATCACTATACACTTTCCATGCGATAAAGAGGCCCAGGAAGAAGCCGGCCGTCGAAGCCAGCTCCTTGACCAGTCCTCGTTTAAAACCGCACACCGCACCCCATGCAAGGAGTGCAAGAACTATGATATCTGTCGTTGACACAGGCCGTTACAGTTTAGCCTTAACCTCGATTTCGGCAAACGTCTCGATAATATCACCCTCCTTCAGGTCGTTGTAGTTCTGTAGCGAGATACCGCACTCGAAGTTTGTCGTAACCTCCTTGACATCGTCCTTGAATCGCTTCAGTGCATTTATGGCACCGGTGAATATAACGATGCCGTCGCGAATTACGCGAGCCTTGTTGGTACGGCTGACCTTACCGTCCATGACATAGGCACCGGCAACGGTACCCACCTTGCTGATGTGGTAAACCTGACGGACCTCGACCTGAGCCGTAACCTCTTCCTTGATTTCGGGTGACAGCATACCCTCCATGGCATCCTTCACCTCCTCGATTGCATCATAGATTACGCTGTACTGACGGATATCGACACCCTCCTGCTCTGCCAGGTGGCGTGCCTGTGCACTGGGTCGTACCTGGAAGGCTATGATGATGGCATCTGATGCAGCAGCCAGGGTAACGTCGCTCTCGCTTATCTGACCCACGGCCTTGTATATGACATTTACCTTTATCTTCTCGGTTGACAGTCGCTCGAACGAATCCTTCAGAGCCTCGATCGAACCGTCCACGTCACCCTTGACAAGCAGGTTCAGTTCCCTGAAGTCACCCAGGGCAATGCGGCGCCCAATCTCGTTCAGGTCAACACGCTTCATCGTACGCAGACCCTGTTCGCGTGCCAGTTGCTCGCGCTTGGTAGCAATGTCGCGAGCCTCCTGATCGCTTTCCATCACGTGGAATGTATCACCGGCAGTCGGGGCTCCGTTAAGACCCAGGATGGTAGCTGCCTGCGAGGGACCGATACTGTCAATCTTCCTGCCGCGCTCGTCAAACATAGCCTTCACGCGACCATAGTTGGTACCTGCAAGAACCACGTCACCAACCCTCAGCGTTCCGTTGCTGACCAGCAAAGTAGCTACATAGCCACGGCCCTTGTCCAGAGATGACTCGATGATTGAACCTGTGGCCTTGCGGTTGGGATTGGCCTTCAGCTCCAGCATCTCGGCCTCCAGCAGGACTTTCTCCAACAGTTCCTTCACTCCGGTACCCATCTTGGCACTAATATCCTGTGACTGGTATTTACCGCCCCAGTCCTCGACCAGAAAGTTCATCGCAGCCAGTGCCTCCTTGATTTTGTCAGGATTTGCACTGGGCTTGTCTATCTTGTTTATGGCAAACACTATAGGCACGTTTGCAGCCGTTGCATGTGCAATGGCCTCCTTAGTCTGTGGCATGATGTCATCGTCCGCAGCAACGATAATTATGGCGATATCCGTTACTTGTGCACCGCGGGCACGCATGGCTGTAAAAGCCTCGTGACCCGGAGTGTCCAGGAATGTCACATGACGTCCGTCCTCGAGCGTTACGTTGTATGCACCGATGTGCTGTGTAATGCCACCAGCCTCACCGGCTATCACATTAGACTGGCGGATATAGTCCAACAACGACGTCTTACCGTGGTCCACATGACCCATGACGGTAACAATAGGAGCACGTGGTACCAAATCCGATTCATCGTCCTCGACCTCGACAACGGCCTCGCTTACATCTGCACTGACATACTCGGTCTTGAAACCATACTCGTCGGCAACAATGTTGATAGTCTCTGCATCCAGGCGCTGGTTAATGCTCACCATGATACCAATCTGCATACAAGTACCGATAACCTGGGTCACCGGAATGTTCATCATGGTAGCCAGCTCGTTGGCAGTAACGAACTCGGTCAGCTTCAGTACCTTGTTCTCGGCCATCTCGTGCTTTATCTCCTCGGCCATCTGCTCGCGTATGGCATCACGCTTTTCGCGACGGTACTTGGCACCCTTGCCCATCTTGTTCTTGTTGGTCAGACGAGCCAGTGTCTCGCGAACCTGCTTTGCAACTTCCTCTTCGCTTACTTCCTGCTGCTGAATCTGCTGCTTGGGTGCATTCTTTTTCTTCTTCTTGCCCCCACCCTGCTGGTTCTGTGCGTTATTGTTGCTGTTTTTATTGTTGCGCTGCTCATTGATTACAGCATTCACGTCCACACGCTCCTTGCCGATACGCTGACGCTTTTTGTTGGCCTTGTCCTGTTGCATTTTTTCCTCGCGCTCCTTCTTGCGCTCGTCCTTGCTCTTCTTCTTGGGACGTGTAATGGAATTGATGGACGAAAGGTCAATATGCCCCTGTACCTTCAGTTCCGGAACGTTCTGCTGAGGTGTGTTCAGGCGGAACACACCATTCTTCATCGTACCCGTAACCTTTCCGTCGGTTATTATCTGCTCGTCTTTGTCAGTATTTACCTCCTCGGGTTTGCCTGTTTCGACCGCAGGTTCAGCAGCAGGCTTGTCCACAGGCTTGATGACAGGTTCATTGGGCAATTCCTCTACAGGCTCCTTGGCAGGTTCTGCCTTCGCAGCCTTTGGCTTGTCCAGGTCAATATGACCAACCACCTTGGGGGTCATCTTGGCTTTCTCCTCGGCACGCCTGCGTGCTTCTGCCTCGGCCTTCGCCTTCGCCTCTGCCTCAGCAGCAAGCTTAGCCAGCTGACGCTCTTTCTCCTTACGCTCCTTCTCCTCTTTCTGCTGCTGGATTTTCTCTTTCGCAGTATCGCGCAATGTGCTGTCGGGCTTGAATTCCTTCAGAAGCAGTTCGTACTGCTCGTCCGAGATTTTTGCATTCATGTTTGTCTCCACGTCAGCAAAACCCCTATTCTGCAGAAACTCTACAGCAGTTTGCAAACCTACGTTGCATTCCTTTATTGCCTTGTTTAACCTTACACTCATCTGTTCTCTGTTGTTTTAGGGATTTTATTTGTCAAACTCGCTCGACAGTATTCGGATTACCTCGTCAATAGTCTCTTCCTCCAGATCAGTACGCTCAATCAGATCCTCGCGGCTGGTACCCAGGACGGCACGTGCTGTATGCAGGCCTATCTTCTCCAATTCCTCGATAATCCACGGCTCTATGTCATCTGCAAACTCCTGCAGGCTTACGTCGTCCTCCTCCTCGATACCGTCACGGTAAACGTCTATTGTATAGCCTGTCAGCATACTAGCCAGCTTGATGTTGGCACCGCCCTTACCGATGGCCAGTGAAACCTGCTCGGGGTCAAGGTAAACCTCGGCCTTGACATTCTCCTCGTCGAGTGTAACGGTATTGACAGTTGCAGGACTCAGTGCACGGGCAATCATCAGCTGCTTGTTAGCTGTCCATGGCAGTACATCGATATTCTCGCCATGCAGTTCGCGCACGATTCCGTGTACACGGGCACCCTTGACACCCACGCAGGCACCTACCGGGTCGATGCGCTCGTCATACGACTCGACAGCCACCTTGGCACGCTCGCCTGGAATGCGGGCAACCTTGTGTATGGTAATCAGACCATCCTGGATTTCGGGCACCTCGGCCTCCATCATGCGCTGCAGGAACATTGGATCCGTACGCGAAATAGTAATCTTGGGATTACCGTTTACATTCTCGACGCTCTTGATTACGGCACGCAATGTCTCGCCCTTGCGGAAGAAATCACCGGGAACCTGCTCGGTCTTGGGCAGTATCATCTCCGTACCCTCATCGTCGTAAACCAGCGTCTCGCGCTTCCAACTCTGGTAAACCTCACCGCTGACAACATCGCCCACACGGTCCTTGTAACGGTTGTACAGGGCATCATGCTCCAGTTCCAGGATGCGGCTTGCCAGTGTCTGACGCAGAGTCAGGATTGCACGGCGGCCAAACTCGCTGAACTCAACTCGCTGGCTCACCTCCTCGCCTTCCTCGTAGTCCTCGTCAATCAGACGCGCCTCGCTCAGGCTTATTTCCATATTGGGATTCTTCACCTGGCCGTCAGCCACAACCGTACGGTTCCTGTAGATTTCGAAGTCACCCTTGGACGGGTTTACGATTACGTCATAGTTCTCGTCCGAACCATAAATCTTAGCAATCACGCTGCGAAAGCATTCCTCCAGCACTCCGACCAGCGTAGCACGGTCAATGTTCTTCGTCTCATTGAATTCAGCAAACGAATCAATCAGACTCACAGTTTCTGCATTAGTTTTCTTTGTTGCCATTTATCTTTTGTTTAATTTTAGTTCTTGAAATAATACTTGGTATATACAGTATCCTCGTAGCGGAATGTCCTGGTCACCATCTCCTTGTGAGCACGCTTCTCGCCCTCCTTCTTAACCTTCTCCTCGGCAGTTACCGAGAATGTTTCCCCGTCCACCGCTGTCAGCTCGCCACGATACTTGCGGCCGTCCTTCTGCTGTGTCTCCACAGGCTTGCCGATGTGAATCTGATACTGGCGCAAGACCTTGAACGGATATCCCAAGCCGGCACTGCCTACCTCCAGTTCGTAATCCTCCTCATCGCGGTCAATGCGCGATTCGATATATCGGCTCAGGTCAGCACAGTCCTCAATCCATACACCCTCGGCATGATCAATGACAACCACAATACGGTCATCCGCACTGACACTCACCTCCACCAGGAAGTAATCCTTACCCTCCAGCCATTCGTTCACGGCCTGCTCAACAGCATTCTTGTTAATCATCTATACCCTTTTTAGCCCCCTCCCGACCTCCCAGGGGGGAGAGGAATTTGTTTACTGTTTATTCTTTATCCTATTGGGCTTTCCCCCTTTAATCAAAAGTGAGGAACCTTTGTGTGGGCCCCTCACTTCACGTGCGATTGCGTTGCAAATATACAACAATTCCACATATATACACGAGTGCATTAGGTAAGACACCGACCAACCCCCTATCTTTTAACATTTTTTATAATTACAAAAACCTTAAAAACATCCTCCTCTGATGTCTTGGTTCTGCGAACCTCCGTTCCGATGTCATTGGTTTATGCCTAAGAACAAGCTCTTGCATAAACCCCTGACATCATAACCCGTTGCTAATGCAACTACAGACATCATCCGAGGCAAAACCGAAAAAACAACCGCTAACCCCTAACCGCTACACGCTAACCCCTTAAACCGTAAACAGTAAACCGTAAACTTTTTGATGTTTTTCCTTGATGAGCCGTAATCCTGACAAGGATAACGCCATTAGTGATAAGGCTGTCTGTGAGTCAATTTATTCACAAGCAGGATTATTACTGAT
>DJYQ01000001.1 GCA_002450165.1 Prevotellaceae bacterium UBA6974 | reverse complement strand
GCGCGGAACCGAGACGATCGAATACGTTCATAGTATCCGTAATCACTGGAACACTTATAAACGATAAGGGACTATTACAGATTCCTCTTTGTTAGCAGCACGACATTCTCCACATGTTGTGTATGTGGGAACATATCCACTGGCTGAATCTTGTCAACCTGATATGCAACATCCAGCAACTGCAAGTCGCGTGCCTGCGTAGCAGGGTTGCAGCTGACATAGACAATACGCCGGGGTGCTGCGTTAAGAATAACGCTGATGACATCCGTATGCATACCGGCACGTGGAGGATCTGTGATAATCACGTCGGGATGCCCATGATGTGCAATAAATTCGTCAGTAAGGACATCCTTCATGTCGCCAGCAAAAAAAGCTGTATTATCTATACCGTTGATACGACTATTGACTTTAGCATCCTCGATAGCCTCTGGCACATATTCTATTCCTATTACCTTACTGGCCTTCCTGGCCACAAAATTTGCTATGGTTCCTGTTCCTGTATAAAGGTCATAGACGACCTCGTTGCCAGTAAGGTCGGCAAAGTCTCTGGCTACTGAATACAATTCATATGCCTGCTCGGTATTTGTCTGATAGAAAGATTTCGGTCCTACCTTGAAGCGGAGGTCCTCCATTTCAAGAAAGATATGATCATTCCCCTTGAACACATGGATTTCCTGGTCTCCTATTGTATCATTGCATTTCTGATTATCCAGATACAGCAGTGATGTAACCTGAGGGAAGCTGTCTGCCACATGCTGCAATAGTCCACATGCCTCTTCCCTACTCTGCCCAAGCGTTTTGTCATTCGTATGGTCATAGTGGAAATGCAGAATCACCATCCATTCGCCGCTGTTGCTACTTCTTATAATAATACCACGCATGAGACCGACCTGCTGACGTAAATCGAAAAACGACAGATTGTGTTCCATAGCATAGTCCCTGACCGAATTACGGATGTCATTATGCAGAGGGTGCATCAAATGGCACTCACGAATAGGAAGTATCTTGTCAAAAGCCCCACTTACGTGAAAACCTACAGCCGGAGCGAACGGTAATCCATCCTGCATCTGCTGGCGCGTGAGCCATTGTTTGTTGCAGCATCCGAAATCCAACTTGTTGCGGTAATGCATAGTCTGCCTGCTGCCTATAATAGGCTGGCATTCAGGCAGGCTGATATGTCCGATGCGAGTGAGAGCATCCATAACCTGCTTTTGTTTCCAGCGTATCTGCTCAACATAAGGTAGACATTGCCATTTGCACCCTCCACATACGCCAAAATGTTCACAAAACGGTTCTTGACGTATAGGGCTTGGCTGTACTATACGCTCAATTTCGCCTTCCATAAAACTGTGCTTCTTACGGGTAATGCGCACATCAACAACATCTCCTGGCACAGCATACGGAACAAATAAGACCTTGTCGTTTATGCGTGCAATGGACTTACCCTCGGCAGCCACATCAGTAATTCGAACATTCTCAATGATAACAAGTTTATTTTTCTGTCTGCTCATATTCTATACATTTGAATGCAAAAGTAGTATATTTTATCGAAAAAGTTGGGGATATGACCCAAGTTTTCGTTTTTATTACTATATTTGCACCTAAGATTATTATTTTAACTAACTAATAAAACTAACTACACATGAGTCAGAAAAGAGTCTATACCTTCGGCAATGGACAGGCTGAGGGTAACGCTACCATGCGTGAAGTACTCGGCGGTAAAGGTGCCAACCTGGCCGAGATGAACCACATCGGTGTACCGGTTCCTCCTGGTTTCACAATTACAACCGACACCTGCAACGAATATTACAAGGTTGGACAGGAAAAGATAGTTGAACTATTGACTGCCGAGGTTGATGCCGCTGTTGCTCATACCGAAAGGTTGATGAACTGCAAATTCGGTGATCCCAAAAATCCCCTGTTAGTTTCCGTACGTTCAGGTGCACGCGCTTCCATGCCAGGTATGATGGACACTATCCTGAACCTTGGTCTGAACGACGAAGTGGCCGCAGGTATGGTTGAAAAAACTGGCAATCCCCATTTCGTTTACGATTCATATCGCCGTTTCGTACAAATGTACGGTGACGTTGTCATGGGTTTGAAACCAGAGAACAAGGAAGACATCGATCCGTTCGAGGCCATTATTGAGAAAGTCAAGGAAGAGCAGGGCGTAGTTCTTGACAAGGACCTAAGTGTTGAGTCTCTGAAGAAGCTTGTTGAACTCTTCAAGAAGGCCATCAAGGACCAGACTGGAAAGGACTTCCCGACTGATCCGAAGGAACAGCTGTGGGGAGCCATCTGTGCTGTGTTCCGCAGCTGGATGAACGAACGTGCTATCCTGTATCGTAAGATGGAAGGCATTCCTGATGAATGGGGTACTGCCGTATCAGTAATGGCAATGGTTTTCGGTAACATGGGCGACACATCTGCTACTGGCGTATGCTTCAGCCGTGATGCCGGTAATGGCGAGAACTTGTTCAACGGCGAGTATCTTATAAATGCACAGGGCGAAGACGTTGTTGCAGGCATCCGTACACCACAGCAGATTACCAAGATAGGTTCTCAGCGCTGGGCTGAGCGTGCCGGTATCAGCGAGGAAGAGCGCGTAGCCAAATATCCTTCTATGGAGGAAGCTATGCCCGAACTCTACAAGGAACTGGATGCCCTTCAGGACAAGCTGGAGAAGCACTATCACGACATGCAGGATATGGAGTTCACCGTACAGGAAGGCAAACTATGGTTCCTGCAGACACGTAACGGCAAGCGCACCGGTACTGCAATGGTAAAGATTGCAATGGACCTGCTGCACGAGGGTATGATTGACGAGAAGACTGCCCTGCTGCGCTGCGAGCCTAACAAATTGGACGAGCTGTTGCATCCTGTATTCGACAAAGCCGCGCTGAAGGCAGCCAAGGTAATCACTCAAGGGCTGCCAGCGTCACCAGGTGCTGCATGCGGTCAAATTGTATTCCACGCAGATGACGCTGAGGTATGGCACGCTAAAGGCCGCAAGGTCATCATGGTCCGCATCGAGACAAGTCCCGAGGATTTGGCAGGTATGAGCGCTGCCGAGGGTATCCTGACAGCACGTGGCGGTATGACCTCTCACGCTGCTGTAGTTGCACGCGGTATGGGCAAGTGCTGTGTATCAGGTGCAGGCGAAATACACGTTGACTACAAGGCAAAGACAGTAGAAATCGGCGGTGTAATATACAAGGAAGGCGACTACATCTCTCTGAACGGTACTACAGGTCAGGTCTATGCAGGTCAGATTGCCACCAAGGAAGCAGAGGTTTCTGGTGACTTCAAGGAACTGATGGATCTTTGCGACAAGTACACCAAGATGGAAATCCGAACCAATGCCGACACCCCACACGATGCACAAGTGGCACGCAACTTCGGTGCTAAGGGTATCGGCCTGACACGTACCGAGCATATGTTCTTCGAGGGTGAGAAGATCAAAGCTATGCGCGAGATGATTTTGGCCGACAGCGTTGAGGGACGCGAGAAAGCACTTGCAAAGCTGTTGCCATTCCAGACAGAGGATTTCTACGGAATTCTGAAAGCTATGGACGGCTGTCACGTAAATATCCGTCTGCTTGATCCTCCTCTGCACGAGTTCGTTCCCGCAGATGACAATATTCAGGGACAAAAGGATATGGCTGCCGAGATGGGAGTAACAGTCGAGGAAATCCAGCGTCGTGTACATTCCCTGCACGAGAACAACCCAATGTTGGGTCACCGTGGTTGCCGTTTAGGTATCACATTCCCCGAAATCACAGCAATGCAGACTCGCGCTATCCTGACTGCAGCATGCCGTCTGAAGAAGGAAGGCTACGATCCACATCCCGAAATCATGGTTCCACTGATTGGTATCATGTACGAGTTGAAACAGCAGAAAGAGATTATCCAGCGCGTGGCCAAGGAGGTGTTTGCCGAGCAAGGTGTTGAAATCAAGTTCGAAATCGGTACAATGATCGAGATTCCACGTGCAGCACTGACAGCTGACCGCATTGCAACTGAAGCAGAATACTTCTCGTTCGGCACCAATGACCTGACACAGATGACATTCGGTTACAGCCGTGACGACGTAGCAAGCTTCTTGCCTGACTATCTGGAGAAGAAGATTCTTAAGGCTGATCCTTTCCAGGTTCTTGACCAGAAGGGTGTTGGTCAACTGATAAAGATGGCTGTAGAGAAAGGCCGCGCAGTTCGTCCAGGTATGCGTACTGGTATCTGCGGCGAGCATGGCGGCGAGCCCAGTTCCGTTAAGTTCTGCGCCAAGTTAGGTTTGAACTACGCATCTTGCTCTCCATTCCGTGTGCCCATTGCACGTCTTGCCGCCGCGCAAGCAGCTGTAGAGGAATAATCGACGAACCTTGATTACAAACGAGTTAGGCGGAAGTCCCTATGAGTTCGGGACCTTTCGCCTAACTTTGTAAATGAAGATACATTCAATACTTTTTGCGGCGGCATACAGGTGATGGTGCAACGAACTAAGTTTATTAAGATGATGAATGTCGGAAAGAATGTCGGCAAAGACGAAAAGCTCCTCTGCATGATTGCACTTGGCTATGGAGAGACACAGGGTGTCACTCATAAGATCAAGAGCGTGGAGGATGTC
>DJYQ01000036.1:10647-47555 GCA_002450165.1 Prevotellaceae bacterium UBA6974 | reverse complement strand
GTGGGGGAAGTCGGCGAAGCACAGGGGCTTGATGCCTATGCGTCCTTCCTTGGCTGCCAGATATGTCTCGGTGCCGTTGACTTGGTTCATGCCCATGCCGTCACCGATAAAGTAAAAGACGTATTTGGGGGTGTTTGCGGTGGCGTCCTGTGCGGTTATATGTGTGGTAAGCGCAAGCAGGAGGATGAGGGTAAGTATGTGTTTTGTCATGATGGGTGAAGGGTTATGCCCCCTCCTTCTGTTTCCAGGAGGGAGGGGGCTGTGTGTTTATTGGTTGGGAACCTTCGGCAGCTTGGCAAGTGCTTCCTGGATGACGGAATCTGATGGGATTACGTCGTTCATGGTCCCGTCGTTGTACTGTGCGTAGGCGTACAGGTCAAAGTAGCCTGTGCCTGACAGGTTGAATACGATGACTTTTTCCTCGCCTGTCTCTTTGCACTTGAGTGCCTCGTCAATGGCTGCGCGTATGGCGTGCGATGACTCGGGGGCGGGCAGGATGCCTTCGGCCTTGGCAAAGATTTCAGCTGCCTCGAATACTTGTGTCTGCTCGTATGCGCGTGCCTCGAACAGGCCCTGGTGGTACAGCTCGGACAGGATGGGGCTCATGCCGTGGAAGCGCAGGCCTCCGGCGTGGTTGGCGCTGGGGATGAACTGCGAACCGACGGTGTACATCTTGGCCAGCGGACATATCTTGCCTGTGTCGCAGAAGTCATAGGCATATACGCCGCGTGTAAATGAGGGGCAGGATGCGGGCTCGGCACCTATTATCTTGTAGTTGGCTTCGCCGCGCAGCATCTCGCCGATGAAGGGCGATGCAAAGCCTCCCAGGTTTGAGCCGCCTCCGGTACAACCTATCAGAATGTCGGGCTTGATGTTGTATTTGCGGAGTGCTGCCTGTGCTTCGAGTCCGATGATGGTCTGGTGCAGCAGGACTTGGTTCAGCACCGAGCCAAGTACGTAGCGGTAGCCTTCGCTCTTGACGGCAACCTCGACGGCTTCGGATATGGCGCAACCCAGCGAGCCGGTGGTCCCGGGGTGCTCGGCATTGATTTTCTTGCCTATCTCGGTCGTCATGCTGGGAGAGGGGATTATCTCGGCTCCGTATGTGCGGATAACTTCGCGGCGGAAGGGTTTCTGCTCGTACGAGCACTTTACCATGAAGACCTTGCAGTCAATGCCGAAGAACTGTGTGGCCATAGACAGGGCGGTTCCCCACTGGCCTGCACCTGTTTCGGTGGTCACGCCCTTGAGCCCCTGTGCCTTGGCGTAGTATGCCTGTGCAACGGCGCTGTTGAGCTTGTGTGAGCCCGAGGTGTTGTTGCCTTCGAACTTGTAGAAAATCTTGGCCGGCGTACCCAGTGCCTTCTCGAGAAACTCGGCATGTACCAGCGGTGAGGGGCGGAACATACGGTAAAAGTCCTGTACCTCCTGTGGAATGTCGAACCATCGTGTGTCGTTATCGAGTTCCTGCTTGTTTAGTTCTTCGCAGAAAATGGGGTTCATCTCCTGAATGGTAAGGGGCTGACCGGTGCCTGGATTAAGCAGCGGTGCCGGCTTAACCTTCATGTCAGCACGGACGTTGTACCATCTTGTGGGTACCTCGTTTTCTTCAAGATGAATCTTGTAGGGAATCTTCGTTTCCATAATTGTTTGTATTAATAATTGCTGAAAATGGTTCAGCTTTATTCCTGAATGTTGGGGAGTTCAAGACCGTAGCCCTTCTTCTTGTCAACGGTCTTGAGGTAGGCCGAGATGAGGAGGGATGCGATGCCCAGAGCAGCAAGCATTACCAGGGCCCATGTGTAGTCGAGCTCGTGTGCTGCCGTACCTTGGGGGTTGGTGTTGTTGAGCACCATGCCGATGAGGGCTGGGAACAGGCCGAGGCCGATGTTCTGTATCCAGAAGATGGCGGCGTAGGCCGAGCCTATTATCTTCTCGTCAACCAGCTTAGGCACAGATGGCCACAGGGCTGCGGGGACGAGTGAGAAGGATGCGCCCAGAACCAGTATCGTGATGTATGCTACGACGACGCCGCCGGCTGCTGAGCTGGCTGATACGCCGGGCAGTACGAATGCGAATGTCAGGTGGCATATTACCAACAGAATGGAGCCGAGCATCAGCATCGAGGCTGCCTTGCCCTTGTGATCGACATAGCTGCCCAGGATTGGGGTTATGGCTACTGCCAGCAGCGGGAATACGGCAAAGATGGTCTCGGCGGTTCCGCGCATATAGCCCATGTAGCAGTAGATAGCCAGTGTTACTGTAGCCAGGCCCATGAGGCAGTATTTTGTCAGCTTGCTGTTCTTGATGAAGTTGCTTGAGAACGAGCTGACGGCAACGACGAGCATCAGGACGTACTGTACCCATGTCACCAGGCTTCCGCCCCAGAAGGTGTCGGGGTCGGCGGGTGTCAGGTCCAGGTTGCATTGCAGCATGTTGACGGCATATTTCTGGAAGGGGAAGATGGCTGAGTAGTAGAGCACACACAGGAGGGCAACAAGCCAGAAACCTAGGCTTGAGAATATCTTGCCCAAGTCGCTTATCTTGAATGGATCGTCTGTCTCCTCGGCTTCGCCCGTCTGGCTGTCCAACTTCCTGTCCATGAAGAAATAGGTGATGAACATCACGAGGGCAATGCATAGCAGTACGACGCCGAACTTGACAGCGTTATCTACGTGTACCTCGCCACCTAACTTGGCAAAATAGGGTGAGAATATCATGCAGGTGGCTACGCCCAGGCGTGCGAGGGCCATTTCGCTACCCATCGCCAGTGCTGTCTCGCGCCCCTTAAACCACTTGACAATGCCACGGCTGACTGTTATACCTGCCATTTCCACACCGCAGCCGAACAGCATGAATCCGCAGGCGGCAAGCTTGGCCGAGGCGGGCATTGCTGCATCGAAGGGCAGGATGGCACCGATTACAGGCAGGTTGCCATTCCAATTTAGGTTGTCGGTAAACCACTGTTCCAATCCGGTGCCCGTGAAGGCATCGCTGATGGCATAGAACTTGATTACTGCGCCTGCCAGCATGACAACGCCCGAGAGGACTGCGGTGAAGCGTACTCCCATTTTGTCAAGTATGATGCCGGCAAAAATAAGGAAGAAGACGTAAACGTTGAGGAACACCTCGGCGCCCTGCATGCGGCCGAACGAGGCGCTGTCCCATCCGCGGGTGTCCTGCATCAGGTCCTTGATGGGCGAGAGAATGTCCATGAATACATAGCTGCAGAACATGGCAAATGCCAGGAGCAGCAGGGCGGTCCACCTCATGCCGGCAGAGTCGCGAAGGGTTTTCAGTGTCTGTGTCATAGTTATTTTGTATGTTGTAGTTGTTGCTGAATGGTCATTTGAGCCAACGGTCCAGCCAGCGGAAGAATGTGCGCTGCCACAGTATGCCGTTCTGTGGTTTCAGTACCCAGTGGTTTTCGTCGGGGAACAGCAACAACTGTGCCGGAATGCCGTGCATGCGTGCTGCCGAGAATGCTGCCTGTCCCTGTGAGTGCAGGATGCGGTAGTCCTTCTCGCCGTGTATGCACAGTATGGGGGTGTCCCAGCGGTCCACGTAGCGATGTGGCGAGTCCATATATACGTTGTGGCGTATCTTTGTCTGTGTGCCTACACTTGCTGTGCCTGTGGCTCTGCCCGTTGCGGTGATGCCGAATTTCTCTGGTGCTCCGCCCAGGTCCCAGTTGGTGAACCACATCTCCTCGGTTTCGTAGTACTGTTGGTCAAAGTTGAAGATGCCGTCGTGTGCGATGAATGCCTTGAAGCGCTTGTCGTGGTTTCCTGCCAGCCAGTAAACGCTGTAGCCTCCGAAGCTTGCGCCCACACATCCCAGGCGGTCCTTGTCAACGTAGGGTTCGCGGGCGATGTCGTCTATTGCGCTCAGGTAGTCCTGCATGCATTGACCTGAGTAGTCGCCGCTGATGGCTTCGTTCCAATCCAAACCGAAACCTGGCAGACCGCGGCGGTTGGGGGCTATGATGATATATCCGTTGGCTGCCATGATCTGGAAATTCCACCGGTATGACCAGAACTGTGATACGGGGCTCTGTGGACCGCCTTCGCAGAAGAGCAGGGTGGGGTATTTCCTGTCGGGGTCGAAATGTGGTGGATAGATTACCCAGCATAGCTCCTGCTTGCCGTCGGTTGTCTTGACCCAGCGTTCCTGTACGTCGCTGACGGCAAGTGTGGCGTAGATGTCATGGTTCAGGTCGGTAATCTGTGTTATCTGCTTGTTCTTGAGGGTGATGATGTACAGGTCGTCGGGGTGCTTGATGCTGTGGCGGTTGACCAGTAGCTGGTTCTTGCCGGGGACGAAGTCAATGCTGCCGTAGTCGTAGTGTCCGTCGGCCAGGGTGGTGAGCCTGCCCTTGAGGTCAACGCCATAGATGCTTTCGCATCCGTGGTGTACGGCTGTGAAGTAGAGTTGCTTGCTGTTGGTATGCCAGCAGAAGTTGTCTATGCCCGAACTGGTGAAGTTGCGGCTGACGAAGGTCTTGTTGCCTGTTGCCATGTCCATGACGCAGAGACGGGCGAAGTCGCTTTCGTATCCGTCACGTGCCATGCTTGTCCATGCTATCTTGGTGCCGTCGGGCGAGAAAAGCGGGTTCTGATCATAGCCGGGCATGTTGTCTGTGTTGCCGTCCTGGCCATGCATCTTGCAAAGGTTTTGTGTCTTGCCTGCGGCGATGTCGTACAGGTATATGTCTGTGTCGGTGCTGATGGCGTAGTCAACGCCTGTCTTTTTGCGTGATGTGTATGCTATCTGCTTGCCGTCGGGGCTCCAGCAGAACTGTTCTGTACCGCCGAAGGGCAGTACGGGGCATTCGTATGGTTCGCCTTCCAGTATGTCCCGGGTCTGGCCTATGCCGTTGTCTATGGAGAATGGGGCGAGGAAGATGTGCGGGATGGTCTGCACGTACTGGTCCCAGTGCTTGTAGTTGAGGTCGTCGATTACCAGTCCGGTTGCCAACGGCAGGTCCTGCTCCTTGGGTTGGATGCTGCTGGTGGCGGGTATCTGTCGGACTATAATTATGTTATGTGCATCGGGCGATATTAGGAATCCTTCGATGTCGCCTGTCTGGCTGTGCCGGCGTATGTCGGTGCCATCGGGTTTCATGCTCCATACGTCACCTTGCTGCATGTATGCTATGCGCTGTGTGCCTTGTCTGGCATTGCCAAAGAAGGCTGGGTCGCTCTGGTTGGGTGTTCCTTGCTGTGTGAGCTGCCGTGTGCCTGTCCCATCGGTATTCATGACGGTGATGACACTGCGGCTCTTGTTGGCCTGGACGTCGGGTGTGCTGGTGGCGTATGCAATCATGGTGCCTTCGGCATTGATTGTGCGTGCTCCCAGGCGGTGCATGCTCCACAGTATCTCGGGGGTCATCAGGTCCTGGGCCTGTGATGTCATGGCTAACGTTGCTGCAGCTGCCATTGCTATGATGTGGTTAATTTTCATTTCTTCTTTTGTTGTTCCATTTGTTCCTGTAGTGCTGCCAGTCGTGCTGCCATGCCGCTGGGCTTCTTGGTCTCGTTCTTGTGTGCCTCGCGGTATGCCTCGAGCTTGGCCAGTAGTTTTGCGTCATCTGTTGTCTTGCGTAGGTACCACATAATCAGGATGCTGGTGAGTCCGCTGAGGAAGTAGTAGTAGCACAGGCCTGAGGAGTAGTTGTTGAACATGAAGAAGAACATCAGTGGCATGATGTACATCATGTACTGCATCATCTTCATCTGCGAGGCCTGTTCGCTGGACATCTGGTTCTGCTGCTGGCGCATGCTTATCCATGTGTTGACTATGTTGGTGAGCGAGAATAGTATGCAGAAAATACTCAGGTGGTCGCCTATGAGCCAAATGTCTGTGTCCCATTTGATCAGTTCATCGTAGCTGCTGAGGTCTTTGGCCCATAGGAAGCTCTGTCCGCGCAGCTCGATGGCGTTGGGTACGAAGTTGAATAGCGCAATCCAGATGGGCGCCTGAATTAGCATTGGCAGACAGCCGCCCATGGGGCTTACTCCGTATTCCTTGTACAGTTGCATCATCTCTGCTTGTTTCTTCATGGCATCTTCCTGCTTGGGGTATTTGGCGCTGAGTGCATCGACCTGTGGTTTAAGGACGCGCATACGGGCAGATGACAGGAAGCTCTTCTTGGTGGTGGGATAGACGAGTGCCTTGACGATGATGGTGAGCAGGAGCAGTACTATGCCCATGTTCAGACCGAAGCCTTTGAGGAAGTCAAACAGGGGCAGTATTATCCAGCGGTTAATCCAGCGGAACAGCGGCCAGCCCAAATCTACGAGTTCCTCGAGCTTGGCATTGTCCTTCAGTACGGTCCTGGAGTTGTGTGCCTTGAGCAGGTGGAAGTCGTTGGGCCCAATGTACATCTGCATCCTGGTGGGCTGGTGGCCGTTGACGTCGAAGGTGCTGCTGAGCTGTGCATGGTATTCCTTCAGGTCGCCGCTGCCTTTCTGGCAGGACTTGGATGCCAGGGTGGCTCCGCTGTTGAAGCCGTCCTGGGATATTAGCACGCAGCTGAAGAACTGGTTTTTGAAGGCTATCCAGTCGATGTTGTTATCGGTTGTTTCTTCCTGTTCGCCTGTTGCCGAGAGGTCCTCGATGCTGCCGTCACTCTCCTTGTATGTGAGTGCTGTGTATCGGTCTTCGAAGTCAAAGCCTTTTTCCTGCTGTGCTGCTATGTCGTACCAGTTGGTGGCAATGCCCGAGTTGGGAAGCAGGAACTTGCCCATGTTGTGGGCTTGGATGGTGATGTCAACAAGGTAGCTGTTGTCCGTCAGGGCGTAGCTGATGTCCAGTCCGCACTTCTCGTCGCCCAGGCGCATGGTTACTGATTTGGCAGTACGATTAATGGCCTGGAAGGTGAAATCTCCGGTCTCCAGGTTGTCCTGTTTGCCTGCGAAACTGAAGGCGAGGCTGTTCTTGTCCTTGCGTACCAGTTGTACGGGCTTGCCTTCCTGATTGTTGTAGCTGGGCAGGCTGACGTTCTTTATGGTGCCTCCACGGGTGGTGAGCGTGAGGTCTATGAGTCCGTTGGAAAGTTGTACGTCCTGGGGCTGTGCATTGCGTGCCTCGAAGAAAAGGGCACTGCTGTCGGCTGCCTCCTGTGCCAGACGCTGGGACTTGGCCTTGGCTTGGGCTATGGCGTTCTCCTGTTCCCTGGCATTGTTAATGCTGTCCTGGCGGGCTGCCTCGATTAATGCTGCTCTCTCTTCTTCGCTGGGCTGGCTGTACCAGCTGAATCCGAATACTACTGCGGCTATCAGTATGAAGCCGATAATGGTGTTTTTGTCCATATCTGTGTGTTGTGTTTGTTTCCTGTCGTTCAGAGATACCTTATTTGTGTAAACTAAAGTCGCGCAAAGGTACGAATAAGCACTTTAAAATCAAAATAAATGCTGTGTAAATATTATAAATAACAATCAAAATTCATACCTTTGCGGACGGAAATAAGACATATATGATTAACAGGCTATTAATGATTGTCCTTTTCCTTGCTCCATTGCTTGTGCAGGGGCAGTCTCACCATGGGGTGAGGGAGAGGAAGGGGAGTAAGACATATATCCGTTATTCGCAGGAATTGCACAGGTTGGTGCAGGAGAGGGATTCGGCAATACTGACCCCGGGTGATTCGAGACCGCTGAATGCCTATGCCTATCGTCTGTTCGTACCGCTGACCTTGTACAAGTCGGCTGTCATGCGGCATTTTATGCCTGATTCGGTAGCGATGGGGGATACTGTGCTGACTATGGCTAGGGAGGCTGACAAAATGTTGGTTGGCATCTATGCCGGGCATCCCGAGATGGTGAAGCAGGCAGATAGCAGGATGAACACGGTCGGCGTAATACGGCAGGATGTGGAGAAAGCAATTAAGTCGGATGTCAGTTTGGTGTCGAAGGTCAAAAAGGTTGAACTGAATCCGGAACTGAATGACGAGGTGATTTTGGTTACGCGTAGGCCTAATTTCTGGAAATTCAGTGGGAGCGTCTCCCTGCAGTTTACGCAGAACTATGTCAGTGATAACTGGTTTCAGGGAGGCGAAAGCAATTACTCGGGACTTGCCATGGCAAACCTGAACCTGAATTATGACAACAAGCAGCGTATCCAGTGGGAGAATAAGCTGGAACTACAGTTGGGTTTCCAGACTAACAAGTCGGATGCCTATCATAAGTTCAAGGCTACAAACAACCTGATACGTCTGACCAGCAAGTTCGGCTACAAGGCTGTAAGTACGCTGTATTATACAGGTCAGATTTTGACGTGGACGCAGATTGTGCCGCAGTATGACAATAACAGTATGAATCTGCGAAGCGAGTTTCTGGGACCTTTGTATCTGAACCTTTCGGTCGGTATCGACTACAAGTGGAATATCAGGCGCTTCAGTGGTAATATATATATGGCTCCGATTGCTTACAACTTGCGCTACATAAGTAATGGGGACCTGTGGAACAAGCATGGTATTCCCGAGGGCAAGCATTCCCTGCATGATGCCGGTAGCAGTATCCAGGTGAACTGGAAGGTGGAGATATGGAAGAATATAAACTGGCAGAGCCGTATGTATTTCTTTACTAACTACAGTTACATCAACTATGAGTGGGAGAATACATTCAACTTTACCATCAACCGTTACCTGAGTACTAAGTTGTTCCTGTATCCGCGGGTTGATACCAGCCGTGATTTCAGCAATGGTGTGAAGGGGCGAAGCAAGCATTTTATGTTCAAGGAGTGGCTGAGCCTGTCGTTGAATTATAATTTTTAATTCATAATTCGTAATAATTATGATTATAAAGAACGCCGAGTATTTCATCTCCAGCGAGAGGGTTTCCCAGTGTCCTGCTAAGGGATTGCCCGAGTATGCGTTTATAGGTCGCAGTAATGTGGGTAAGAGTTCGCTCATCAACATGCTTACCGGCAACGGCAAGCTTGCCAAGACCAGTGCTACGCCGGGCAAGACTATGCTGATTAACCATTTCCTGATAAACGGTGGTAGTGACCGGGATGCAGGGAAGCGGATACAGCATGGGTCGTGGTTCCTGGTGGATTTGCCCGGATACGGTTATGCCAAGCGTAGTAAGAAGGTTCAGGATAATCTGGAGCAGATGATTTCGTCCTACATTCTGGAGCGCATGGACATGACGTTGCTCTTTGTGCTGGTTGATGCGCGCCACAATCCGCAGAAGATAGACCTGGAGTTTATCCAGTGGCTTGGTGAGAACGGTGTGCCCTTTTCTATTGTGTTTACAAAAGCTGACAAGCTGTCCAAGGGTAAGCT
Organism: Prevotellaceae bacterium UBA6974; assembly: GCA_002450165.1. Classification (GTDB taxonomy): domain Bacteria; phylum Bacteroidota; class Bacteroidia; order Bacteroidales; family Bacteroidaceae; genus Physcousia. The sequence continues at coordinate 38,266 of DJYQ01000036.1, read as the reverse complement.
GAGCGGCAATGTCAAAAAATACATCACCCGGCTGATGGAGGATTGGGAGGAAATCCCGCGGTATTTCGTTACCAGCAGCGAAACACGTCAGGGTAGGGAGGAACTGCTGGACTATATCGACGAAATAAACCTAAGCCTGGCTGAAAATGGTAATATAAATGAATAATGGACCGCTTCACAGCGATCCATTATCATCCTTTAGGTATTAGTTTGTTTAAGGTAAAAAGATTGAATCTTTAAGGTTAACCGTTGCAAATATACTGCCTTTTATGGAAAAAAGAAGATACTGTGAATATGTTAGATAACATGTTTTCAGTATTTTTGGTGATAAATCAGCATTTCTTGAGCAGGCCGTGCCAGAATACGGCCCATTTTCATTCCACACTGTTCGCAACTGGATTGTATTTGTGCTGCAAATTCGTTAGCTATGCCGCCTACGAAGCTGACAGGCAGGTCAGGTCTGCCGTATTTTGCTACGTTGCGTGTCAGAAAGCGTTTGAACTCGTCCTTCAACATTTCTCCCACTGCAGGGTCGTTGCGGTGTTGGCTGATGAAGGGTACGAGTGATGCGAGATAGCGGTTGGGTTGTGGCTGACGATATACGTGGTCAATGACTTCTGCGATGCTTGTTGCGTATGTGTCCTGGAATGAGTCCCACAGGTGCGTGAGCGAGCCTTTCAGCATCTCGCTTATCATCCGTTTGCCCAAAACGGCTCCGCTGCCTTCGTCGCCCAGTATGTATCCCAGTGGTGGGACGTTGCTGATAATCATGCCGTCACAGCACAGGCACGAGTTGCTGCCGGTACCCAGTATGCAGGCGATGCCCTCGTCCTTATGGTACAGGGCGCGTGCGGCGCCCAGCAGGTCCGATGCGACCTGGATGCGGCTCTTGGGGAATGTCTCGCTCAGGGCATCGCGTACACTGGAAATAAACGGCTCTATACAACCTGCTCCGTAAAAGAATATGTCGGAAACGTCTGTACATAGCAAGGGCATCAACTCTGTACGTATGATGTCCAGGATGTGTTCCTTGCTGTCACGTACAGGGTTGATGCCCTGGGTCTCTATGCTTTGAGTATCAGTTGTCCACTGTGTTTTTGTGGAGCCGCTGTCTGCTACAAGTATCATGAGCCAAGACCTATGGCTTACTGTGCTGCAGACTGGGAGGCTGGCGTCTGACCATTGGTCTGTGCCTCGCCTGGAGCAGCTGCCGGAGCAGCCTGCTGTGTTGCTGCAGGTGCTGCAGGTGCCGGCATCTCAACATTCTGCATTACGCTCTGATCGGCTGTGGAAGAGGGTAAGAATGCAACGCTTATGATACTGAGAAATACCATTATGCCTGCCAGTGTCCATGTAGCTTTCTCGATAAAGTTTGTGGTCTTGTGTACGCCCAGGGACTGGTTTGCACTTGCATAGTCTGCTGCCAGGCCGCCGCCTTTGCTCTCCTGAATCAGGACGATCAGACACATGAGTACGCTTGCCAAAATAATCAGAATTACGGTTGTTGTGTACATAGTTATTTTATGTTTTTTTGTTTGTTTCTTATTGCTTTGTCAGGCTTGCTCGTTCTCGATTAGTTTCTCGAGGAAGCGTATTTGGTCTGCAAAGTAACGATTTTTTTCCGGATATTTCAAAGAAATACGCTTTATAATTTCGATTGCCTTGTCAAATTTGTGCTGTTTGATATAAATTCGGGCCATTGCCTCGGTCAATATGCCTGTCCCTGTATCGGATTTGCTGTCGGCATAGTCTTTTTTGCGTTTTTTTGTTCCGTCATCTTCGTCCTCGTCGGTATCTCCCAATGTAAATCGCCCGTCGCTGTTCAGGAATTGGTCAATGTAATCGCCTCCGGTCATGGTGGATGCGGGGGTGGGGTCCTGACTTTCCATACGTGTCAGGTAGGACATGTAGTCCACCGTAGCGTCAACATAGCTGGCTGTTTGCGTGACGGGCTCATTGGGCAGTTTGTCTAGGAAGCTGTCAATCAGATTGCCGGTGCGGTCACCGCCATAGTCCTTTTCGGCTCGTGGTGTGCGTGATACGGGATTGTCAGGCATGGAATCCCTGGCCTGGAACATCTCGAACAAAGTGGAACGCGATGGGACATATACTGCGGCTTTGCGCAACTCGTCGTTGAAACGTGAGTCATGCATCTGGTACAGTGTACGCAGGAGCATTATACGTGCGGCATGATAATACGGATATTTATCCACAATGCCTTGCAGGAAATCCAATGCCTGTGAATCCAGGGTTTCGGGCTGTCTTATGTAGTCAATGACCTGTTTGCTCATTATCTGCTTGCTATATAATCAGTTAACTACCAGTTTGCAACGGTTTTGTTGAAGATCTGATCGGTTATGTCCTTGCACATTTCGTTTACCAAATCCTCCTGGACGGTAACCAATTGTTGCTTGGCATCGTATGTTGATGTTGCGCTGAATTTCTGCTCAAAGTCCTCGGCGTGGTTGCTGTTGTTCGTAAAGCGTACGTTCACTGTCATGCGCAGCTGTACCTGGCTGCTGTATCCATCGTTGGATATGCCTTTGTTGAACTGGTCGAATGCGGTTATCTCGCCTTCAAGCACCAAGTCGCCGTTCTTTTTTACCTGTCGCAGACGTGTCTGACTGGCAAAAATATCCGTCAGTTTGTTTTGGAATATGCTCTGCATGGGGGCCCAGACGTAGATACTGCGGATGGGGAAGGCTCCGATTTGTATGGTCTTCACTTTGTCATAGTTGATGCTGGCACCGTTGAACCTGTAACCTACGGTGCAGGCAGTGATGCATGTCAGTACAACTGCCGATATGCATGCTGTTGACAGGTGGCGGAACAGTTTATTCCTCAATTCCATAGTCGTTAATTTTACGATACAATGTCCTTTCGCTTATGCCCAAAAGTTGTGCGGCTACCTTGCGACGGTTGTGACTTTGTTGCAGGGCTTTTATAATCATCTTCTTCTCCATTTCCTCGATGTTGAGCGATTCGACATCTGTTACCTCTTCGATATCGTCATAATCGGGCATCGGAACTGTCGTGGGCTGTGTTCTAACGGTGTCTGATGCGGTATAATGGGGTGTGTAGCTATGGTCCTCTAACTGAAGTGTGGGCTTGGATTTGGGTTTGTCGTCCGATGTGCCGAAGACTGTATTCTTCAGCTGTTCTACTTCGCTGCGCAACTGCATTACGGCATTCAGAAGGAACTTTATCTGGTTCTCCCAGTCATGGCGGCCACCTTCGCTGTCGGATTTTCCTATCCGTGCCATGGCAAAACTTTCACCTTCTCCTACGATAATGCCGTACCGCTCCAGCGTGTGGGGTGTGATGTGTACGCTGCCGCGTTCCAGAATACTAATCTGCTCGACAACGTTGCGTAGCTGGCGGACGTTGCCGGGCCATTTGTATTGCATAACTACCTTTTCGGCGTCTTCTGTCAGCCTGACAGGCTCGGGAATGCGGTAGCGCTGTGCGGTTTCCATTGCAAACATTTTGAACAACAGTACGCTGTCTATGCCACGGTCGCGCAGGGGCGGCATCTGTATGTTGATGGTGCACAGACGATAATACAGATCCTCGCGAAATCGTCCCTCGCGTATGGCGGCTGGCAGGTCAACATTGGTAGCGGCAACTATGCGGACATTGGTCTTACGCGGGGTGTCGCTACCTACTCGGATATATTCGCCGGTTTCCAGTACGCGCAACAGTCTTGCCTGTGTGGTGATTGGCAGTTCGCCTACTTCGTCCAAAAATAACGTGCCTCCGTCGGCTGCACCAAAGTATCCCTCACGCTCGTCAATGGCTCCTGTGTATGAACCTCTCTCGTGACCAAACAATTCGCTGTCTATCGTGCCTTCGGGAATGCTGCCGCAGTTTATTGCGATATAGCGTCCTGTGCGGCGATGGCTGGTATCGTGGATAATCCTGGGAATAATTTCCTTGCCTACACCGCTTTCGCCTTGAATCAATACACTCAGGTCGGTCGAGGCTACCTGCAACGCCGTATTCAACGCAGTGTCCAGTTTCTCGTCGCGTCCCACGATGTGGTAACGTTGTTTTATTTCCTGTATTGCCGAGGTATCCATTGTTGCTTTAGAGTTATTTGGTATCAATCTGCAAAGTTACATATTTTTTTTTCAATTGACAAAAAAATCACATGTCTTCCCTAAACCCTGGGGACAATTCGTGTACAATGGCGCGAAAGAGATCGATGTCAGTAGGGTGGGTCAGTTTGAAGTTCAAGCTCGATCCTTGGGCGGCATACAGCGGTGTGTGTCCCAGATGGCATGCCAGAATAAACAGGCTTTGGACATCATCTATACCTTGTTCTGTAGCTTCCTTACGGATGGCTTTCAGTTCCTTCAGGCGGAAAGTCTGCGGTGTCTGAGCTCTCAGGACGGATTCGCGTAACAGGTAGTCATGGGAAGTGCGTATGTAGTTTGCTGCGTGGTCTTTTTCAGGCTGGTCCATTATCATGAAACTCTCTTGCGATTCGATGGCTGTTATGGCGTTCCCGCGGCTCAGACATACGGCAATGTTACTGTTGATTGTCTCAATGGGAAGTAACGGTCGAACGGCATCGTGAACCAGGACAACGGCATTGTCTTCTTCATATTCCGCAATATGTGCGATTCCGTTCATGAGTGATCCTGTGCCGGTGGCTCCGGCGTTGGCAGTGCTGCAGAACTTGTTAATTCCTGCCTCGACAGCCTGCTCCCTTACTGTTTCGTGCCATTTGGATTCGGCTACCACATAGATTGCATCAATCAACTTGTGGCGCTGGAAGGCCTGCATTGTGTATTGCAGTATGCTCAAGCCGTTTATTTCGAAAAACTGCTTGGGTACGCTCAGGTGCATTCTGTTTCCTGCACCGCCTGCCAATATCAATGCAATACAGCGGCTCATGAGAGTTTGGTGTTTTTTATGTATTTTGCCATAATATATCTGCACAGGGCGTTGTGTCTTGCTATCATATAGTATCTGATGGTTTCCAGTACTGTCGATTCGAATATGAAGTATATCCACGGATGTCCAAGGGCTGTTGTAATGAACAGTACAATCACACGTGTGTCGAACGTCAAGATATTGGTGAGTGGCATCAGTGGACGGCTGTGTCGGCAAAATTCCTCCCGAATAGGGGTGGGGATGTTTTTGGGATAACGCCTCTCCAGGCTGTTCTTCATTTGCATTACTGCTGGAGCCTGGGCTTCCTGACTTCCTGTGTATCTGATGTAGAAGAACAGGTACAGTTTGTGGAACCAGTCGGCTGATTGCCATTTCATGCTCTTGTATTGTTCGCGTAATGCTACTGTCCCATCCAGTTCGGCGTGCTCGCGACCCAATTCAAAATACATGTGTACGTTGCGGTAGTAATCTCCTATTGCGCACTGTCGTCCATGGCATCTCAAACCACTCCATGCGCCTATTAGCCATATCCCCCATCCCCATTTGATGTCTGTGAACGGAATCGCTTCCTGTTGCAGTCGCAGGCAGATGAACAGGTATATGAAGAAGAACCATACATCACCTGCAAAACCATCCAGTATGCGGCCTATCAGTGTACGTTGTCCCGTCATGCGTGCAAGTTGCCCATCGGCGCAGTCGTACCAGTTTGCCCAAATGAGCAGGAACATGCCTATCAGGTTGGTGTGTACGTCCGTACTGTAGAAAAACCATCCGCTTGCAGCGCCTATTACAATGCTCATCAGGGTGACGGCAACAGGGTGCACGCCTAACTTGCTGAACAGTACTGCCCACAGGTAGCCCGGAGTACGGGTGACGTACAATTCGAAGGGTCCCTCGGTATCACGGCTCTTCTGTGTGCTGCGTACCTTGTCTGTCAGGCTCATTGTTCGTCGCTGAATGGTGGGAAGGGTTTGGGTTGTCGATGATTGTCCTCGCGTTTATCAACAAACAGTTTGGGCAATGGGTTGGCATGAGACTGGTCCCATCGTCCGCGTGCTGCAAGTATGTCCTTGGCTGTGTAGATGCACTCGTGCAGGCTTCGGTCGTTCATCGGACTGGTGCAGACCAGTTCGCGTCCTGTGGTGTAGGCTACGCCGCAGTTGTCGGTTATGGATAGGAATTGTCGCATGCCGGATTCACGGTCCTCCATCAGGATTGCATCATAGGCCAGTATGTTCTCTTCGTCCACGCAGTGTGCAATTCTGGGATTGTCAATATCAAATTCGCGTTGCAGTGTCTCGCGTAGCATTATTTCCTGATCTGCGACATTTTCGCCATCAGTTACAAAAGCCATTCGCAAGTTGTTCCATAGCAGCATGTCCATACCCCTCAGGTCTGCAGGGTTCAGTTTCTGCACTCCCACAGGCTGTAGGATGACAAAGGCATCCGTATTGCCATTTTCCCAATCTGCATACGCCTCGTTCACGGCCTCGTCACCACGGCTGTCGTATATTGTCTTGTCCACGATTTCGTCCAACAGTATGTCTTCGAACGCGTTGTTCAGGACGTCCATGCCCCATTCATCGCAGGCAGCAAATCCCATGTTTATCTTCATAATACTTTACTTATCATCCTTTTTAACTTTTTCTTCCTCGACAGTGGGTGTTATGGCCGCTACGAATTGCTCCTCGGGCAGTTTCAGAGTGTAGAGCGAGCCCTCCAATCTGCGTATCAGTCCACGCTTCATCTTCTCGGGGGCATATACAAAACCCTCTACGACCACAACACGGTTATTTTCGGTATCCACACGTGCATGACTTACGTACGGACCACCCATGCAGTCGTTGCGCATAATCCACAGTCCTCTCATCTCCATGGCATACTGATTGTGAACCACAATGGGCTTTACCACAGTGCATAATGTATCTGTCTGCATATACATGCCTGGCTTCTCGCCTGGCAGGTTTTCCTTCATCATGCTGTCGCGCTTGGCGCACAGATACTGCTTGTTGAAAGTCTGCGGCCCTTCGTATGGGAACGAGTATATCACAATGCTTTCCAGTCCGGTTGCGGTGTTGTTTGTTGTCCACAGGAAATTCTTGCCTTTCTTGTAGTTTGTCAGTTCGTCCGGAGCATACATCTCGCAATCAAATATCTGTTTTGCCAGGTCAAAGGTTTTCTTGCTATATTTTTTCTTAAGCTCAACGACCAGGCGGTTCATTTCCATCTTGACGAGGAAGTCCACAATCTCCTCGCGATGTATGGTGCAAAATTCCTGGAATGCTTCCTTGCTGGGCGAATTTATTGTCAGCACAATCTGCTCCATGGCATATTTGTCGCGCGTGAATTTCATCTTGGTCTTGGTGAACTGTCTCCCGTCTATGTTCACTATTATTATGTTGCGGAAGATGTTCAGCACACGGTCAAAGTCCTTCTTTTCCGTCTGTGATATGCGGAAACTTCGCTCACTCTGGGGCAACATGGGAACGTCTGTGTCCAGAACGTTAAATAAGGCTCGTCCGTGAGGGGCATTCCATTCAGCACTGTCCATGACGACCAGTACCTCGTAGGGACGTCCGCTGGCGACGGGGAACAGGTTCTCTTTGGTACATCCTGATAGCAGTATGGCACCGGCAAGTAGTAAAAGATATACAGTTCTACGCATGTTCGTTATGTTTATATTTTGTATTCAGCAATCCGCATGCAGCCCAGATGTCCTGTCCGCGGCTTGCCCGTATTGTTGTTGTGATACCGTGCTTTGACAGATAGTCACGCAACCATGTTATCCTCTCCTCGTTAGTTGTTGCGTATGGCGAATCCGGAATCTCGTGGAAGCGGATTAGGTTTACACGGCACTCAAGTTGTGCAAGCAGCCTGACCAGTTCCCTGGCGTGGCGCTCCGAATCGTTAACGTTTGTAAATACGATGTATTCGAAACTGATACGGCGCTGATGGCTCCAGTCAAACTGTCTAAGCATCTGTATAATTTCCGAAATGCCGTAGCCGTTCTCGGCTGGCATCATCTCCTTGCGTTCTACAGGGAATGGGTTGTGGAGCGAGAGTGCCAGATGACATGGACTTTCATCGAGAAAGCGCCACAACCCATTGCGTACGCCTACGGTACTGACAGTTATACGTTTTGGGCTCCATGCCCATCCCATGGGCTCCATAAGCAACTCGGTAGCACGTAGTACCTCGTCCAGATTGTCCAGCGGCTCGCCCTGACCCATGAACACAATGTTTGTCAGGTTTTCACGTTCGGGCAGGGCATATACCTGATTAAGGATGTCGCCTGCGGTCAGATTGCCCCTGAATCCCTGGCGTCCAGTCAGGCAAAACCTGCATCCCATACGACAACCTACCTGGCATGACACGCACAGCGTAGCGCGTTCTCCGTCAGGTATATACACACACTCTACAGTTTCAGTCCCGATGCTTGTGGGGAACAGGTATTTTATCGTGCCGTCCACACTGCATTGACGGGCGACGTGCGGCATGTGGCCTATATGAAAATGTGTTGCAAGCAGTTTCCTGGCCTTAAGGCTCAGGTTTGTCATTTCCTCTATGTCTGACACGCCCTTTCTGTAGATCCACTGCATAATCTGCTTGGCAGTAAATCCAGGCAACCCCAGTCCAGTGACAATCTCTTTCAACTCGGCCTGATTTTTCCCCAGAAGTTTCTCGCGCGTGTATTCCATAATGTTATATCGGGTACAAAGATAAAAAAAATAATCTATTCTGTTATAATTTTCTTGGAACTTAAACATAAAATCATTAACTTTGCCCATGTCGTGTATTGAAAACGATATAACAAACAATACTAATTAATTTAAACAACAACTTTTCAACATGAAATTCAAAGGAATTATTGCTGTACTCCTGTCATGCTTTACTGTCATGTCAGCAGCACAGTCACTCTCGCCCAGCACAAAGTGGCATTGGGACAAGGGTACTATCGTCGTTGACACTCCGCAGCGTCCTGCAGGTCAGACCAACGTTCTTGGACTCACAGCTCCCAAGCTGCAGACCGTCCGCGTTGCTTTCGTAGGTCTCGGCATGCGTGGTCCCGGTGCTGTAGAGCGCTTCACCTTCATCCCAGGTGTACAGATTGTTGCCCTGTGTGATTATGTCGAGGAGCGCGCTGAGGCATGTCAGCGTTTCCTCCGCGAGCGTGGTCTGCCCCCTGCTGCTATCTACAGCGGTGAGAAGGGTTATGAGGATGTATGCAAGCGCGCAGACGTCGATCTGGTTTATGTGGCTACTGACTGGGATCATCACTTCCCTGTTGCCAAGTGTGCGTTGGAGAATGGCAAGCATACTGCAATCGAGGTGCCAAGTGCTATGAATCTGGAACAGTGCTGGGAACTTGTCAACCTTAGCGAGAAGACACGTAAGCACTGTATGATTCTTGAGAACTGCTGCTATGACTGGTACGAGCTCAACGCCCTTAACATGGCACAGAACGGTGTCTTTGGTGAGATTCTGCGCGGTGAGGGTGCTTACATCCACAATCTTGACGATTTCTGGAGCTACTACTGGAAGAATCCTGCAGATCCCGATCAGGCAAAACTTGGCTGGCGTATGAAGTACAATCGTGATAACCGCGGTGATGTATATGCTACACATGGCCTGGGCCCCGTTGCACAGTGTCTGGACATCCATCGTGGTGACCGTTTCACTACTTTGGTTGCAATGGATACCAAGAGTGCTCATGGCCGCGAATGGGTTAGGCAGCACACAGGCAAGGATTGTCCTGAGTTCCGCAATGGTGACCAGACAACAACTTTGATGCGTACTGCAAATGGCAAGGTTGTTGAGATTCAGCATAACGTGATGAATCCACAGCCATACAATCGTCTTTTCAAGCTCACCGGTACCAAGGGATATGCAACCAAGTACCCCGAGCCGCACTTTGCATTGGACAAGAGTCAGCTTACTGCCAGTGGTGTAGCTCCCAAGGTTGATGACCTGTCAAGCCATGGCTTCCTGCCACGTGCCGAGCACGACGCTCTTATGGCCAAGTATCAGCATCCCATTATTACCAAGTATGGCGAGATGGCACAGAAGGTAGGCGGTCACGGTGGTATGGATTTCTTTATGGACGCACGTCTTGTGTATTGCTTGCAGAACGGTCTGCCTTTGGACATGGATGTCTATGATTTGGCAGAATGGTGTTGCCTTGCCGAACTGGGCACGCTGTCAATGGACAACAACTGTGCATCTGTAGCATTCCCCGACTTCACACGTGGCGCATGGAATCAGGTAAAGGGTTATCGTCATGCGTATGCACCTGCTGACGAGGAAGCTAAGGTAGAGGCAGCAGCAGCAGCTTACACCGAGGCGCAGAAGGCTCTTTGTGCAAAGAAGAACCTGTGGAAGAAGTACGATGCTGCAAAAGCAAAAGCCAAGTCCAAGGCTGCTAAGGCTAAGGCTAAGAAGTAAATCCAAGGTTTTCTAATCATATATTTGACCCCGACTCGTGTTCGAGTTGGGGTTTTTTGTGCACAAAAACGCCTGTTGGTGTGCAAAAAGTTAAGAAATATTTGCACTATTCTATAAAAAGTGTTACCTTTGCGCCCGAATTAAGCACAAATGTGTAAAAATATGAGAAAAAAAATCCTTATTTCGCTGGCAGCTGTGCTGGCATGTAGCACCGCAATTGCAGGTGGTATTAACACAAACACAAATGTCAATGCGCATTTCCTGCGTTTCTTTACTCAGGATGCCAACATTACACTGACATCACTTCATGCAAACCCGGCTGGTAGCGCATTCCTTACCAAGGGCTGGCACTTCAGTATTCATAACCAGACTGCCATACAGCAACGTAACATTACTACAACATTCCCGCTGTTCCATTACAACCCCAAAAACTACGGCTCCGATACACATCGTTACGAGGGTCGTGCTTTTGCACCTGTTATACCTGCTATTGGCTTCAGCTACAACAGTGGCAAGAAGTGGAGCGTCAACGGCGAACTGGCAGTAGTAGGCGGAGGCGGTGCATGTGAGTTCTTGGACGGTATCGGGTCTTTCGAGGCGCTCTATGCAGGCAAACTATTTGGTACTGTAGGCACAAGTTATATCCAGGCTGTAGTGCCTCAGTTGATGACAGCCTATGGTTTGGACCAGCCGGCTGCTACAGAACAGGCAAGGCGTATGTTTGCAACCAACTACCGTTTCAGCAATACTGCATATATGAATGGTAACAACTATATGTTTGGTCTGCAGGTTGGTGCTACATACAAGGTTCTGGATAACCTATCGCTCTATCTGGGTATCCGTGGTGTATATGCAACGGGTAACTACAACGGTTATGTTCAGGACGTTATGTATAGTACGGACGGCGGTAGCACTTATACATATGCTTCCGAGAACGGATCCCAGCAGCTTGCAGGACAGACGGTAGAAGTCAACGGACGTAATACAACTCTCAGCATGAACTGCGATCAGACAGGCTTCGGCGTGACCCCTGTGCTCGGTATCAACTGGTACATCAACAAGTATTGGAATTTGGCAGCCAAGTACGAGTTCAAGACCAAGATTCGTATGAAGAACACGACTCGTATGAACGAATACACACAGACCTTGGTAGATCCGAGTAGCCCGAACTATAGCAACACACTGGCAGCCTTTGCCGATGGTAAGAAGGTTGCTGATGACATTCCCGGATATCTCGCTTTGGGTGCACAGTACAGCCCAAAGGAGAACATCCGTATAGGCTTGGCATATCACTGGTTCCAGGACAAGAGTGCAAACAAGGGAACAGCCGAGGTGACAAATCCTATCGACGGATCGACCTCCATTGTTGACAAGCGTGACCTTATTGACCATGATACGCACGAGGTGTTGGCGGGTATCGAATGGATGTGCCACAAGCGTCTGACGGTTTCTGCTTCGTGGCAGAAGACCATGTATGGTGTCAGCGATCAGTATATGAACGATATCAGTTTTTGCTGCTCAAGCAACTCGCTCGGTTGCGGTGTACGTATCCATGCCAGCAGACTGTTCAATATTGACCTCGGCTATATGCACACCTTCTATCAGGACCGTACCGTCAACACACCAACAGCCGTTGGCATCAAGACCGATGTTTACAACCGTCACAACGATGTTATCGGTGTAGGTCTCAATTTCGCTTGGTAAACACAGATTTTTTTGGTAATATTGTCAATATAAATAAACGCGCCTCATTACGAGACGCGTTTGTTTGTATAGTGCGAAATAACTGGATTTTCCTATAGAGCCATTTTGCCGTTTGGCTTAAGCCGATTGATCGATTGGCTCATGCCATTTGATCGTTTGGCTCGAGCCAAAAAGACGGGGGTATAAAAATCCCCAGCCTTGGGGGTGTGGGAATGGGATGGGAGGCTGGGGCAGTGGTGGTATTTTTGTATGTGTAGTCGCTATCCTTTTAACAGAGCGTCAGCAAGGGCCTCCATTGCAGGGAGGTCGCTGTCCTTCATGCGCGAAGTGATGGTAACAACGGGCTCTACGATTTTGCAGTCCTTCATTGTTTCGATAATACTGCGCATTGCGCGTGCCGCGCATGGTGCCCAACTTCCGTTTTCCAGCAGGCCGAAGGTGCGCTTCTGGTAGTTCTTTATCTGCAGATGGTAGAGCAGGTCGTGCATAGGGGGGAACATTCCTCCATCGTAGCTTGCGGCACAGCACAGTATGCGTGGATAGCGGAATGCGTCTTCGATAACCTCGGCAAGGTCATCACGGCTCAAATCACTGACAACAACCTTGGGTGCGCCTTTTGCCTTAAGTATCTCACCCATCCGTTGTGCTGCAGCGGCTGTTCCTCCGTGAATGCTGGCATAAACTATCAGTACACCGTCGGTTTCGGCTTCGTAGCGGCTCCATGTGCCGTAGAGACTGATGGCATCTTGCATTTTCTTACCTGTAAGTACAGGACCATGCAGTGGGCAGATAGCCTGTAAGTCCAATTTAGCTGCTTTTTTGAGAACTGACTGAACTTGTGCACCGTATTTGCCACAGATGTTGAAATAGTAGCGGCGTGCCTCGCATGCCCAGTCGTCTGTTTCATGGCAGAGTGCTCCGAATTTGCCAAAACCGTCTGCTGCAAACAGGACTTTCTCGGTGCTTTCGTAACTCATCATAACCTCTGGCCAATGCACCATCGGTGCTGCTATAAAGTGCAGTGTGTGGCTGCCAAGCTCCAGAGTGTCGCCTTCCTTGATGTTGAGCGTACGGTCCTTCAGGTCTGCACCATGGAAGAAATTGAGCATCATCTGGCTTGCTTTCTGGCTACATACAAGTGTCATGGCCGGATATAGTTCCATGGCTTGTGCTACGAGTGCAGAGTGGTCAGGTTCCATGTGGTGACATATCAGGTATGCAGGTTGGCGTCCTTTCAGTGTCTCGTCGATGTTATGGAGCCATTCTTGTCCTTTGCGTGCATCTGCAGTATCCATGATGGCTATCTTCTGGTCGATGATAATCCAACTGTTGTAGCTCATGCCTTCGGGTACTGCGTACTGACTTTCAAAAAGGTCGATGTCAAGATCGTCGATACCTGTGTATAGAATGTTTTCCGAAACTTGGTTTGTCATATTTATAATGTATTGTGTTTAAATTGTCATTAAATCGCTAAATTTTCGTACAAAGATACTTATTTTATGTTTAGAAATGTTGTTTTGTGTAAAAAAAATAGTATGTTTGCAAAAGATTTAAACATTGGTTCTTGAAATTGAGGTAAAAAACCATATAAGAACTTAACTAAAAATTCTGAAAAATGAAAAAGTTTATTGTAGCTATTGCAGCTTTTATGGTTGCATTTTCTGCACAGGCTCAGGATCAGAAGAATTATACTGGTTCTAGCCGTTTTTGGGACAACTGGAGTGTAAGCGTGCAGGCTGGTACTACCGAGTGGATGATGGATATGGGTCACTTTAGCCCTACAATTGTTGTGGGTGCTGATAAGTACCTGAACCCTTGGTTTGGTCTGGGTGCTGATTTCCGTACACAGATTGGCGCAGGCTCTTTTTACAACTCGTACACAGTATTTGACGCCGTTGCACTGAACGGTTATGCTAAGTTCAACATGACCAACATGCTTCTTGGCTACAAGGGTCACCGTCGTATGTTTGAGCCGGTTATCTACACTGGTCTGGGTTGGACCCGCTGGACTGCCAGCAATGAATATGCTGGTAACAATGACCAGATGACTTACACCGCAGGTGTTGAATTCAATTTCAACCTGGGCAAGAAGCGTGCTTGGGCTATCGTAGTTAATCCTGCAGTTGTATGGGGCGGTATCCAGAATGGTAAGTTGGATAAGCGTAATGGCGTATTCGAGATGACAGCTGGTTTCGTTTACCACTTCAAGACCAGCAACGGTACTCATGACTTCGTTAAGCCAACTCTGCGCAACCAGGCTGAGATTGATGCACTGAACGCAAAAATCAACGAGGCTCGTGCTGCTCTGGATGCAAGCAACAGCAAGATTGCCAGCCTGAACAAGGAAATTGCTGATCTTAAGAACCGTGCTCCTCAGGTTGTTACAAATACTGTAACAAACACTCGCGACAACATGGAGTGCTATGTTTACTTCAGTCAGGGTAGGAGCGAGGTTACAGCAAGTCAAATGCCTAATGTAGAGCGTATTGCAACATTCTTGAAGAATCATTCTGACGCTTCGGTTGTTATCTACGGTTATGCAAGCCCAGAGGGCAGTGCTGAGATTAACGAGCGTCTGGCTCAGAAGCGTGCCGAGAACGTGAAGAAGGCTTTGATTAAGAAGTATGGTGTCAAGGAGAACCGCATCAAGGCCGAGGGCAAGGGTGTAGGTGACAGCTTCAGCGAGCCAGATTGGAACCGCGTAAGCATCTGCACAATCAAACAGTAATCAGACAGTAGTTTCTGCTGAAAGATAAAAAAGAAGAGGATGTGCCGGATGGTACATCCTCTTTTGTTTTGAAATGGTAAGAATATGATGACAGCAAAGGAAATAGTCACTTATATGGAGTCGCTGCATGACGATGTGCAGCGAGAGATTCTGATGCGTTTCTTCAAGACGGGACCTGGCGAATATGGCGAGGGTGACGAATTTCTGGGACTTAAGGTGCCACAGACACGTGAAATTGTTAAGTCTGTGGGACGGGATATTCATTTGTATGCTCTTCCGGAATTGCTGACCAACTGTTGGCACGAAGTACGTCTCTGTGGTTTCCTGATACTTGTTGCAAAATTTGAGAAGCTTGCCACGAAGCGGTTGGAGAATGATGCCGAGGCAGTCAGAAAGCGTGATGAAATCCTGACAATGTATCTTCAATATGCCGAATATGCCAATAATTGGGACTTGGTGGATCTGTCAGTGCACAAGATTCTGGGACGTTGGCTTCTTTTGGACTCAGACCTGGGTGACAGTAACTACAAAGTAAAGGTTCTTGACGATCTTGCGGATAGCGGCAATCTTTGGAAACAACGTATGAGCATGGTGTGTACATGGTGGACTTCCAGACAGGGTGATCCATCGTGGTGCCTGCGTTATGCAGAAAAACATCTACACCATCCCCACGACCTGATGCACAAGGCTGTAGGATGGATGCTCAGAGAGATGGGAAAGCGTGTCTCGATGCAATTGTTGCGTGACTTCCTTTACAGGCATGCTCACGAGATGCCTCGTACAACTTTGCGTTACGCCATTGAAAAGATGTCAGAGAGTGAACGTAAGGAGTGGATGTTTATATGATCCTGCCTGACGCAACGCGCCAGGCAGGACTGTTTTTGTTTCAGACTTCTATGCCAGCTGCGATTTTTTGTCTGGTAGCTTCGCTCAGACTTTCGTATGTGTCAGTCCCGGTTGGCACAATCGGCTCGAGGTATTCGACCTGTACATGATGTGTGTTAGGTAATTTGCTGGTGCGTGGCATTGCCTCGAAGGCACCTGTTATGCGCACAGGAATGATGGGAATGTTCAACTCGAGCGAGAGGATGGCAAAAGTCTTCTTGAACTCTCCTACCTCGCCTGTGTGTGTGCGTGAGCCTTCGGGGAAGATACACAGATTGCATCCCTGTTGCAGCACGCGTGACATCTTCAGAATGGAGTTTTTCAGGTTGCGGCGTTCCATTATTATGATATTGTTACGGCGTGCCAGCAGACGGCGTACCGGAGTGTTGATATGTTCCTCGGTCGCATAGAAATATGTCTTGCGGACCTGACTGTACGACAGTCCCGCCAATGCGATGGGCGCATCGATGTAGCTCTGGTGGTTGGGAGCCAGTATGTACGGACCTTTCTTGGGAAGATTTTGTTTTCCCTTGATGGATAGGCTGTTGTGGCACACAACGATTAATTTCAGAATCTTGGTCCACACCGGGTACAGGAACGATGTGTGTGGCAGTTGCGTACGTGCCAGTTGCTCCTTACTTTGATTTACTGTGTTATGCTGGTGCAATATTTTGTTCCAGTCAATTTCCTCAACCTCCATACGTGTCTTGTTGTCGGCAATATACTTGGCCATGGCAGCAATGTTGTGGAAGGTTGCCATGTTGTCAACATCAATTTCCATACCAAAGGTGTTCTCGATGAATCCCTGCAGACCAACCTTGTCGAGCGAATCCATTGCAAGATCGGTCTCGATATGGTCAGTACCGTGTACGGGAATCTTCTTTTCCTGCTGGATGTAGTTCTTCAGTATCTGGTATTCATTGCTGGTCGGCTCGGGTATTGTCTGCACCTGGGCGGCATGATCCTCGCGACGACCAGCCAATATATCCTTCAGCTTATATCGCTGCAGTTTATCCAGCTTGGTGCGTGGCAGGTCGTCCCGATAAACCATTACGGACATGAGCTTCTTGTAGCCCGGTGCGTTTAGGTTGTATGGTTCCAGCACTTCGCGTTTAAGTGCTATTTCCAGTTCAGTATCATTGCGCTCACCAGCCCAAAGAGGCTGAGGAACGATAATGGCGCGCAACATGTCACCGTCCTGTGCAACGGCAGCCTCCTTGACTTGTTCCTCGAATTTTTCCAGTTTGTATTCAATTTCGCTGGGCTGTACGTTCTTGCCGTTGGAAAGGACGATGATTTCCTTGCAGCGTCCTGTCAGTATGACGCGCCCATCCTTGTCAAAGCGTGCTATATCGCCGGTATGCAGATAGCCATCCTTGTCTATTACGGCCGCTGTTTCCTCGGGACGGTTGTAATATCCCTGCATTACGTTAGGGCCCTTGACACAGAGTTCGCCTTCCTCGGGTGTTTCATCGCCACCGTCAAGGCTTATCAGTTTGCAGTGCACGCTGGGCAGTGGCAGTCCTGCACATCCCGGAATGTAGTCACCGGGGCGTGTGAATGCGATGATGGGGGCAGTTTCGGACATTCCGTAGCCTTCAAGCAAGCTGAGACCTAAGGTTTGCAGTCCGCTGCCTATCTCGCGGTCAAGTGCAGCACCCCCGCATACGCAGTATTCCAAATTGCCGCCCATCTTCTTGTGCAAGCTGTGGAATATGATGCGTGATAGGGTGGTGCTCTTAACAGTGGAGCATAGGCCGAACAATCCCCGCGTAATGGCGTGGGCATTGATCTGCTTCATGATGCCTGAATACAATGTCTGCCACAGGCGTGGTACACCTACGAAGATGGCTACGCGGCCACGGCACAGTATATTCATGATATCAGGTCCGCTCATTGACGGGCTTATGGCTACTCCGCCTCCCATGATTATAGGTGCTATCATGCATCCCATTAGTGGGAGTATGTGGTGCAGCGGCAGTAGAATCAGAGTACGGCGTCTGTCGTTGAAAATTGGTACCTCGAACGCAACACTCTTGATATTTGCCCACAGGTTGGCAAAACTGAGCATTACGCCCTTGGGCGAACCTGTCGTTCCGCTGGTATAAATAATGACGGCGGTCTCGCTGTGTTTGCGTCCCCATCCCAGCGTTGTGTCCGACATTGTCTCGACGTCCCCGTTGTTTTGAGCAAGGGGTGTCTGGAGCGGTGTATCCTCGTAATCGTCAATAATGAGAACGGATGTTTGTGCGCCTGTTTCCTTTATTGCCTCGCGTGCAACAGCCTCGCGGTCGCGAGATACCCAGATGCAGGAAGGGCTGCAGTCGTTGATTATGTATGCAACATCGTGTGCCGAGTTGGATGCATCTACAGGCACAGGGATTCCACCATTCTTCCATACCGAGAAGAAAGCATATATCCATCCGCTGCGATTCTCGCTGAATATCAGTGTTTTGGTGTCTGATCCACTGGGTGTGAAGCCGGCATAGTTATCTATGCGTGCCAATAGCTCGGAATATGAAATATCCTGAGTGGCTGTGATAATTGCGGTTTTGTTGAAATCCTTGATCATTATTGAACTGGTGTTGGTTTGCTTGTTTGTACAACGGATTCTCTGGTATCCGTTACCGTATGTCCTTTGGTACTGCCTGCCAATGCTCCTTTTCGTTCCAGATCACGGTAGGCAAGCGGTATGTTGGTGGTGTTTATTGTAACGGAACGGTTAACGGGACGTCCCTTGTCGTTGAGGCGATGGGAGAACAGCCATTCGTATGTTTCTTTCATATAGAATATACGTGCTGGCTGACCATGATTATAACCCTTCAGTCGCGAGTAGATAAGTCGGTCAGTAGGTCCCGCAGCCTGCATTGCAGCCACGACTTTATCAGATGCGCTGATGGGAACTGCACGATCGACAGTTCCGTGCAGAATCCACAACGGTAGCTGATTAAGGTTTCCCAGTGTTTTGCCAGTGCCTCCTCCGCACAGGGCCATTGCAGCCGCTATGCGGTGCGGATATGCTGCGGCAAAGTCTATAGTGCCGTAACCGCCAAGGCTCATGCCCAGGACATATATGCGTGTGGTGTCAATGTCGTAGTTGCGTATAGCCCATTCGCACAGGTGCATCAGTTTGTCAGGTTTCCATGCACCACCGGGATTCTGCGGTGCCAGGACGTATGCATCTATCTTACGTCCCCTGTCCAGTGCATCCAGCGTGCCGTAACGTCGCACCATCTGCAGGTTATGGCCGCATAAACTGGCACCGTGCAGGAATACCACAAGGGGTCTCAGTTCCCTGTGAGTGTGTTGTTTTCTATGTTTGCCATATTTGCTGGTGACCGCGGTTGCATGATGCGCCGAATCGGCCGTTGCAGGCGGTGTGTACATCCAGAAATTGTAGCCTCCCGGAGCTTTGTTATGAAATGAACGGAATTCCTGGGCAGTCGTCGAGCATGAGTACAGAAAGGTCAGCATCAGAAACACACCAATGGTGCATAAACAGTTGTGCATGTAGTGGAATGTTGGATTTCTCATACCGAAATAACATAGTACTCACGTGACAAAGTTAATGAAAATTTTCTAAAAACAAAAACTCGTTCCAGTAAAAGCATTTCTATATCAGGTGAAATGTTTAACTTTGCACACATGGAGAGTGAAATAACAGCACGAAGGGTTACGATATGGCAAATACGATAAGAAATATAATATGGGACATGGACGGAACGCTGATGGACACACTGCAGGATTTGGCAATGGCAGTAAATCATGCACTGAGGAAATACAACATGCCCGAGCGTACCATGGAACAGATACGCCGTTCGGTTGGTAACGGAGTAAGGCGCCTGGTCCGACTTTCAGTTCCGGACGGAGAGCAGAATCCGCAATTCCAAGCCGTGTTTGACGAGTTTCGCAACTGGTATCTGCTTCATTGCGAGGATCATACATTCCCGTATGAGGGCATCCAGGATATGCTACACGAACTGAAGTCAGCCGGCTACAGGATGGCTATCGTGTCCAATAAGCTGCAGGAAGGCATAGACGAACTGCACAGACGTTGGTTTTCCGATACCATAGACGTGGCTATAGGCGAGCGTCCCGGCATTGCACGCAAGCCTGCCCCCGATATGGTTCGGTTGGCAATGAGTGAACTGGGTGCAGCAGTCGGGGACAGTGTGTACATAGGTGACAGTGATGTGGATTTGGCTACAGCCAGAAACTCGGGCCTGCAATGTATCAGCGTGCTGTGGGGATTCCGCACACGCGAGGAACTGCTGCAGATGGGAGCCATTTGTTTTGCCGAAAGTCCACAGGATATAAAGTCAATTATAAATAAGGGAATATGAGTGTTGCAGTATTTATCATAGCAACGGTTGCCGTTGCAGCAATGTTTGTCGTAGGGTACATCATGGGCCGTCGCAGTATGGGTGACCAAAAGGAGGAGATGCGTCTGCAGATGAACCTGATCAGCGAGCAGCTAAAGAGTACGAGCGAGAATGTTCTGAAGTCCCGCCAGCAGGAACTGGGCGAGACCAACCGTCAGCAGGTGTCTCAGATTATCGACCCGTTGCAGAGGAGTCTGGAGGAAATGTCCCGTGTCCTGGAGAGTAACCGCCAGCAGCAGCGAGATGCACTGACCCGTCTGGATGCAACGATTCAGGCCAACATGAAACAGAGCAACGCACTGGGAGAGAGAGCAGACAGGCTTACACGCGCACTGACAGGCGAGGTTAAGATACAAGGTACATTCGGCGAGCTGAAACTGCGTCAGCTGCTCGAGGATATGGAGTTACGCGAAGGGGAGCAGTATGATACCCAGGAGACCTTGCGTGACAGCAACGGCCGCGCAATTAAGAGTGATGACGGCAGTAACCTGATACCCGACTATATCCTGCATTTCCCCCAGAACCGACACGTTGTGGTGGACTGCAAGATGAGCCTTACTGCCTATGAGCGTTATGTAAATGCCGAGACACAGGAGGAGCGTACCATGTACCTGCAGGAGCATCTGAGCAGTGTGCGCAAGCAGGTAAAGCTTTTGGCACGCAAGGACTATACACGCTATCTGCCCAAGGGTTATAACAAGCTGAACTTTGCCATCATGTACCTACCCATCGAAGGTGCACTGAACCTGGCATTAGAGAATGATACAGCCCTGTGGAACGAAGCATATCGCGAGGGTGTCATGATACTCGGCCCGCAGACCATGTATATGAATCTGCGCGTGCTCGAGATGATGTGGACACAGATTCGCCAGTTGGAGAATCAGGAGCAGATGGTCAAGGCCGCCAATCTTATCGTAGAGAGAGTGCAGGACTTCAGCAAGCGCTTTGACGACGTCGAGAACAGCATGATGGACACGGTCAAGAAGATAGGTTCCCTGCGCATAACTACTGGTGAATCAGGCCATGGAATCATAACCGCAGCGCGTGCCCTTATTAAGGCCGGTGCCCAGGAAAATCGCAAGAAGAAGGCGCTTGCAGATAATGAAGAGAATGAGGTGCGGAGCATTGACTGAATCAGAGTCACGGCCTCCCTCGAAGAGAGAAACGGCCTCTCGCTTTTTGGGGCTATATGCCCCTTCTAAATCAACACCGTTGTTTGAGATTTGAGACTGGTAAAAAAAAGTAATGGAATACGCCATCGAATATACGTCCGAGAACAAATAGCACATATATTTTTCTACCATGGCAAAATTGGTGCTGACCAACTGCATTACTGTTGTTGATTCATCCCAAACGTTAAACATATACAGTTTTGAGTTTCAGTACTAACTCTATTTATGACCAAATGCGGCCTTAACTAAAACATTAAAAACATACGAGGGAAGAAGACTGATGGCAGAGGGAAGTTAAACAGTAAACGGTAAACTTTTTTCTTGTTTTTCCTTGATGAGCCGTAATCCTGATAAGGATAACACCATCAGTAATAAGGTTGTCTGTGAGTCAACATGTTCACAAGCAAGATTATTACTGATGGTGTTGTATGCTACGATAGGAGCATCCGGCTCAGAAAGGTGGTTTTGAAGGTTTTGGTCAATTATGAATTACCTAACCACTTTTTTGCCGTTTACGATATATATGCCTTTTGAGGGTTGGCCGTTGACTTTCATGCCGCTGAGGGTGTAGATGCCTTCCCTATATCCTGCATTCTCCTGACCATCCAGTGATGTGATGCCTGTTGCAATGATGCTTTCCATTGCATCTGCCAGAACTTCTGTCGCATTGCAACCCGGAACCTTGACAAGCATCCACTGGCATCCACTATCGTCAATTGTCCACTGTGCAACGGGTTTTGCTGCATTCTGCGGTGCTGCGCACATGAAGCCTCGTTCGGCGCTGCTGCCACTCTCGCGGAAGGTGAAACCGCCTGACTGCTGTGTCATCTCCAGGGCAAATGGCTCGTCCTGGAATGAACATGGCTGACTGACCACGTCAAATACCGGAACTTTGACAAACTGCCTGCGTCCCACGTTATACAGATAGTATTGGTTGCTGTAGTGGATTACAAGCCACATGCTGTTCTCTGCAAAGCGGTTGACCGCTGACGAGAAGGTCGCATTGCTGCTTTCGCCAAGCCACAGGTTGCTGTTGGACGGATTGTTGTATATAATGCCCAGGCCTGCTGAATTCTTGACAGTGTAAACCTGGTCGTCTTCTATCTCGGAAAGTGTCGAAATCTTGTTTGCATTATCATATCCTTCCTTGTCAGCAGCATAGTCAAGCATGGCGTTGGCTATATTGCGTGCACTGTGGCTGTCGGCCATCGGAACTGTTACAATCTGCCATGTCGAGCCGCTGTCCGTGCTTGTCCAGTGACACACAGGGGTACCGCTTAGCTGCGGAGAAGCACACATCCACGAACGTTCATGTGTCTGACCTTCCAGCCGGAAGCAGAATACACCATTGCCGTCACATGTAACCTCGACAGGCAAGGGCTCGGCGCTGAATGTCGCAGGATTGCTGCTTGTGCTATATTCTGGCAGTTTGGCAAACTCCTTGCGCCCTACATTATAGATATACCACCGCTCATTCTTCTGCATTATCATCCACGTAGCATCGTCACTGTCATGGTCAACACTCTGACTCATTGCCGGATTGCTGCTTTCGCCCAGCCATATATTGGTCTTTGCAGGGTTGTTGTAGATGATGCCCAAGCCATTGGTGTTGATAATGTTTACAGCCTTCACGTTAACCTTCAGCTCATCCAGGGTCTTGATTTGCACCGGTTCCTCGGTCGTACCCCCCTGGTCCTCGGGATCTTCGGTTTCAACAGGCGCTGTAGTATCCTCCTCGGGGCTGGGAGCCTGCTTGCTTGCCGCAACGGTTTCGATAAGCGGATGTACGTTGGCATTTATTATGTACGAGCACCTGCGTGCCATCGAACGTGGATTGCTGGATGGCAGGTCATTGCACATATCCCAATACATGATTCCGGCTAGGTCGCTGTCACGGGCGTAGCGCGTACGTTCAACCACCTGGTTCAGCGAGTTCATCACATAGTTGCTGCCATTATATACAAAGCTTTCCTGATCATCGGCGATATTGCCGGCATTCCAGTTATAGCCTATTGCTCCCGCACCGCCACCATTGTTGCTAATAGTGGCGTACGAAGGCAAAAGCTTGTTGCGCGGAACACCCCAGTTGATAATGTTGTTTGTGTAGTTCACAAATGTGCTGTAGTACGAGTGTGTTGACTGGGGGCCATACTGCTGAATGTTGAAATAGTCAACATACTGCATCAAGTCTGTCGGGAAATTGTATGTCACGTTGTGCATGCTGACCGAAACAATCTTTCCCTCTTTCAAAAGCGGACGCATCTCCTTGATCATAAGTCCTATGTTGCGCCATCCTGCCTGATTGTACAGCCACTCGAAATCTATGTCAACACCGTCAATACCCTCCTGGTTGGCACAATCAGCCAGAGCCTGGGCCATACGTTTGCGGTTGGCGTCGGAACCGACTGCGGTACCCAGCGAACCGTCTGATGGCTGTGTAGCAGTAGCAAGCCACCTCTGTCCGCGCAAATTGCCTGCCGTATTCTTCATGAAATCCAGATAACCAGGCATCGAATACGAGTCAAATCCCAGGTTATGCGGCTTCTCAAAACGGTAATATCCAATCTTGTTATAGAAACTCCAGGCACCTAACCTCATGCCAGGCGCAGGCATCTCAGCACCGCCGCGGTCATTGGTAATCTGTGTCTCGGTACGGGTAATGTTGAATGTTGCAAAATTATCAAACTTACACTTGAGTCCCTGTCCAAGAATCATCGGTGCCGAACCAAGGCCTATGGCATTGCCGGCAAGTTCCGGAAAGTTTTCTTGGGTGAGGGCAAAGAAATACCAGTAGTTGCCGGTACGGAATAGGGATGTCATGCCACTGCCGTTCCATGCCTGCAATGCAGTCTTTTCGGCACCATTGCACTGGAGGTAGATAGGTCCCGCTCCGCTGGTATTGGGCGCACCCAGTGTGATTTCTATAAAGTTGTTGTCGTCAACGCGCTTGGACAAAACCTTGGCCCCTTCCTTCCACTCGTCAATATTCAGCCAGAACTCGATGGTAAAGTTTGTCGCGTCAGCCGGTATAATATTCTGCGGCAACGTCATCGTAGCATCCTCGGTAGTCAGGTGCAGCAAACCAGTACGCTTGTTGCTGGTATTACCAAATGACTCCAGATACTCAGCCCCCTCGCTTACCTGACCTTGTTGGACGGGAGCACTGAACCACGCATTGCCGTTCTTGTCGGTATTGATACCTAGTATCGAAATGAAATTACTGAGACAGCCATAGTGGTCACTGTCATAGCCTGTCGTGAAGGTATGCTCCAGATTGTCGTAAGCCATGTGTATGCGGTATTTCATCTGCGGATTGTCACTATACCTTACCTTCCTCACGCCGCTTGCCGACATGGTACCATGCAAGCCAGTCGTCGCCTGCGTACCCTTGACCGTCTCGTTTTTGAAGTTTATCACGTTCGCACACTGCTCCTGATCCGACTTCCAGTACCCAACCAGCGACGACCACTGGGGATGAAGCTTGTTTATGGTGTTATTATAGAAACTTGCGTAATCCGTTGGCAGCAAGGTCTTCCACAGGCGAATCTCGTCCATACGCCCCTTGTAGTTGCCACCAAGCCATAATGAATTATTCTTGGCCGGAAGCGACAGATACTGCTCCAGGACGTAAGTCTTGATGTCGTTCAGCGTAACATTCGTCTGGTTTGCAGCCTTGTTTGCACGCACCGTCACATGACACCACTTGCCCTCGCCCATACGGTTGTCAGTAATCGTCAGGTGGTTGGTACCGTCATTCAGCACCAGGGCATGATCATTACCCAGTTTTATGCTGAACGTGTTGCTACGAACCAGTGCCGCCTTAGGCGTCCACTGCGTAGGGCAGAACCAGAACTGTAGGGTATAGTCACCCTCGGTAGCAGGAAGATTACTTACTTTGCCCAGATTTACCACACCCGATGGATCAAACTCCAGACAATAGTTGTCAACCTGAGCCATTGCAGCCGTACCAGTCAACAACATAAGTACAAAAAGAAACTTTTTCATGTCAATATGTTTTTATGTTCGGTAATATTTCTCGGTCAGTGTAGCCGTATTATCCTTGACAATAAAGTGCATGGTATGCTGCGCGTACTCGAAACTGTATATACGCGACGAATCATTCTGATAACGAGGACGGGGGTCATTCTGCAGCATCTGTACGAGCATTTCCCAGTCGTGCGGCGTAAGGGCAGGGTAGGTAGCGCGGATTTTGTCCGGTATCACAACCTGCAGAGGGGCAGTCTCCACTTCGTCAGTCCATCCGCCTGTTGCGTCCGTATGCACGTCGGTAAATGGCAAGTAAGGCTTGATGTCCACAATCGCAGTACCATTCATCATGTCCGCTCCGTCCACAAGCAATACAGGCCCATCCGCACAATCCCAGTCGATCCCCAGTAGGCGTACGCTGCTGAGTCCGATGTTGTTCGGGCGGAACGGCGAACGCGTTGCAAAGACCCCCATCCGCCTGTTTCCACCCAACAACGGCGGCCTCACGGTCAGGCTCTTGCACGGGGCATCAAAGGTCCACAGAAGCCATACATGACTGAAGCTTTCCAAGCCACGCAAAGCCTCCCTCCGCCTGTACTCAGGCTCCATTACAATCCGTGACACCAAGCCGTTCACCATCCCGCTCTGACGTGGAACGCCAAACTTGCCAGTATATGCATTGTATATATGTGCGATAGGAGTCATATACTCACCAATCCATAAACAACCCTACATCAATCCCTTTACAACCATCCCGCATAAGTAGAATATCACAGGAACCAGTAAGCTCGGCAATAGATTTACCGTCTTACAGTCCTTGATTCCCAGTATCCCCAGTCCCGAGCTTACAATCAGCACACCGCCAACGATGGACAGTTCGCAACGCACCGCTTCGGGCAGACCGTCGCCCAGGAACAAGGCAACAGCGTAAAACATTCCCTGCCACAGGAACAAGACGGGCGCAGCCAGTAGCATGACCCACCCGAATGATGCCGCAAGCACAGCCGATGTAACAAGGTCCAACGTAGCATTTGTATACAGGAACGTATTAGCCTGCTCGCCCAGTTCCCATCCATGTGACGGGGAAAGTGCTGAAAGCACAGGTCCGACAATGGCAAACGTTCCGATGCAGTAGAGCAACAGACCCGTAACCAATCCCTGCAGAGCATTACCCTCCTTACCCTGTTTGGCATTAATCTTGGCATTCAGTCTGTCAATCTTGCCCGACAGATCCAGCCATGTTCCTATTACTGCACCGATGGACAGACTCAGGATAAACAACACTGGATATTCGCTTTCTGCCATATTGGACAGGGCCGCGTTTGCCCCCAGGACAAGACAAGCCAGCCCCAGCGCATCAAACATTGCCCCCCTGTATCTGTTGCCTATACCTTCGCGCACAATGGCTCCGAAAGTGCTGCCTATAACGATTGTCGCAGTATTGACTATTATCCCAAGCATAGTTATCTACTGAATGTTTTTCCTGATTTTGGCAAGATAGCGGTCAAGCCCCTCCTCGTCCTTCTCGTCAATAAGCTGAATCAGTTCCTTCAGTTCGGCACGAATATCTTCGACATGATGTTTGGTGCGTGGATTGAACAGTATCTCGCGCAGCAAGGTATCATCCTCGTTCAGCACACCGCGCGCAATCTTCAGGTGACGGTTGAAGGTAGTGCCAGGAGCATCCTGATGCTTCATTACGGCTGAGAAGACAAACGTACTGACGAAAGGTACCGACAGCGAATACGCCATAGCCTCGTCATGCTCGTCAAAACTATATTCATGTACATTCAGTCCCAGCCGGCGGTACAGGTCCAGGAAAAAGACACGTCCCATATAATCACCCTCGGTAATCACAATGGCGTTCTCGTGCGACAAAGCCCCCAGGTTTGCGAACGTAGGCCCGAACATAGGATGTGTACTCACATACCGCATACCCGTACTCTCGTAGAAATCCAGGAATCCCGTCTTAACACTGCTTATATCGCTGATAATACAGTTTTCCGGAAGGTAGGGGATGATATCCCTGAAAACCTTCAACGTATTCTTCAGCGTAACAGCATTTATTACCAGTTCGGGGCAGAAGTCCCTGACCTCCTCGAACGAGGTGAAACGCTGCGTGTTGTACAGGAAACGCATTCGGCGTGCATCAACCTCGTACACGGCACACTCATGGTCAAAACTCAGTACATCGGTGAAGAAACTCCCCATCTTACCTGCACCCAATATCAGTATTCTCATATTATTACTTGCTGATAAGGTTAATTTGCTGACGTACGGACTCCTCATGGATGGACTCGAAAATCTTCTTTATACAGTCAGACTCGATACCCCTCAGTGCCCCCTGTGCCGCACGCTTGTCCAATATCTCGCTGTAGCGTTTCGTCTGCACCACCGTCAGTCCATGCTCCTTCTTATAC
>DJYQ01000036.1:0-10523 GCA_002450165.1 Prevotellaceae bacterium UBA6974 | reverse complement strand
TCAATCTCGTCAATCTGCTTACGCAACGTTGCCAGCGAAGTCGTAAGGTCAACGGCATCGCGTATAATCAGCATCGACAGGATGTAATCCAGTACATCAGGCGTCACCTGCTGCGATGCGTCACTCCAGGCCTTGTCAGGCTCGCAGTGGCTCTCCACAATCAATCCATCCATACCGATATCCATCGCCTGCTGGCACAACGGGGCAATCAGGTCCCTCCGTCCGCTTATATGACTGGGGTCGCACAATATTGGCAACCCAGGCATGCGGCGATGCAACTCGATGGGAATCTGCCACATAGGCATGTTACGGTACAACTTCTTCTCATAGCTCGAGAAACCCCGGTGTATAGCACCCAAACGCTTCACGCCAGCCTGATTGATACGCTGCAAGGCACCCACCCAAAGCTCCAGGTCAGGATTTACAGGATTCTTGACCAGCACAGGCACGTCAACACCCTTCAGCGCATCAGCCAGGGACTGCACGGCAAAGGGGTTAGCCGTTGTACGTGCACCCACCCACAATATGTCAATGCCATATTTCAGAGCCAGTTCAACATGCTCGGGCGTAGCAACCTCGGTAGCAAGCAGCATACCCGTTTCCTCCTTGACCGTAGCCATCCACGGCAAGGCCATCTCGCCATTACCCTCAAACCCACCAGGCTTTGTCCGCGGCTTCCAAACACCCGCACGAAACATGTGGCAGCCCTTGCCGGCCAGCTGCATAGCCGTATTCATAACCTGTTCCTCGGTTTCAGCACTGCAGGGACCTGCAATAACCAAGGGACGCACATTATCACTAGGCAGATTTAACGCCGAAAGATTCAATTCCATATAGTTTTCCTTAATTCATAATTCATAATGCAGAATTCTTGATTCTGCTGACAGCCTCGGCAAACTTCTCATCCTTTGCACACAGGCTTATGCGAATATACCGTGCACCGTTCGAGCCAAAGATAAAGCCAGGCGTGATAAACACCCGTGCCTCGTGCAGTACACGTTCCGTCAGTTGCTCGCAATCCGAGTAACCGTCTGGTATCCTGCCCCACAGAAACATCCCCCTCTGCTCAGGATCAAACCTGCATCCCAGGATACGCATTATCTCCTCGGCATAGCCGCGGCGGCGGGCATAGTTTTCGATGTTGAATTCCCTATGCCACTCGTCCGTGTTGTCCATAGCCCTGGCAGCCGCCAGTTGTATTCCGCGGAAGGTTCCGCTGTCAATGTTGGACTTTATCTTCAATACCCACTGTACAAATTGCCCGCACCCCGCCAGCATACCTACACGCCAGCCGGGCATATTATGGCTCTTGGACATCGAGTTCAGTTCAATACAACACTCCTTAGCCCCCGGAACCTGCAGGATAGACAGTTTCTCGCCATCGTTCAGTATAAACGAATATGGATTGTCATTCACAATCACGATATCGTGCTTTTTGCCAAATTCCACCAGACGCTCATACGTTTCACGCCTTGCACGACCGCCAGTCGGCATATTGGGATAATTTGTCCACAGCAATCTGATATCCCCGTTCTCCTCAGCCAGACGCTCCAACTGCTCAAAGTCAGGTTGCCAGCCATCATCCTCCCTCAGGTCATAATTGACGACCCTTGCCCCCAATATCTTGCTCAGCGACGTATAAGTTGGGTATCCAGGGTTCGGAACCAGAACAGCCTCGCCAGGATTGACAAAAGCCAGGGTGATATGCAATATACCCTCCTTCGAACCAATCAGCGGCACAATCTCCCTGGCAGCATCCAGTTCCACATTATAGAACCTCTTGTAGAACCTTGCCATGGCACCGCGCAACTCAGGCGTACCCATTGTCGGCTGGTAGCCATGAGCATCGTGCATCCCTGCTACCTGGCACAGGGTATCAACAGTATCCTTGCTTGGCGGCATATCAGGGCTGCCAATGGCAAGCGAAATAACATCCTTCCCCTCGGCATTCATCTGCGCAACCTCCTTCAGTTTGCGCGAGAAATAATACTCCTGTACCAGACTCAATCTATCAGCGGGATTTATCATAATTCATAATTCATAATTCGTAATTCGTAATTCATAATAGGCAATGCGTATTTCACGATACCGTATATTCACCCAGGTTCTGCAACTCGTGGGTTAACGGGGTTATGGCATTTATCGCTTGGTGAAAGCGTTTGTAATTGTCAAAGGCCACATCAATATAAAACAGATACTGCCACTCCTTGCCAATGATAGGCAGCGACTGTATCTTGCTCAGATTCATCTTGTAGAACGACAGGATAGACAGGATTGCACTCAGCGAGCCCTCCTCATGCGGCAGCGACAGCACCAGCGAAGCCTTGTTCGTATTCGTCATGTCCCTATATTTTCCAGCTTTTGCGGGATTAGCCAAGACCAGGAAACGTGTATAGTTATGCTTGTTCGTCTCAATGCCCTCCTCCAGTACCTTCATACCATATATCCCAGCAGCATCCTTGTGACATATTGCCGCATGACCGTGCAGCTGTCTGCGCTTGATTGTCTCGGCTGCACCAGCAGTATCAGCAACCTCGACCACCTTCAGCCCATCATGGCGGTTCAGGAAATCCCTGCACTGCATCAATGCAACCGGATGCGAGTTCACCTCCACCACATCTGCCCAGTTATCCTCGGGCAGGCAAACCAAGCTATGACTTATCCTCAATTTATGTTCACCCACTATCGTAAGCCCCGAATCCCTCATCAGCTCATAGTTGTGCAACAGGCTACCGGCAATCGTATTCTCGATGGCAACCAAAGCCAGCAGATTCTCGTCAGCCGCAGTTGCCCCGAACACCCCCTCAAACGTACTGCATTCCACCAACTCGATATCCTCCCCGTCAAAATACTGACGCGCAGCGATATCATGAAAACTGCCCTTTATACCCTGTATTGCAATCCTTTTCATAAGCAAAAAATCCCGTCCATTGCTGAGCGGGATTTTGTCTTCAATATTGGTTAAACATTTATCTTAATCAAAAACGCATCCGCTCTAACATTCGTTGCTAAAGTAAAAATAATAGCCGTAAAAAAAACGGTACGAGTTCATTATATTATAATTTTTCAAGCACAAAGATATGTATTTTCACACTAACAGCCAAGGATTTTGCGCAAAATATCGACGACCCGAGCACGAACAGCTATTTTTTGTTGTTAAATTCGCCGGATATGTCGTTCAATAGGGTAGGGTCCAGAGCGACTGCACGCTTCAGGTCCGCAATAGCTCCATCATGATCCCCGCTCAGCATCCTCAGACGCCCACGCTCCTTCAGGACATTCGCATTGTCCCCGTTTTTCTCCAGCTCATCAGTCAGAGACTTTATTATAAATTCATAATTCATAATTCATAATTCATAATGCGTAATTCATAATTGCCACTTCGTTCTCGCCGTTGGCTCGCGACCCCTTCGGCGTTCATAATTCATAATTGAAGCTGCGCTTCGAGCCTGCTATCGCTCAGCAATACTCAAACGAGCTTAGTATTGCGCTCGCTTAATCGCAGCCTTCATAATTCATAATGCGTAATCCATGATTCGCACTTCATACTTCATTGTCCCTCAACCCTAAACCCGAAACTCTCAACTCCTCGATAATCCTCACATTCACCCTGCACAGTTCCTCGCTCGCCCTTGCCAGGTTACGCCTGAACTCCTCAAACGTCTCAGCACTGCTGTCACACAAGTCAGTGACACTCTTGACCAACAGTATTGGCACGTGATACAACGAGCAGACAAAAGCCACAGCTGCACCCTCCATATCCTTCAGCTCACCGCCGTTCTCGTTTATTATCTGCAAGTCACACGGTTGCATATCCAGCGAACTGCCCGTCGTCACCTTGCCCACAGGCAGGTTCAGCCTTTCCGCCAAAGCCCCCGTACCGTTCCATACATCATAGTTGCCCAAAGCCTGCGTACCCCATTCATCATCACCTGGCACACGGCGGTCATGGAACATCACCCCATTCCCCAGATACACACGGGCAATATCAGCCCCCTTGCTCCTGAAACCACCGCAAGTACCGCTGTTAATGACCAAGTCCGGGTTCAGCCTCTGTATTGCCGCCTGTGTAGCGACACATGCCGGCTCGCAACCCACCAAGTCGCTGCCATGCTGCTGTCCGTTCAGTACAACATGCAATTCCGTCTCCGCATCAAGCCTGGCACGATACAACTTACAGGGCAGGGGAGAAAAGAAATCCGGCACCTCCCTTACACCGAAATTATCAATAAACGGCTGTGCCTCATCTAGCATAGCCACAACAAAAGTGATATTCATAATACCAAACCGACTGAGTATATATTTATAATGATGCAAATATACGTTTTTTTGACAAATATTTGTACTTTTGCGAACGAAATGAACCAATTTATATCCTTTTTGTCAGCAATCCTTACCTGCACATCTCGATACACAGGAGATTCTGCAGAGACCTTGCCGACGCACTACCCGTAATGCTGTTCATCAGTATCGAGAAAGCCAGTATATGACCATTCCGCGCCTTCAGATACCCCGACAGCGTCGAAACACCATTCACCGTACCCGTCTTGGCACGTACGTTGCTATGCGCCAGCGTGTTGCGCATACGCCTGCTCAGCGTGCCGTCCATACCAGCCTCGGGCAATGATTCCAGCAACGGACGATATATCTTGGGATTCCTGTAAGCATACCTCAGCACCGACGTAAGAACCTCGGGCGTAGTCTTGTTTCCATGCGACAACCCACTGCCATCCTGTATGACATAATCCTGGACAGACGCCCCCGCACGCCGTACCACATCCCTGACACGCTCCTTGCACGCCTCGTAGCTCCATTTGCCTACACTGTCCTGGTTCACCAGGTTCAGCAACATCGATTCGGCGTATGCATTGTCACTGTTCTTCATCATACGCTTCAGCACCACAGGCAACGGCGTAGCCAGCGACGTATATAATTCGCCAATACTGTCACGCACACTGTTAATTGTCGAATAAGGAACAGAGGATGAGAAACTTACACCATCGTTCTTCAACGAAGACACTATATTCTGCACAAAGCTCCGCGACGAGTGTCTGTTCCAAAACCACTCCTGATACGGCATACTACCCTTCAGCGGCAGGTAGCTGACTACACAACCGTCAATCGAATCCACATCCATACCCAGCAGCTTCTTGGCAATATAATCCGCAGCCTCCTTGTCCAGCGTCGGATCAAAGCGGTCATGTATATAGATGTTACCCCTGACAAACTCCCGCTCGGCCGAGTCACGGCAAAAATACAAGTCCGTCCTGACGTCCGTCTTGAAATGATATGCAACACCCAGGTCGTCAAGCGCCGCCACAGCCACGAAAATCTTCTGGTTGCTCGCAGGGATAAACATATCCTTGCTGTTGCGCCTGTATATCATCGAGTCGGCCGTCAAGTCCCATACGGCAATACCGATACGGTCACGCAACGTAATTGTCTTGCGCGTCGTCGTATATGCAGGTCGTTTCCTTCTGCGTCCGCGCCTTCCCGCAACACGCCTTCTCACTGTCACCGTAGCAGTACGGTGGCGCTCCAGCATCGAGTCCAGGCGGAACCTGAAACCCTCCTCCCACGTCATGGGAACCAAAGGCACAATATCCGCCGTATCCTCCTCCATATTCAACACGATTTCCTCCTCCTCGTCAGTGTACTGCCCCCACACATTCAGGACGTACACAGGCATCAGGAGCAATAAGACCAACAATTTCCTCATTATCCTTCAATGGAACTATATTTCCGTACAAAATTAAATTTTTCTGTTCTGAAAACGAATATTTTTACCGATAAAGTACGAATTTCACGATATTTAGATTAACTTTGAAGAGAAAAACCTGATATAATTCATAATTGAAGCTGCGCTTCGAGCCTGCTATCGCTCAGCAATACTCAAACGAGCTTAGTATTGCGCTCGCTTAATCGCAGCCTTCGTAATTCATAATTAATAATTTGTAATGCGTAAGGCATTGATTTTTTCACTCATCACCCTCATATCCGCATCCTGCACCCGCGAGACCACCATTACCTCCCACATCCAGGGCGACATCCCCGTCCTGCAAGCCGACAGCACCCTGCACGACACCGTCCGCATCAACCTCAGCCGCCATTGGTCCGACTACAAGACATTCCAGTTCCAGGACCTCGCCAGCGAGAAGCACAGCAACGGCAAGCACCATCGTATCGGCGAGATACTCCTCAGCATACAGAACGGAACCCAGGACACCATCATCAGCGCCTACAAGCAAGTCACCTACTATCCCATCATCCGCCGCGACTACATCGACCAGGCCGACTGCGACTACATCATACTGCCCCACCTGGGTTATGCCATACGCGAGGCACTGCCCGTATCCAACGGACTTGTCAGCTATCCCCACGGCGAAGTCTATGCCATCACGCCAGCCAACAAGCATTTTGCCAGCATCCCCCGTCGCAATGTCGTCAAGTCAGCACACGAAGCCTGCCGTCATAGCCAGTACAAGGAACTCTGGCGTCGCTACGCAATGAGCTATCGCCGCGGCGATTTCCTCCGCGACGGCATGTTCACCCATACCCCCATATACTACCATATAGTCCTAACCTGCAAGACCCCAGCAAACACCACATACCAGCGAACCATAACATACACCGAGCACCCAGTGACCTTTAATCCTTAATTCATAATTCATAATTCATAATTGAAGCTGCGCTTCGAGCCTGCTATCGCTCAGCAATACTCAAACGAGCTTAGTATTGCGCTCGCTTAATCGCAGCCTTCATAATTCATAATTTGATTTTGACAATGACTCAGCAAGATAAGGAATTTATGCAGATGGCCATAGATGCCAGCATACAAAATGTAAAAAACGGCGGCGGACCCTTCGGAGCCGTCATTGTACGTAACGGACAGGTTATTGCCACAGGCGTCAACCGCGTGACAGCCAACAACGACCCCACGGCACACGCCGAGGTTTCGGCCATTCGCACCGCCTGCGCCCGGTTGGGAACCTTCCACCTGCAGGATTGCGTCATCTACACATCATGCGAGCCCTGTCCCATGTGCCTCAGCGCCATATACTGGAGCGGCATAACACGCATCTACTACGGCAACACCGCCCAGGATGCCGACGACATAGGATTCAGTGACAAGTTCATCTATGACGAACTCGCCACACCCATGTCCCAGCGCAGCATCCCCGTGCAGAACATTATGCGCGACGAAGCACTCAGCGCTTTTCGTGCCTGGGAAGAAAAGGAAGATAAGGTCGAATATTAGACACCTGCAGCCCCCTGCGCTGCCACATATCCCGTTGTCCATGCAGCCTGCAGGTTAAATCCGCCTGTAACAGCATCCACATCCATAGCCTCACCAGCAAAAAACAACCCAGGGTGCGACCTGGATTCCAACGTATCATATTTCAGACCCGACAACGCCACGCCGCCACAAGTCACAAACTCCTCCTTGAAGCGGTTTTTGCCCACCACGTGATACATATCCCCCGTCAGGACATTCACCAGACGATTCCTTTCCCCACCTCCTAATGCCCCCCAGCGCATTCCGGCATCCAGCTTTGCCCTGCGCAGCAGATGCAACCACAGACGCCCGTTCAGCTTACGCGGATACACATTATGCAACTGCTTGCCGGATGCACCCGAAGCCAGTTCACGCAGTCTTTCCGCGATATCCTCCCTGTCCCCCGTCAGCCACCGCACCATTATGTCAGCCTTATAGTCACGCTCAGACAAGATACGCGCAGCATACGAACTCAGTTTCAACACCGCAGGACCGCTCAAGCCCCAATGCGTAACCAGCATCGGGCCCTCTGCCCAAATCCTGGTTCCCGTCAGGCTTACAACGGCATTCTCAATCACCGTACCCGTCAGTTCTTTCAACCCTCCGTCATCCACGCAAAGCCCGTACAAGCTCGGCACACAATCCACCACATCGATGTCCAATCCATCCAACAGGCTATATCCGCGACCTCCCGGCTGACCCCCTATGGTCACTATCACACGTTCCGCACCAATTATCCCACCGCTTGTCTCTATGCGGTACCCCTCCCCGTCGGGGACGATGCTCACAGCCCTCGTCTCGGTCATTACGCACACCCCCAGCTTTCGCATCAGATATACCAGACAGTTGACCACCTGCATTGCATTCTGCGACCTGGGAAACACACAACCATCATCCTGCGTAACCAATTCCACACCCTCACGCTCGAACCATGCAAACGTATCCTCGGGACCAAACTTGTACAACAGCCGCTTCATAAGCCTGTGACCACGCGGATACACACGCTCCAGACTCTTCACATCACCAAACGAATTCGTAATGTTGCATCTGCCACCGCCAGTAACAGCAACCTTAGCCAACAACCTGCTGCCCCTTTCCAGCACGGCAACCCGGGCATCGGGACACCTTCTGGCAAACTCAATTGCCGCAAAGCATCCCGCAGCACCGCCACCGATTACAACACAATCGAACCCTTTATCCATTGTGCGATGTCCTGCAGGACCTCCTGCGATATTGTCTCCTCAATCTGTCCGTACTCGATAGGCAATCCCGTCGTGCAATGCTGGAACAGATGGTTCAGTTCCGGATACTGCTTAATCATGTTCTTCTGCGACTCGGGCAGCTGTTCCCTTATGGCAGTCAGATTCTGCGAAACTATTACCTGGCAGTCACGCTCGCCGTTCAGAGCCATTACAGGACAACGCGTCTTGCGTATGTTTGTGCTCGGGTCGTAGTCCAGAATCCACTTCCACCAAGGTAAGCTGTTCAGATTAGGCGCAGCCCTCAGTTCGCCCACCGTAACTTTACGCCCCAAGCCGCCCGAAAGCTCCACCATACGGTTGCTCTGCGCTGCCAGCAGAGTATCTCCCTTGACACCTGGGGCAGCCAACGATATCAGAAAATCCGTCTTACCCTTTGCTGCCAGTATGAAGCCTATCATACCCCCTTCGCTATGCCCCAGCAGGCCCACGCTGCTGAAAGCCTTCCTACTGCGAAGATACCTGATACCCGCCTCGGCATCGCGGGCAAGGTCCTGCGTTGTAGCATTCTTTACATCACCGCCCGTCGATTTGGCCGTAGCACGGTCGTCATAGCGCAACGTCGCAATACCCTGGCGTGCCAGATAGTCGGCTATTACCAGAAAAGGCTTGTGTGCGAAAATCTCCTCATCACGGTTCTGCTGTCCGCTACCCGTGACAAGCAAGACCACAACAGGTTTCCTGCCATCCTTGCCGTCATATCCCTCCGGCCAAGTCAGCGTACCTGCCAGCGTTGCACTGTCCGCCTCGTTTCTGAAAGTCACTTCCTCCGTCTTGTACGGGAATGGTCCCTGCGGAGTCTGCGGACGTTTCGTCTCGGCAACACCTCGGGTCATCACCAGCGGAAACGACATCCCGTTTTGCGTGAATGTCCCGTCCAGTTTACCCTCTTTCAGCCGTGCGCGGTACGTTATCCCAGCGGATTCCACTTTCACCGCCACCGAGTCGTCCGACAGGTATTCCTTCAGCATCGGCATACCCTTCGCTCCCTGGTAGTGGCTGTCCAGCGTCGCAGTCACATAGCCCTCCGCCTGCTCCAGGTTCAGTATCAGCGTCAGCGATATTGCCCTCACCTGCAGCTTGCCCGACCACGAACCTAATAGCGCAGTAGTCGTCTGCACCTGCGCCTGCGCCGCAAACACCACAAACACCAACAACCCCGTAATAAAACCTTTTCCTATCTTCATTTCCTTTAAACTTGAATCTTGAATCTTTAAACTCTAAACCCTAAACTCTAAACTCTCACCACTTCTCCACATCCAGCTGCTTTCCGTGGCGTGCCCTTGTAGGAGCAAAGTTATAAGTAATTTTCAAAATTAGGGGCAAAAATATTAGAAATTATCCAAAATCTGCACCAAGCCTCTTCCAAAGGAATGCTTGATATTTGAAATACTTTACAAAAACATAGAAAACAACCCTCTTCTGATGTCTTGGTTCTACGAACCCCTGTTCTGCTGTCATTGTTTTGTACCTACAGACATCATCCGAGCACGAAATCTTACAAAGCGACAGAGCCTCTATCCAGCTCCCAGGCAGCAACCACTCTGCTCCTTCTTTGCTCCTACCCAGCCCCTTGGCATACCCAAAAGGGCTGCCAGGGTATGCGAAGGGTATGCCTACACTATGCGAAGGGTATGCGAAGGGTATGCCAGTGTGCTTTTTGCAACTGAAATGGGTTGACACCGCGAGCCATCACCTATGCTTTAGACAGCCTATAGACAGGCATCACCTATACCCAACAGTAAAGGTGATGTAAAGGTAAAGCGAGAATGAGGTGCATAGCAGCAATGACTAAATGTCGCTGACCCTGACGTGTACTGAATAAGTTGACACTTTTGTAATTTAAAAAGTGTATCAGTATGCGAAAGCGATCATTACTTTCCAATGAAGAAAAACTATCTTTATTAAAGGAGTATTTGTCCGTTGGCATCTCAAAGATGTCATATGAGAAAGAAAAAGGTCTGACTCATGGTACAATTTCCAACTGG
>DJYQ01000018.1 GCA_002450165.1 Prevotellaceae bacterium UBA6974 | reverse complement strand
GGTGGAGATTCATGTGCATAATTTGCGCGACTATACGACCAACAAGTGGCGTCGCGTGGACGACTATCCCTTTGGCGGTTTTGCAGGTATGGTAATGCAATGCGAGCCTATAGACCGCTGTATTTCCAAGCTGAAGAGCGAGCGTGATTATGACGAGATAATATTCACCACTCCTGACGGTGAGCAGTTTGACCAGCCGATGGCTAACGAGCTGAGTCTGAAGGAGAATATCATTATCCTGTGCGGTCATTACAAGGGTATTGACTATCGCATTCGCGAACAGTTGATTACCCGCGAGGTTAGCATTGGAGATTTTGTGCTGACCGGTGGCGAGCTGGCCGCTGCGGTTATGACGGATGCCATTGTGCGCATCATTCCGGGCGTCATCGGGGATGAGCAGTCGGCCCTGTCTGATTCGTTCCAGGACAACTTGCTTGCAGCACCTGTATATACACGCCCCAGGGAGTATATTGATGTAAACGGCAGGTCGTGGGGCGAAGCTCCAGAGATATTGTTCTCGGGGCATGATGCCAGGATAAAGGAATGGGAGCTGGAACAGTCGATGGAGCGTACCCGGCGTTTGAGACCTGATTTGTTGAAAGAGTAAATACCACCGCATATTATGAAAAACCTGTATATCATAGCCGGATGTAACGGTGCCGGAAAGACGACGGCCAGCTATACCGTGTTGCCCGAGATGCTGGGATGCCGTGAATTTGTCAATGCTGACGAGATTGCACGGGGCCTGTCGCCGTTCAATCCAGAGAGTGTTGCCTTGCAGGCAGGACGTCTGATGATAGAGCGCGTGATGCTCCTGATGAAGGAGGGGCAGGACTTTGCATTCGAGACAACGTTGGCGACGCGTTCGTATGTGAATCTTATCAAGAAGGCGCAGAGCGTGGGATATTTCGTATCGCTTATCTTCTTCTCCCTGCCTACTCCCGAGCAGGCAGAGCAGCGCGTAATGCGACGTGTCAGTCAGGGTGGGCACAACATTCCGACCGATGTCATATACCGCCGCTATGATGCAGGACTGCGCAATTTCTTCCAGTTGTATGCGCCTATTGTGGATTTCTGGAGCCTGTACGACAACAACATCTGTCCTACATACCGCATAGCCAGTGGGTGGAGACAGAGCGAGAAAATGGATGTAGTGGATGCGCAGCGTTATTATGAATTGCAGCGGGCATACAGCCAACCGGCAAAGGACGAGAACAAAGGAGGTCGTCATGAATAGGCACAAGGATTACCCTACGGATCGCGAAATACGCCATCTGCAGCAGTGTCTGGACAACGGCATACTGCTGGCACAGAAGCGACTGGTGTCGCGTGCCGTGCGCGAGGGATTCACTCTGATCGCCTGTCCACGCGGAACGGTTATAGAGGTGGATCCCAAGACTATTGTATTCTGATTTATTCGGCTACGCCTATGATATCGCGCACCGATGCCACGTTGTGGGCATCTAGCCATTCGTTTATGCCGTCAACGACCTTCATGCTTACGGCTGGGTCCAGGAAATTGGCGGTTCCGATTTCGATCGCACTGGCGCCTGCCATGATAAACTCTATGGCATCTGTGGCGTTGCATATTCCGCCCAGGCCTATCACGGGAATATCCACTGCATGGGCAACCTGATATACCATGCGCAGGGCTATGGGCTTGACGCATGGACCGCTCAGGCCTCCCGTGCCGATGCTTAGGGTGCGCTTGCGCTTCTCGATATCTATCACCGTACCCATCAGGGTGTTTATCAGGCTTACCGAATCTGCTCCCTCGGCCTCGACAGCCTTGGCAATGCTCACTATGTCCGTAACATTGGGCGAGAGTTTGACAATCAATGTCTTGTGGTATGCCTGACGGACTGCCTTTACGACACTGGCTGCGCCGTCGGTTGTCACGCCGAATGCCATACCTCCGTCATGAACGTTGGGGCAGGATATATTCAGTTCGATAGCAGGTATATCCTCCAGCGTATCAACAACGGCTGCACAGCGGGCGTAGTCCTGGGGACTGGAGCCTGAGACGTTGACAATCATGCGGCTGTCTATCTTGCGTATAAGCGGATAGATATGCTCGGCAAAATACCTGACGCCTTTGTTCTGCAGTCCTACGCAGTTCAGCATACCGCCTGTCGTCTCGGCCATACGTGGGTAGTCATTTCCCTGTCGCGGCTCGTAGGTTGTACCCTTCATGATGATGCCGCCTATGCGTCCCAGTTCCACTACATCCTGGAACTCTGTGCCGTAACCGAATGTTCCGCTTGCCGTCATCACGGGGTTACGGAGTTCCATCCTTCCTATATTAGTCCTTAAATCTGCCATCTTACCAATTCAATTCGTTTATATCAAACACGGGACCCTCGGTGCAAACGCATACATTGCCGCGCACCGTCTTCTCCACACAGCACAGACAGGCTCCCAGTCCACATGCCATCATATTCTCCAGTGAGACCTGACAGGGCGTATTGGTCTTGCGGGCATAGCGTGCAACGGCCTTCATCATGGGCGATGGACCGCAGACGCTGATCATGTCGAAACGCTGTTCGCGCAGAATGCTGTGCTGGGTGACAAAGCCACTCTCGCCCATGCTTCCGTCCTCGGTAGTAACATACACGTCACCCAGGACACGGAACATATCCAACTCGAGCAGCATCGAAGCTGTCCTGGCACCCAGCAGAAAGGTGGATCTGCCTCCCATATCTCTGATACATCTGCCCATATACAACAGCGGTGCTGTACCAACGCCTCCGCCTGTCAGCAGATAGCGGTCTGTAGTATTGGTTGGCATTGCGAAACCATTGCCTAATGGCATAAGGGCATTGAGTATATCACCTGACTGCAGGCTGGCAAGTGCCTGGCTACCCGCACCTACCTTCTGTATCAGAAACCAAACCTCGTTCTTGTCGATATCCACGTAATTGATGCTGATGGGCCTGCGCAGGAACGTTGTCTTGCTGTTATCCACACGCAACTGGGCAAACTGTCCCGGTAACATTAACGGCAGGTGAGCGCTGGTGTCTGTACATTTCAACAGCACAAAACGCTCTCCCAAAGACTGATTTGACCTGACCGTAAGGTCAACGATTGATTTCCTTGGAAGCATTAATACATTATTATATATACACGATTACTGGTGTAAAGATACAAAAAAAAACGCCAAACATGGCGTTATTTTGTGAATGTTTCGTAAGTTCCGTCGTCGAAAAATATCCGGATTTCCTTGATTTTTCTCTGTGGTTTGTCAAGATATTTCTCAATAACCTTGATTTGGGACGCCTGCTCTTGTCCTGTTGCCCCCCCTTGAGTAGCAGAAACTGCCGCTGCAGGTGTAGTATGCTGCCTATCGGCTGGGTTAGTAGCAAAAAATCCATCGGTAAAGTCATCGTGTCCTAATGCCGACAAATTGCCCGAGGTTAAATTCTGTTCTGTACCTGTACCTGCAGACAATGGCTGTTTGGATGTATCAACGTCTTTGTTGAACATCTCTCCGTCACCAAACATCAGCCACTGTATGCTGACCTCTGGGAAGCGGTTGTGTATCGCTTGTACGGTTGCCATTGACGGGTTGGTACGACCGTTGAAAATTCCCGACACAGTTGCTTCGCCTAATTTCAGCTCCTGAGCAAAAATTTTCTGCGACATGCCTTTTTTCTCCATCAACTCTCGAATACGATTCCTCATATCTGCAATGCTATAATTCAGGGGGACCCTGTTTTTCTTGAATAATACGCTTGCAAAGGTACGAATTAGAATTTAATTATCCAAACTTTCAATACGAAAACTTGTATTCGCATCTTGCGCTTTACATTCGCAAATGAGTATTCGAGATTGTGTATTCGAGATTTGTATTTTGCATGGTAAATTTACAATTCACAAACATGTAGTGGAATTTACATATTCAAGCACTTTGTTCCAATTTTAAAGCTTAAATACTGGGTTTTAAGATGTTACTGCAAAAATTCTGGACAAATATGGGTTTTTCGCTGTCGTTCTAAACCTTTATGCAACAATATTTACACGAAATCTTACACTTCGGATTTGTATATCTTACGTTGCAAGCTGATAATTACCAACTTATCTGTCAGTTTATGTCATGCATAATCAGTCTTTGCGTTATGTAAATGTAATTATTCACATTTGTATTTGTAATTTTGCATGTGTTCACAGAGTTATATTCGGGATTGTTTCTTTTATGTTTGTTTACAAATTCACATTGCTGTATTGTATATTTGTGAATTGCATTGAATTTTCCGAATGCAAAAGAATGTTAACGCCGAATTTTCAAGAGAGAAAAATTCGCTTAAATCACGAGAATCGCGTCCTTCCCTACAGATGGTCGTCTGGATGATTTTACGCGATTCT
>DJYQ01000026.1:22854-60489 GCA_002450165.1 Prevotellaceae bacterium UBA6974 | reverse complement strand
GGTGTTGAGCCCGGCCAGCCTTCCTACAGTACTATGGCTACCATCAACGGTGTGAGCCAGAATATCTCGGGAGGCAGCGTCATAGCTACGGCTCCTGTTACCAGCGTAGTGGTCAGCGGTACTAATCTTGGCGATGTGGTGTTCACTGCCAAGGTCGATGGTACTGGCGATGCAATCAGCCCAACCAGCCATGATGCCAACGGTGCTTCGTTCACGGCCCTGAACGTTGCTGCAGGCCACAGCCTGGTAGTCTATCATGGCGGTACCATCTGGTTCAACGTATCATCACAGGAGAACGATGATTTCCCGTCGTGACAGGTGATGTAGCGTGTAGCTCCGTAAAATGGGGTGTAAACAGAGGAGGGTATGCCGCATTTGGCATACCCTCTATTTTTCAATTTCTTACTCTTGTCTTCTCCGCGATATAGTCATCAAGTTTTACACCATAGGTGCGCTCGAAGCATAGGCGGGCGGTCTTGACCGTGGCAAATCCAGCCATATCGCACTCGGTGGCGGAGCTTAACTGTCCTGACTTGATTAGATTCTTCAGTTCCTCGACACGGTATAGGGTAAGGTATTCGTGTACGTTGTTGTACCCCTGGCTACGCAGGCACTGGAGCATGAGTTGCCGGTTAACGCCTGTCTCCTCGCACAGGCGGTCGCGGTTGAAGGTGTAGTCGCGCCATGCCATGCGGTGTGTCTGCATCCAATGCTGTATGCGATGATAGCAGTGCAGATTGCGCTCGTTGAAGTCTTCCTCGCGCTTTGCATCTGCTTCGTTTTGCACGGTTTCATCGTCAGTTTCCTCGTCATCCAAAGTATATGAGTTGTTGTCGATGTGTGGAAGTGGCAGGCTGCGTGCCATGTTGTCCAGGGTCTGGAAAACAAGGTACAAGTTGAGTGCTGAGAATACTGCGACATACCAGCACAGCCCATCTGAACTGTAGTTAAAGCAGACGTAGATGTATAGCACGGAGCTGAGCCCCAAAAGTGTACAATACCCGACCAAATACGTTGGTATTGTGGTCTTGTATGCCATGCGATGGGGCAAGCGGAATATATTCAGGACATAGTACACGCCCATAAACAAGGCTATGATACGCATTATCAAGTCGGGGGACAGAATGTTATCGACCAGTTCGGACATCGAATAGACCTTGGTCAGACTGCCAAAGGGGTAGAATGCGATGAGAGAGACGAGACCCAGGAGGATGATGGGCGATGCGTACTTCCACATACGTCCCCATTGCAGGAAACCTGGCATGGTGATACCGAAGGTGTAGATACTTTGCAGATAGCTGCCGACAACAAACATAAGCAGCATACCGGGATGCAGCAGTCCAGGATGGCCGTTTGCAACACTTGCGCTGTATGGTGTGATTATAAGCAGTATCATGGTGAATACGCCCATAATCCATGCAAGGCTGAGATATTGTACCTTGTACCTGGCGTAGATTGACACTACTGCTGTAGCTATGGCGTGTGCCATAGTACAGCAGGCAAATGTGAGTGTAACTATGATGTTGTCAGTATCCACAATCTTGTATTTTGGTTAATGGGTAAACTATTTACCTTCTGCCATAATCTTCAGAATGGCGGTAACATCACCTATCTCAATCTCGCCGTTGCCGTTGGCATCGGCTGCCTTTGTGTCGTAGAATCCAGGCTCATCAGGTGTAGCCATCAGAGTCAGTACGGACGTAACGTCACCGATTTCTACCTCGCCGTTGCCGTTGGCATCGCCTATGACGTAGGCTTCCTGGTTTGTACCCACAACGACCTTGATAGTCTGGCCGAGCGATTCCTGCATGTCAATATCCAGCTCGCAATAGAGGCGTCCGGCATATATCTTGCCGACGGTCAGGTCAATGGGGATATCGCCAAGCCATGGACCGAACCATTCGTCAGTAGAAATGCCTTCCTTGTCGCCTGCTGCAATGGTAACTGTCTTCTTGATACTGAAGGTGGTGACACCGTCCTGGTTGGTCATTGTGATGCCCGAGAGCACAATTGTGCCTATAGGCATG
Source organism: Prevotellaceae bacterium UBA6974 (assembly GCA_002450165.1). GTDB lineage: Bacteria > Bacteroidota > Bacteroidia > Bacteroidales > Bacteroidaceae > Physcousia. Next base: position 58,462 of record DJYQ01000026.1, on the reverse strand, counting down.
GGTTCACCGTCAATTATGAGCTGGAAGTTGGGCAGTTCGAAGTCAAATGTTCCGTCTCCGTTTTCACGGGTATATACGGTTGATTCCTCGGGCTCGGACGATTCCTGATTGACAGTAACGGCTATCATCTCGGTAAATTCGGAACTGACGGCCGATGCGTCCTTGAAGGTAATGACGTAGGTACGCTCCAGATTATAGCCGCTGGTGACAATGGTCAGGACATTGCTCTTGCGGTTGAATGCCAGCTGGGTTTTCTGCGTGTCCTGATTGGTGGAATAGGCCAAGAGACTGGCATTGTAATATTTGTCAACAGTTGTTGTGCCCAGGATATCCTGACCGTCGAATGTCAGCGAAGTGAGTTCGGGGGTGGGCTTGTGGTACTGGATGACGTACTTGATGGGAGAGTATCCGTAGTTGATGCCTTCCTCCTGACTGAGGGTAACGTGCATCTGCCACTGTACGGAGTCGAACTTGCATTCGTAATTGCCGTAGCCGGCAGTAGTTATTACCGGTGATATCTCTTCTTTCCAGAATACATCGGACAGGTCAATTGTATTGGCCGATGAAGGGGTGTACGCCTTACCATCGTATTGGTACTGCAGCATCTTCATCTGTGGGGCTTCCTTGGCAAGGAGCTCGATATCGCTTATTGATATCCACTGGTGGATGAGTCCTTCGCACGATCCGCCTATCTCGATGGTTACCTGGTCATTGGGATTCATGACGTCGAATGCCAGGTAGCGGTATTCCCATCCGCGACCTATGTTGTTGTTGGCATATGTTCCGTCGGAACGGAAATTGACGTTGCCGTTTACATCAACTCCGCGACCTGTATCGCCCTTGGATGGGAAAGATACGCTCTGCTCGCCTACCTTGATGTATGACTGAGCATACTGGCTGGCGCGTGCAGTGGCCTTGACCATGTAGTGGCCGGCAGGAAGCTTGACCGTCTGACGGGCACTGGAGGTCCAGGGGTCGGAGGATTCCCATAGGTTTACTGGCGATGCTGACTGCTCGTAATACGGGGTCATGGTGCCGTCCCAGTGATGTCCGCCGCTTACGTTCTTGGACATGTTGGTATTCCAGTATGTTGTATTGGTCAGGTCGGTAGAACCGAGCAAATCTGTGCGGTTGACGGTAAAGCCGTTGTTGACATAGTTGAACTGTGCTGCGCGGACCGTTGCCAAAAGATCGCTGAGGACTGTCTTGTTGGTGGCGTTCTTGTTCATTACCTGACGATACGTGGTGATATCCATACCCATTTGCTGGGCACGTGTCAACTCGTCGTACAGCTCTATGCGCAGATTGTGACAGTCAACGGCATTGCAGTCAAAGAACTGCCATTTTGCAAGGTCGTTGCGTGCATCACCAGAGCCATATGGGTCCAGTTTGTTGGCTCCGTCTGCACCACTTGCTGCATTTTCGCTCCAGAACAGGAATGCCTGATACGAACGATCTACGAACCATGCTTTCCAAGTTGCCGTCTTGGAAATGATATATCCGTCAACTGACTGCTGGATATCCAGCTCTGTAGCAGAGGTGCTGTTTACACTGTAGGACACACTGGTCGGTGCCGTAACGAAGACATTGTAATTAATGGTAATGTTGAAATACCTGCCGTTGGTGCTCTGTATGTAGTTATTGTCGGTCACGGTCCATTTTGTGAGGTCAACGCCTTTGCCGCTGGAAAGGGTATTGTTGTCCAGTACATACATGTCGTGGTATTTGTTCCGGATGTAATATTGCTTGTTCTTCTCCATCTTGACCGGTTCGATGACCTCTTCACGGGGATCCGGCATCTGTCCGAGTCCAAACTGGTATGTATATACGCGGTTGAAGATGTTGTAACCGTCTGCTGCCCGGGCAGTAACGGTGAGAATAAGCGAGGTTTCGTCAAATGAGCGTACCAGGGTGGCGTCCTCGTTGCCGGTCAGGATAAAATCCGTCTCGCTGTACAGGTCGGTCGTGCTGAAGGCATCGACGTTGACGGACTCGCCATTCCATGTTGCTGATACGATAGCGGGGGCTGGCACGTGGAACTGTATGATACGTGTAATCTTGTTATCGAACATGTCTGTCATTACAACGGTAAGCTGACAGGTCTTGATATCGAATGATTCGGTATGTGAGAGGACGTCATCGTTGAACGTAAGTTGCACGCGTTCCTTATTGTATATAACGTCCTGGGAATTAGTCAGCAAATCGACTCCGTCCTGAGTGGCACTGGTGATATCGGCATTGGGCTTGGTGAACGGTATCGTGTATGAATGGAAGTTGTTTTCGTCCTCGCTGAAATTCTCGCCACGGACGGTAACGGTAAGTGCATAGGCGTTGTAATCGAAGTCGTAAGACCATGTTGCTGCGCGACCTGTCATCTGGACATCAGTCAGCTTATCGGGGTCAAAGAGACAGTCCATCTTGGTCCTTCCCAGGATATCCTGACCGTCGTATGTAATGCTCTCTGCCTCGCTGTAATACAGCATCTCCATGTCGTCAATATAGAGATGGTCGGCCTCGGCTCCGTCACCGGGGACTGCGCTGGTACTAATGTTTACCAATACGTAGTATGGGGCTTTGTCGGACTTAACGTCAAATGGAACGGTGTATTGGGTCCATGTGCTGTTGCTCGGTGTCGATTTGATGCTGGTCGCTACTGCTGTTGCTGTAATGTTGTTGGCCTGTGGGTCTTGGAAATAACCCTTGGTAGTGAGGGTAATGCTGACTTTGCCGTCGTTCTTGCCGTTGAACTTGACCCAATAGCGTGCTGCGTCGGGATGACCTGTGAAACGCATTGACTGGTCAGTACGGCTTTCGTTGATGTAGTTATAGTTTCCACTTGCATCAGTGGCGGTTGTGGAGCCCATGTTCACACATCCTGTAGTCAGGTTGCCCTGGGCGATGATTCCGAACATGACATTGCGGGCCTTGATCTCGGCACTGTAATGTCCCTTGGTCCCGGGACGAGTGTCGGTACTACGCCACAGTTGTACTGCGCCTGCCATTCCCTTCAGGGAACCTGTTCCGTCCAGGAAAGAGCTCCACAGCAGGGGTTCTTCTCCGGTCTTGCCGCTGTAGGATACGCTTTCCCACTGCTCGAAGTCTGAGTTGCCCAACTGATACTGGGCGTTGGCCGAGATAGCAACAAATGCCGTAATGAGGGTATAGAACAATCTTTTCATTTTCGTCTCGTAATTCAATCCTTATCTTGATATAATACCTATTTGCTGTAATTGTGTTAAAGTTTCAGTACCAGGCGTCCATTTATGATATGCAGTCCCTTGGCAGAGGGATTCGTACGCTGACCCTGAAGGTTGTAGCATGAAGTGACGGGGGCATTGGAAGACTGTCCCACGTCAACAATGTCGGTAACGCTGGTAAAATCCTCTCCGTCCAGATTGTCGAAGTAAGCCTTGTTGCCTACAAGTACGTCAATGTCCTGGTTATTGGCTCTGAGCTTGATTGTAACATATAGTTGCTCGTTGTTGATCTTTCCGGCAGTAGGCAAGGGCAATGGTCCCAAAAGGGGGCCTAACCACATAGCATCGGCAGGATTGGTTCCAGCGGCGATGTTCAGGATTCCGTTGTATTCGAATGTTGAATAGTGCTGACCTGTATCTGTCAAATCTACATTCTCGATAACTATATTACCAACGTACATTTCTGTATCATCTGCCTTGAGTATGAAATTGTACAATGCCAAGTCTATGGTGTTTTCATCATGGAAGGTTATCTGCACTTGGCACTGCATCGGACCGTTCATCTTTCCGTCAACACCGACATAGAGTTCCTGGTTGTATGTCTTGGTCCCTGATGTTGGCATAATCCAGGCGGGCTTGGCAAGCTTCCAAATGCTGTATGGAACCTGTACTTTGTATTTTGGATCCGTATATGTTCCAGACAGTTTGACCTCGTCGTCTGTTGCCTCCCATGTAATGGAATATGTTCGCGCGATTTCCTCGTCAGGGACACTCTCGTCCGATGAGTGCTTGATTACAACGTAACACAGGTTAACATATGTCGCATCGTATGGGATAGTTTCGGGATTGTAGGTTACGGAACCTGGCTTTACCCAGTAGTCTATTTTTGCTGCCGGCTTTGCTGGCTTGAGGATGTAGTACTGAACCTCGACCTTGTAGTCTGAATCGTAGTACGTACCGGTTATAGACTTCTCCTCATTGGTCTGGAACCAATCCAGGGTTGTTGAACGCTGAATCTCAACATCCTGAACATCTTCCTTTGAGGAATGCTGGAGTATGACGTAGGACATCTGGACTGATGTGGCATCGTATGTCAGAACTGATGGATTGAACGTGACGGAACCTGGTTTGAGCTTGTATGTGATTATCGGTTCGGCATCCTTGCCTAACTCGTTTCCTACCTCGACCTGAACCATCTGACCCATTGTTGTCATGAGATTGATGAATATCTGGACATGAAGTTGCTGGTCGTTCATCTCACCTGTCATCTGCATAGGAATAACGCCCAGATATGGACCCATCCAGAACTTGTCAGGGTCGCTGCCCTCGGGGATTGTTATGTTTCCGGTAAATGCGAACTTGCCTGCTGCAATTGTACGGTCCCATTCCTGTATGATGTTCTGCACCTTGATATTGCCGACTGGTATTTCGTCACCATTGTTGATGAGTATGAAATTATTCAGGGCAAAATCAATGACACCGTCTTGCCCGTATTTCACGATAACCTTACATGGCTGAGGGGCACCCTTCTGTCCATTGATTGTCACGATGACATTGTCCTCGTATGTTGTCTCGGTTCCTGCAGATGGCCATTGGTGCTCGGGCTCTGGTTCCTCGTCCTTCTCGTAGGTGGCCATATAGGTGGCATTGGCTGTTACGGTTTCAACGATTGCCGGCGTCCAGCCCATGAAAGTGTAGCCCTCACGCACGGGATCGTCTGGAATGATTATCTTGTCTCCCTCCTTGATTTGTGTAGTAAAAATTGTTTCTCCGTTATAATTGAGGAATGTGACGGTATAATATACATCCTCGGGGATTATCTCCTCGTAGGTGGCGGTATATGTAGCGTCTGACTGTGCAGGGGAAACAATCTCGGGGTCCCAGCCGGAAAAAGTATATCCTTCTCGGGCAGGAGCACTGGGAGCGACAACAGGGTCGCCTTCCTTTATAGTCTTTGTGACGATAATCTGACCATCATGGGTAAGGAACTGGACGGTATAATATACTGTAGGTTTCCTGAACTGGTATGTGTATGTGTGCGCGGAACTGTTGTCCTGTGCAGTAACCTGGACTGTAAGTACGTATGTGGACGGATTGTAATCGTGTGTAATAACTGCACCTGCGCCATTGGATTTCAGACCAGAAAGAAGGCTTTCGTCGTATTCTGCATCAACGGATGTCTTGCCCAGGATGCTTTTTCCATTATAGATTATTTCTGACAGCTCGCTGTTATATACCAAAGAAATATCGTCAATGTACATATAGTCGTCCTTGCTGCCCTTGCCTGGAATGTTGGTGGTTGTAAATGAAACCAAGGCATAGGAGGGATTGTCGTTGCTAACATAGTTGAAGGGGATGGTGTATTCGGTCCATTCGTCATTACTGTCAGCAAACGATGCGGCACTGCCTATCATGTGAGCGGTGATGTCATCGCCAGTTGCTATCGGGAATTGAAAACGGCCCTGGCTGTGCAGATATGCTGCAATCTGTCCTTTGTTGACTCCATGAAAACGTACCCACACCTTCATTGCATCGGGACGGCCTGTAAAATTCATAGCCTGACCGCTGGAGATGTTGGTATAATTATAGTTGACGGCGGTGTTACCCTGGTTGAGATGCCCCATTTCGACACAGCCGGTAGTAAGGTTACCTGCCAGGTTCAGGGTCAGATAGTTCTTGCCCTTGATAAGCACACTGGTTGTACCTGCAGAGCCTGTACGTGCCTCGCCCTTCTCCAATGGTGCAGCGTACTTTACTGCATTGGCCTTTACGGCACCTGTACCGGTCAGATATGAGTGCCATGAAACCGGTGCGATTTGAGTCTTATCGTCATATGTGACTTCTTCCCACTGCTCAAAATCGGCATTCTGTAACTGGAAAATGTCTTGTGCACCAGCTGTGATGGCCAGGATGCCTGTAACGAAAAATGTAAATAATCTTTTCATCTGAAATTCGAACTGTCTTTCTACCTTGTTTTCTATAAAACCTAACCTATGTCAGAAGCAATATGCTGCGCCTATTGTCCCAAATATCGGGAACATCTTGAAGCGCACTGTGTCGTAATCACCTGGGAAGATGCTGGTAAAGCCCCAATCTAGCTTTCCAAACGCACCGATGTGCTTGGTGACTTTCCAGTCAAAGAGAAGTTCAACTCCTGCAGTACATGTTACCATGTCCTTGCCAAGGCTGGTCGTCGCTTCCTTTTCCGGACCGAATATGTTCTTGTCCTGAGTAGGACCTGAACCGTCACCGTGATCTACACGGAGATATGCATCCTCGGCGCGCTCTGCCTCGGGGAAGCCGTGAACCTTGGCATCAAAGTTCTTGGACAGGAACATCTGCATATAAGGTCCCAGACTTACGTTCCAACGTGAGCTCATACGGAATGTAGCCATTACTGGAATTGTTATGGTCCAGTTGTTGATACTGGTCTCGTTGATACCTGTAAACCATCCCTTCTGCTCCTCGCCGTCCAGCACTATCTTGGTGTAATAGTTTTTTACCTCGGCCCTGGTCGAAAAGCCCTGATTTGCCAATGTAACGCCTATCTTCAGTCCCCAACGGCGATTGAACATCTTGTAGCCTTCGATTCCGACGCTGATACCGCCCTGTGGGCTAAACTTCTGTATCTGTCGGATTTCGCGTGGTATCGGCAATGGAGAGTAACCTCCGATGCTGTAACCCATCTTGAGTTGAAAACCAAAACCTGTACGGCTGGTAGGTCCCCAACGTTCCCATTTGTCTGCAACGGGAATGGGCGCGTCTATCTCTGTTTCCTGAGCGTATAACGGCATGGCAGTTAAGCTCAGAACGGCTACTGCAATATATTTGATTATCCTATTCATCAATCCTCGTAATAAAGGGTTATACTTTCTATGTATAGCTTGGAACCTTCGGCTCCTTCCATATTCTGACCATTCCAGCTGCTGGTTGCCCCGATGACCATACTATAGCCTCCGTCTGCCAGCACATTGGTATCTACGTTGTATGTGACTATCTTGAACTCGAGATCCGTCCACGATGTACCAACCTGCTTGCTTGAACCGTGAAGTCGCACATAACCGGCAATATTGCTGTGGGTGAACATATTGGAAGTAGAGAGTGTGAACTGACCTCCCATATTGCGGTAGAATACACAATATATATCCGGAGAATCGGTCTCGCCAACTACGTAGGTATTACCCTTGTAGTATTTCTCGCCTGGTATGTATTTTGCACGGACCTTCATCTTTGTAGGCTTGTGCGTGAAGGGTGCTCCATAATGTGCAAGGGACTGGAAATATGACAGACCGCCACTCATCGCCTGCTGAAGGGTATATGAATCCATGGTTCCGTTGAATATCATGCCCGGAACAGTACGCATCTTCAGCATGGATGCATAAGTGCTGTTGTTGGCAGCAGTCTCGAGCAATAATACGCTTGCCCCATCCTTTCTGGCGGGACACTCGGATACGGTTGCTCCGGTACGAAGTACCTTGAACATGGCATTGGACGTTACCCACGAAGACGCAAGATTTGCATCGGTCCATGTGTAATAGCCGCTGGCTGTGCTTCCATTCTCGAAACCAAAGACATAACGTGGTTCTTGACCGATATTTGCCTTTACCTTGTATATTTGTGTCTTTTTGCCAAAACGGCTCTTAACAGTGAAGGTATGGAACTCTCCGTCCGAGAGATTAACTTTCTGACCAGAGGTAAACACGTCACCGTTCTCGTCGTAGATTGTCGAGAATTTGGTTGCATGGATAGTAAGAGGCACTGCTGTAACGTCTGCATTCCACCTTACTGGGAATATGACTTCGTTTGCCTCGTTTGCCGTCTGAACACTGTCGGATGCCTGCTTGAATATATCGAGCGGATTGTTAACAATGATACTGAATGATGAAACGGCAAATTCCGTTTGTTCAGCGTATTGAACCCTTACCTTGTATGTATTTGACTGAGAACCATCCTGACTGAAAAGCATGAACTGATGGAACTGTCCGTCGGAAAGGTCAACATTGCTTCCCGAAACGAAGTCATTTCCACTGGCATCCCGAATGGTTGCCCACTTGCTGACGCTGAGTGTAAGTGGTACCGAAGAAACAACAGCATCCCACCTGACAGGGAATACAATTTCGTTGGATGCAGATGGAGTCTGCACGCTGTCGCCAACATTGTTGAATATGGTTAATGGTGATGCTATCCTGATACTGGCCGAAAGCATTGTGGGAACAGGCTGATCCTGGAACTGAGCACGAACGGTATATATGATTTCCAGTTTACCATCGGTATCACGAGCCTTGAATTTCAATACTTTTCCATTTGAAAGATCCACTTTCGTCCCAGAAACAAATAACTTCCCTCCCTCGTCAAAGACAGTATAGCCCTGACCTGCATGCAAGGTCAGGGGTACGGATTTCATGTCTGCATCCCATTTGACAGGGAAAACAATCTCGGTTGTGCCTTCTTCCAAGTATTGGATACTGTCTCCCTCCTCTGTAAACAATGCCAGTGGATCATCAACAATAATACTGGCAGATGATATAGGAAGTGTAGTGTCGCCCTCGTCTTCGGGATCTTCAAACACAACCTTGATATTGTCAACATAGAGTCTGGAGTCCAAAGCTCCTTCGAAATATCCACCGCGCCAGCTACTGGTAGATCCGATTATGATATTGTAGCCACGATTCCTGAGAAGAACCGGGTCTATCGTATTTTCATGCCCTGTCTGAAAGAAATCATAGTTGACTGGTATAGAAACATGCTTCCACTCACTTGTAATTCCGTGTATTGGACTGTTTGTAAGCACTGGTTCTGGAATATGACGTTGTTCCTCTTCGTTCCAAATCATATTGTAGTTGTGTGACAGACGTGCAACACCTTTTATATGCCTATTGGTCAGGACGTCATCACCATCAAGCATTACAGCATCACCATTCTCGTCAACATTACGGTAGATTATGCAATACAAGTCTGGCTCGTCCACCACTCCCGTAATTTCGTTTTCATCTGAATCCTGAAACTTGTCCCCTGGGATATATTTCAAATCTGCCTCGATACGGACCGGTTTGTGTGGACATGGAACACCCATACGTGTTGCCTTGCGAGCATCGTTCAAAGCCTTGCTGGAGTCGAACAGTCCGTTGAACATACTGCCCGCAGCCAATGGAATATGTACCATCTGTCCAAAAGAACCTGTACTGCGTGTGTGTAACTCAATACAATCCGTACCGTCCATTCCGCCATTGAAAACAGGAATTGTCGGGTACTCATCCGGCTGTGCACTTCCACGACTCAGGATGTAACCGGGATTACCGTTTTTCCAGATTGGGTCACCTGCACGGAATAAATTCTTTGTAATAATCGGATCTGTTTCTGTCCAGACGTAATAACCTGGATTAGCGGATGTTCTACCTTGGATTGTGTAATTTCCATTAAACGTAATCAACATCTCGGTCAACACGGTATATGCCGGTTGGTGTTCCATAGAAATCTCATACGTCTTGCTCCATTCGCCACTTTCACACCGAATGACAAATTTCTGCACTCGTTCATTGGTAAAATTAACAAGCTGACCATTCTCGAACGGAATCTCCTTACCGTCAATGACGATGTACGCAGTGGAGCCTCTTGAAATCTTAAAATATACAGGATAGCTTCCCAAGGATGCATTGTGTTTTACAGAAAAAACATATTTGGTGTCTATGGGAAGGAACTGATGCAGTGTATCAGACTCGCTATTGAAAATATCCAAGGGATTATCCAAGTGAACATACATCTCATTGATATCACACTCTATCTCCAACGGAGCCTCCGAAATACAGGACACCATAAGAATAGTCGAAGACAATGCTAAAAGCATGGACAATACCAGCAACTTTATCCTCATATTAAAAATTTTGGTTTATATACAATTACATAAAAAGCTTTTCGTGCGCAAAATTACACCTTTTATCTCGCGTGTGCACGCAAAAAAGGATAAAAGGGTCCTTTTTACCATAATAACATCTAAAAACGATGATTTCAACGAAAATTAACCGCTTTGCTATATTGCTCTATGCATGCCTTGATAATGCGTATATCCCGTAATGGCCGATCATTGGAGTCTGTATTTTCTCGCTGTATTTTGTCAACCACATCAAGCCCTTCTATTACTTCACCGAATACCGTATATTCCCCATCCAGATGAGGCGCACCTCCTATCATCTGATAATCGTCTGTCATGAAATGATTGTACTCGTAGCCTTTTTCTTCCCACGAAGAGCGTATCTTATTGAGAGAGGCCGGACCCAACTTTCTACCCCAGACAATATAGAACTGGCAGCCACTACTGCAGCGCCCTGGGTTTACATCATCTCCCTCGCGGGCAGCGGCTACCATCCCACGCCTATGATACAAATCTGGCAAACAAAATTCCGGAGGCAACGTATAACCTACATCACCATTGCCAAGGAGAGTGCCAGACGGGGCTGTACGACTACTGGGATCTCCGCCCTGAATCATAAAATCCTTGATGACACGATGGAACAAGGTCGCGTCATAAAAACCTTGAGACACAAGTTTCAAAAAATTATCACGATGTATGGGAGTCTCGTCCATCAGTGCAATGCGGATTGTGCCCATTGTAGTTTCGAAACGAACCACACTCCTCTGCTCCCTACGCTTTGCGTCAGCTGATGAACATACCAGCAATACAGCAGTCAGTACAAGAACGGCCCTGAAACAAAAAAATGGTAGGAATCTTTTGGTGCTAAACATAAAATTTGATTATTACATTTAATCTGTGGCAAAGATACGGAAAAATTCCCCACCAACAAATTTAGGATATCGAATTTTTCAACATTTGTTCTTATACTTCAATAAATCACACAAAATAATGCCATTTTATCGATTGTATTAAAAGTTACCAATATTTAGGTTCCTAAGAGGCTGACAAATAGTTTTATCTTTGATTAAAAATTATTTAAAAAAGATAGTGGGGAATTGTGGAGAAATTTGTATATTTGCCGCAAAAATTCTATAACTAAGGAACACGCACATGAGATTTACGGGCAACATTGACGCAAAAATGGACGAGAAGGGACGCGTATTCCTACCTGCCATCTTCCGTAAAGTGATGCAACGTGAAGGCGTGGAAGGTCTTATCCTTCGCCGCGACGTATTCCAGAAATGTCTGGTCCTGTACCCCGAGAACGTCTGGAACACACAAGTAGATGCCATCACACAGCGCACAAATATGTTTGACAGCAACGGACGGGCTGCACTACGCGGTTTTGTAGCAGGAGCTGAAAGTATCAGCTTGGACAGCAACGGGCGCATACTAATACCGCAAAGATATGCCGAGATTGCTGATCTTAACCATGAAGTACGCTTCATTGGTGTTGATGACACGATTGAAATATGGAATCGTCAAACGGCCATTGACCTCCTCTCTCGTACCGACGAATTGGCACAGAGTCTGGAAACTCTGATGAACCCAAAGGCTGAATAACTAAACTATTCTTGAAGATATGGACTGCCCAAACTACCATATTCCGGTGATGCTGAATGAATGTATCAGGGGCTTGAATATAAAGCCCGACGGCATTTATCTGGATTTGACATATGGTGGTGGCGGACACAGCAAGGAAATCCTGAACAGGCTTAAAGTCGGAGGGCATCTTTATGGTTTTGACCAGGACAATGATGCAAAAGAGGGGGCAATAAAAGATGAACGATTTACATTTGTACATAGCAATTTCCGTTTTATCGGTAATTGGATGCAATACTATAAAGTTGACGGTGTTGACGGCATTCTGGCTGACCTGGGTGTAAGCAGTCATCATTTGGACGACGGAGAGAGGGGTTTTTCATTCAGGTACGATGCTCCATTGGACATGAGAATGAATCGAAAAAGTTCTCTCAACGCATACAACATCATAATGGAATACACTGAAGAGCAGCTTGCTGATATTCTGTATTTGTATGGAGAGTTAAAACAAAGCCGGCGTATTGCCGCTGAAATCGTCAGACAACGAAAAAAAAGAGAAATCAAGACAACCGGACAGTTATCCGGATTAGTTGCACCCCTGCTGGGCAGGGAACGTGAGAAGAAGGATTTGGCACGCGTATTCCAAGCACTGAGGATAGAGGTCAACGGAGAGATGAAAGCACTGGGAGAGATGTTGGAAACTGCAGCTGCCATATTAAACAGTGGAGGAAGGCTGGTAATAATGACCTACCACAGTCTGGAAGACAGAATTGTAAAGAACTTCATAAAAGAAGCAAGACAGGACAAAGACAACAACAATGTAGAATCTCTGATTTTCGGAACACCTGCATCAATATTCAAAGACATAAGTAAAGGAGCAATCATACCCTCGGAGGAAGAAACCAACTTTAATCCACGTAGCCGTTCGGCTAAACTTCGTATAGCAGAGAAATTATGAAAGAACAAGAAACAGAGCCCATAAAACACGAAAAGAAGGTTGCAAGACGAAGAATCAGGCGGACCGAAACAGACAACGAGCTGGCATTAAGACAGTTAAGAGATGCCTGGAAGCAGATAAGTATCGACGGACAGTGGTTCAAACGTCAGATATGGCTGTTTGTGGTTATCGTAATAGGAATCATTGTATATATATCCAACCGCTATGGTGCACAGCAGGAAATAATTGAGGAACAACTGTTGCGTGAAGAATTGCAGGATTGGAAATTCAAAAGTCTGACAAGAAACAGTGAACTTACATTCCTGACAAGACAAAGTCAGATAGAATTGCAGTTGAAAGCGTTCGGTGACAGCACTATTCAAGTAAGCAACAAGGCTCCATATCGCATAATCACCACAAACAACTAACACACCATGAAAGCAGATAAAAACAATTCTATTGGGCGTTTCCGCATTATTGTAATCCTGATGGGCTTAGTTGGTGTGTATATTCTTAGCACAGCATTGTACACCATGGTCAGTAAACGAGAGTATTGGACCGAGGTGAGCAAGATGTTCGTAAAGGAGAATGTCCCTATACAAGCAACCAGAGGCAACATATACGACTGCAACGGAAAATTGATGGCTGGGTCTGTTCCCGAATACCGGTTATACATGGATTATGTCGTAATAGACAAGAATGAAAAGGCCCGAATTAAGGCACAGGCTTATCGCGACTCGGTTTTTACATGCCAACTGGACAGTATCTGTAACGGCCTTGCCAAGATATTCCCTGACAAACCTGCCGAGTGGTTCCGCACACGTCTGTTGGAAGGCAAACGCAGAGGTAGCCATGCTTGGAGAATATATCCGCGTCATGCAACGTATATCCAGTACAAGGAATGCAAGAAACTGCCACTGCTGAGGGATGCCTCGTTCAAAGGCGGATTCTATGCTGACGAAATCCTGCAACGCAAGCATCCATATGGTTCATTGGCATGCCGTACCTTAGGCGATTTGTGGCGTGACTCGGACGCTGCTAAAAATGGTATTGAGTTGAGCTACGATACCATCTTGCGGGGAAAGAATGGTCTAAGCCATCGTATGAAAGTAAGAAACCATCGTGTAAGCATTATTGATCGCGAACCAGTACAGGGACACGACCTTATGACGACGATAGACGTTGACATACAGGATTTTGCCGAAAAAGCAATGGTGGCAAAACTGAAGGAACCCCTGGTAAATGGTGAAATAGGCATAGCTATTGTGATGGAATGTGCTACCGGTGACATCAAGGCTATTGTAAATATGCATCGTGCCGAAGACGGAGAGTACTATGAGATGAAGAATAGTGCAGTCAGCGACTTGATGGAACCAGGTTCTACCTTCAAGACTGCCAGCATAATGGTGGCGTTGGATGACGGAAAAATAACCTTGGACAATACGGTTGATTGCAATCACGGACAATTCCAGATGCATGGTAGAGTGATGAAAGATCACAACTGGCACCGTGGCGGATACGGTACCCTGACAGTATCGCAGATTTTGGAACAAAGTAGCAATATCGGAGTCAGTCGTATAATTGACAATGCGTACCACGACAATCCAAAAGCTTATGTGGATGGTTTGTTGAGAATAGGAATCGGCATACCATTGAACCTTCCATTTGCTGGTAAAGGAGAGCCCATTATACCGCGCCCAGACAGTCAGAAAAGATATTGGAGCAAAACTGACCTGCCATGGATGAGTATAGGATATGTCACCATGTTGCCACCTATCAGTACACTGACATTCTATAATGCCATTGCCAATAATGGCACTATGGTACGGCCCAGATTTGTAAAAGCCGAGATGGTTAACGGACAAGTGGTCCGTGAATTTCCTACTGAAGTTATAAAACAGCAGATTTGCAAACCATCAACTCTGAAGGATATACGCTTCTGCCTGCACAATGTAGTAAAGCTGGGGTTAGGCCATAAGGCTGGGAACGGAAGTAAATTATTTGAGGTAAGCGGAAAGACAGGAACAGCTCAATTCTCCGAGAACGGAAGCTATGCGTCCCACAAATATATGGTCAGTTTCTGTGGGTATTATCCCAGTGAAGCTCCGCGATACAGTTGTATAGTGTGTATCGTAAAGCGAGGCTTGCCTGCTTCTGGCGGTGGACAATGTGGGCCGGTATTCAGTCAGATATCACAGTTTGTAATGGCTCAGGCACTGGCTCGAGATGCGAAGGAGGCAGCAGACAGCCTATCGGTATATACACCAGCGAAGAAGGTTTCCTGTTCCAAGAAGGATTCGACAGATAACAAACATATTCCAAATGTTATCGGCATGGGAGCACGAAACGCTGTTTACGAACTGAAGAAGAGGGGACTGAAAGTGAAATTGCAAGGAGCTGGGGCGGTTAAGGAGCAAAGCATCCCTGCCGGAACTGAAATAACAAAACCCGGAACCATAAACCTGATCTTGGAATAGTACGATACATACCACAATGCATAATTATATATATTATAAGGTATATGAAACTGACTCGAATCATAGAGCATTGCAAGCCTAAAGACATCATAGGCAATGCTGACATCGAAATATTGAAACTGGAGATTGATTCCCGCAAGGTGGAAAAAGGCACGGCTTTCGTTGCAATACGCGGAACTCAAGTTAACGGACATGACTATATTGCAAAGGCTATTGAACAGGGTGCAAGTGCGGTCATCTGCGAGCAATTACCCGACAAGCTGGTTCAGAATGTAACATATCTCCGGTATGATAATACCGAGGATGCTGTAGGGTCATTGGCCACCGAATTTTATGGGAATCCGACAAAGAGGATAAAATTGATAGGCGTCACAGGCACTAATGGTAAAACAACCATTGCTACAACGTTATATAATATTGTAAGACACATGGGCATCAAGGCAGGTCTGTGCAGTACTGTTTGCAATTATATTGACGGCAAGCCCTACCCCACCGAATGCACAACGCCAGATCCCATAACACTGAATCGACTGTTGGGAGAAATGGCAGATGCTGGCTGCGAATATGCATTTATGGAGGTAAGTAGCCATTCTGTCACGCAGAAGCGTATTGGAGGGCTGACATTTGCCGGGGGACTGTTCACAAACCTGACTCGTGACCATCTGGACTATCACAAGACATTTGAAAATTACCGCGATGCCAAGAAAGGTTTCTTTGACATGCTTCCCAAGGACGCATTTGCCATCACAAATGCAGACGACCGCAATGGCATGGTCATGACTCAAAATACCAAGGCCACAGTTAAGACTTACTCTATGCGAGGTATTGCTGATTTCCGTGCAAAGGTATTGGAAGAGAGTTTCGATGGTATGAACCTTCTTTTTGACAACACCGAGGTTTTCGTCCAATTTGTCGGACGATTTAATGTCCAGAATCTGCTTGCCGTATATGGCACCCTACGCATGATTGGCATAAATAAACAAGATGCCCTCGTTGAACTAAGTGCCATGAAACCAGTTAACGGGCGCTTTGAAACAATACGCTCAAACAATGGTGTGACTGCAATAATAGACTATGCACACACTCCAGATGCCATTGCAAATGTTCTGTCCACCATCAACGAGGTTTTACAAGGCAAAGGCCAGTGCTGGACTGTTTGCGGTGCGGGAGGCAATCGCGACAAAGGTAAACGTCCCTTAATGGCCCAAGAGGCCGTCAAGCAGAGTGACCATGTAATTATAACCAGTGACAATCCCCGTTTCGAGAATCCGCAGGATATAATCAACGACATGCTTGCAGGCCTTACGCCAGAAGACATGAAGAAAACAATAAGTATTGTTGATAGGCGTGAGGCAATCCGCACGGCATGTATGATGGCAAGTCCTGGAGATGCTATTCTTGTTGCCGGAAAGGGGCACGAGGATTATCAAATAATCCAGGGTGTCAAACATCATTTTGACGATCATGAAATAATACGCGAGGCATTTGGACTCGTATAATAGTACACAATATTATTAAATACATTATTACAGGATGCTATATTATCTGTTCAGATTTTTTGAAAGCTATGGCATAAGTGGTTCCGGAATGTGGCATTATATTTCGTTCCGAGGAATACTGACACTGGTACTTAGTCTGCTGATATCCATGTGGTTCGGTCAATATTTCATCAAATGGATGAAGAAACATAATATAAACGAAATACAACGCGATGCCAGTATTGATCCGTACGGCGTTCAGAAGAAAAACGTACCAACAATGGGGGGTATCATCATAATTGTTGCTACCATCGTACCATGTTTGCTTCTTGGCAGACTGCGCAACATTTATATGTTACTGATGCTTGCCACGACGTTGTGGCTAGGATTTATCGGCTTCATGGATGACTATATCAAGATGAAAGTGAATAAGGACGGGTTGCGTCCGATGTATAAACTGGCAGGACAGGCCATTCTTGGTTTGATAATAGGACTAGTTCTGTGGCAAAGTCCTGATGCCGTTATCTGCGAAAACATCACAACAGTAAAGCAAGGAGCCACTGAGGTTGTAATACATAAAAGCGAACCGGTTAAAAGTACTATAACAACAATTCCGTTTGTGAAAAACAACAATTTGAGTTACAGCAAGCTTTTCTCGTTTTTGGGAAAATACAGAACGGCAGCCGGATGGATATTTTTTGTATGTGTCGTAACATTCGTTGTCATGGCTGTCAGCAATGGTAGCAATCTAAATGACGGAATGGACGGAATGTGCGCAGGAAATTCGGCAATCATGTGTGTAGCACTGGCAATCCTTGCATATGTTTCGAGCCATATAACATTGGCCAGTTATCTAAATATCATGTTTATTCCCGGATCGGAAGAATTAGTCGTGTTCCTTTTGGCATTCATGGGTGCTCTGATAGGTTTTCTATGGTATAATGCTTATCCTGCACAGGTTTTCATGGGTGATACTGGTTCTCTGGCTATCGGAGGAATAATAGCAGTAACTGCAATTATCATTCACAAGGAGTTACTTATTCCTGTCATCTGTTTCGTTTTCCTCATCGAGAGCATAAGTGTGCTTCTGCAGACAAATGTTGCGAAGATGGGCAACAAACGTGGAGAGAAATGGCGTGTGATAAAGCGAGCTCCCATCCATGACACATTTAGGGTAAAGCCTGATGATCTGGCGAAAGACCTGAAAATTTTCCTTAACTGGCCAAAAGGATGCTGGCTTGAAAGCAAGGTTACCGTACGATTTTGGATTGTTACCATAATAATGGCTGCATTGGCAATCGTGACATTAAAGATAAGATAATAGAGACAACACATTATATATAATATATAAATGAGAATAGTTATTCTTGGCGCAGCGGAAAGTGGAGTAGGTGCTGCGGTACTGGCTTTCAAAAAAGGTTTCGATGTATTTGTCAGCGATATGGGAAATATCAAGACACAGTACAAAGAGATACTGGATAGATACGGCATTACATGGGAAGAAAACAAGCACACTGAAGAAAATATATTGTGTGCAGATGAAATAATAAAGAGCCCGGGGATTCCAGATACTGCACCGATGGTTATAAAGGCTTCGGAGGCAGGCATTCCAATCATAAGCGAAATTGAGTTTGCAGGACGTTACACCGATGCCAAGATGATATGTATCACCGGCAGTAATGGTAAAACCACGACAACCAGTTTGATATACCACATACTTAAGAATGCAGGTTATAACGTTGGTCTGGCTGGCAACATCGGCCGTTCGCTTGCTTTACAGATTGCCGAAGGGTGCAACTATACGCACTATGTCATAGAACTCAGCAGCTTCCAACTGGACAATATGTACGAATTCCGGGCAAATATTGCCGTTCTTCTTAATATAACACCCGACCATCTGGACAGATATGACAACAATATGCAGAACTATACTGATTCCAAAATGCGCATCATACAAAACCAGACCGAGGAAGACGTGTTTATCTATTGGGCTGATGACCCAATTATCAAGGAAGAGATTAAAAAATACAAAATCAATTCCATTCTTTGTCCATTCTCTATATTAAGCAAAGATGGAATGGCTGGTTATATTTACGATGAAACATATACCATAGAACAGCCAGAACTGTTCAACATGCCACAGCAATCACTATCCTTGCATGGTAAACACAACATGTATAACTCACTCGCTGCCGGAATAGCCACTCGGTTTGCCGGTGTAAGTGATGCGGAACTTAAAAAGAGTCTTGCCGACTTTGAAGGTGTAGAACATCGTTTGGAAAAAGTGGCTATTGTTAATGGAGTACACTATATCAACGATTCAAAAGCAACCAATGTAGATGCATGCTGGTATGCTCTGGAAAGCATGGAAACTCCTACAATCTTGATTATAGGTGGTAAAGACAAGGGGAATGACTATGAATCTATCCGGGAACTGGTAATGAAAAAGTGTGCAGGTATCGTATATTTGGGTGCAGATAATACCAAACTGCATAAGTTCTTTGACAAGTTAGGTATTCCGACAGCAGATACACACAGCATGAAGGATTGTGTTGCCGAATGCGTAAAAATGGCAAAACCCGGATATTCTGTGTTGTTGAGTCCATGCTGTGCAAGTTTTGACCTATTTAAAAATATGGAGGACCGCGGTGAACAGTTCAAAAAATTGGTAAGATCCCTTTAAACAAGGAACATAGGCAAAAAACGACAAGAAATGGTTAACTGGAGTAGAGAAAACTTTAAGGAAAAGGGTCTTATGCAAGGCGACATGACTCTGTGGATGATATTTCTGGGATTGTGCATGATTTCTATTATAGAAGTCTATAGCGCATCAAGCAACATGACATATTCCAATGGTGCATATTGGGAACCGGTAATGAAACATGGTAGCATCGTGGCTTTCGGCATATGTATTGCATGGGTAATGCACATACTTCCATGCAAGTTATATAAGTTGATAGGACTGATTCTGGTACTGGCATCCTTTGTTCTGCTGATTATAGCCTATTTTGTAGGACAGAAGAATGGAGCCGCACGATGGATACCACTTGGTCCACTGACCTTTCAACCCAGCGAAGTCGCGAAATTAGGACTTATAATGTTTTCGGCTTTCGTCTTCAGTACATTCCGCACAAAAGACGGGGTAAGTACGTTTGGCGTCAGACTTGCTGCAGTGGTAATTCTGCTTATTCTTGCATTAATCGCTCCGGAAAACTTGAGTACCGCAGGCATCATATTCATTGTACTATATCTAATAGGATTCTATGCGCAAATTCCTATGCGCTGGCTATTGTCCATCGGTGGTATACTTGCCGGAGGTGCCATACTCGCATTTGTAGCTGTGTATTCTATTCCCGATGATGTGCTTGAAAAATGGCATCGGGAGAATGTTCCCGTTCTGCACAGAGCGCAGACATGGGCCAACCGCATTAAAAAAGGCAGTAACATTCCCGAAGATCCACACGATTTCAATATCACAGAAGATATTCAGGTCACACATGCAAAGATTGCAGTCGGTACTTGTGGCATCCTTGGCAAAGGACCGGGAAATTCGGTCGAAAGAGACTATCTGCCACATGCTGATAATGACTTTATCTATGCCATTATAATAGAAGAGGGCGGAATTATTGCCGGCAGTTTCGTTATGCTTCTATATCTTTTACTACTATACCGCTCTATGGTGATTGCAAAAAGATGCAAGGCTTTGTTTCCGGCATATCTTATTATGGGTCTAGCGCTTATGATGGTCATACAGGCAATGGTCAACATGGCTGTAGATGTTGGTGCCATGCCAGTAACAGGGCAACCCCTTCCGCTAATCAGCCGAGGCGGCACAAGTACCATTGTTAACTGTGCATATATGGGAATCATGTTGAGCGTAAGCCGCTCTGCCAAAAAGATAGACGAAGATTCAGAAATTTCTGTAGTAGAGGAGAAAGCAAAGGAATCATGAAGGAAACAAGAGTTATCATAAGCGGTGGTGGTACGGGAGGTCATATTTTCCCTGCAGTAAGCATAGCTAATGCCATCAAGGAAATACGTCCCAATGCCAAAATTCTGTTTGTTGGCGCAGAAGGGCGTATGGAAATGCAACGCGTTCCGGCTGCCGGCTATGAGATAAAGGGTCTTCCAGTACGAGGTTTGATTCGTCCTCTGTGGAACCCCAAGAATGTGGGAGTACTTCTGGATTTTCTGAGGAGCAAGAAAATGGTACGTAATACCATCAAGGAATTCAGGCCTCAAGTTGCAGTAGGAGTTGGTGGCTATGCAAGTGCCGCAACACTTAATGCAGCTTACGAAATGGGAATTCCATGCTTAATTCAGGAACAAAACAGTTTTGCCGGTCTTACAAACAAGACACTGGCTAAAAAAGCCCGTAAGATATGTGTTGCATACGATGGGATGGAACGTTTCTTTCCTAAAGAGAACATTATACTCACAGGTAATCCCGTACGTCAGGAATTATGCAGCGATATAACCCGCGAAGAAGCAGCAAAGGTTTTCGGTCTTAGCTCCAACAAACCAACGATACTTATGATTGGCGGCAGTTTGGGAGCAAGAACCTTGAATAACAGCGTTCTTTCGGCACTAAAAGCAATCCAAGAATCAAACGTGCAGTTTATCTGGCAGACTGGAAGTTACTATAAAGACACCATAAAAAACGAATTGGAAAAAAAAGGCAAACCAGAAAATCTTGTTGTCATGGACTTTATTAAAGAGATGGACAAGGCATACAGGATTGCCGATCTAGTCATCAGTCGTGCCGGAGCAAGTAGCATCAGCGAACTCTGTCTGTTAGGCAAACCAAGTATCCTGGTGCCAAGTCCAAACGTATCCGAAGACCATCAGACGCACAATGCAATGGCATTAGTCAATCGCGAGGCCGCAATTATTGTTCGTGATGACGAGGCTGAAAAAAAACTAATTCCACTGGCACTGCAAACTGTTGCAGACACAAAAAAAATGGACGTATTGGGAACAAATGCCCGAAGAATGGCGCTTTTAGACTCTGCAAGAATAATAGCCGAAGAAGTCCTAAAACTGGCGGATGAAACAGAAAAGCAAACACGTTAAACAACGAATCATAAAATGAAAGCTGTATATTTTGTAGGCATCGGAGGTATTGGAATGAGCGCGATAGCCCGATATTTCCTAAATTTAGGTCTTACTGTAGGCGGATATGATAAGACCCCAAGTCCATTGACAAATGCATTGGAAAAAGAGGGCGCATTGATTCATTATGAAGATAATGTCAATCTAATTCCCCAAATTTGCAAAGACAAGGCTGAATGCCTGGTTATATATACTCCCGCCATTCCAGCCACACACACCGAAATGAAATTTTTCCGTGACAATGGTTTCGAAATTCAGAAACGTGCCCAAGTGCTGGGCACATTGACACGGTCACTGAAAGGGCTGTGCGTAGCTGGTACACACGGCAAGACGACAACATCGTCCATGGCCGCCCATCTGCTACATCAAAGCCATGTTGATTGCAATGCCTTCCTTGGCGGCATCACTAAAAATTACGGCACAAACTACATCCTGTCTAAACAGAGTCCGTTTGTAGTCATTGAAGCTGATGAATTTGACAGGTCATTTCACTGGCTGACCCCATGGGCAACAATAATCACATCCACCGATGCGGACCACCTGGACATATATGGCACCGAAGAGGCCTATCTGGAATCCTTCAGAAAATATACCAGCCTGATTCTGCCTAATGGTTATTTAATACTGCACACAGGATTAAAAATGCAGCCAAATACTCAGAAAAGCGTAACTACATTTACATACAGTACTGATAGCGGAGACTTCCATGCCGAGAATATAAAGATTGGCAATGGGCGTATCACATTTGATTTCGTCTCTCCGTTGGGAAATATTCGGGATATCGAACTGGGAGTACCAGTAAAGGTCAATATTGACAATGGTATCGGTGCCATGGCACTTGCACAGATTGCCGGTGTCACAGAAGAAGAGATTCGCCGCGGCATGCTGAGTTTCGGAGGAGTTGACCGCCGGTTTGATTTTCGCATCAAACGAGATGACATGGTATATCTATCGGATTACGCTCATCATCCCGAAGAAATCAGACAAAGTCTGGCAAGCATAAAGCAATTATACGAAGGGCGTCATATACGTGTCATCTTCCAACCACATCTGTACACCAGGACACGAGATTTCTACATGGAATTTGCCAATGCCCTGTCGCAATTGGATGATGTTGTCGTCACAGATATCTACCCTGCCCGCGAAGAACCAATTCCCGGAGTAACCTCTGATCTGATATACGACAATCTGGCAAAGAATGTCAACAAGCAAAAATGTTCAAAAGACGAAATACTGGATATAGTACGTAAGAAAGACTTCGATGTACTTATAACATTAGGTGCCGGTGACATCGAAGATCTCTCGGGAGAAATTGCCAAAATACTGGAATAACATTTTAGAGAAACCGACGGCTTATATGAAAACTGCCTTAAAAATCACCTTACTGATAAGCGTAATAGGGTACCTTGTCTTTACCGTTGCAACTTTATCCAAAAAGAACGAGGACTATGTTTGCTGCGGTGTAGACGTAGTAGTACGCGATAGATCTGAAAAAACATTGTTAAACAAGGAGTTCGTGACCGACATCCTGGCAAACAAGAAGATTTCACCTCAAGGGCAGACAATTTCCAAGATTAACATTAACAGAATAGAACAGATTGTAGGTGAAAATGCATATATCGATTCTGTCCAATGCTATTTTACCCCAAAGCACAATCTGTGTATCCGGGTGATTCCTCGTAAACCAATAATGCACGTCATTACGGATGACACCGAATACTACATGGATGCAAGCGGTAATACAATGCCCGCCAGCAAATTCAATTTGGATCTATGCCTTATGACCGGAAATATCAGCGAGAAACTGGCAAAAGACAAATTATTACCTCTGGCATCATTCCTGGACAACAACGAGCCATGGAAAAATGAAATCCAGCAGGTAAACGTTATAGACGAGCAACATATCGAGTTGATACCCATGACAGGAGAACACCGCATAAGGATAGGTAATGGTGATAATATTAAGGAAAAGATGGAAAAACTGCTTCTTTTCCGTAAAGAGGGATTAGACAAGATTGGATGGAACAAATACACATATATTGACCTGAGCTATAACGGACAAATTGTATGTACCAAGAAGAATTAAACTAAAAATAATAATATGGCAGACAAAGACATTATCGTAGCATTGGAACTGGCAACGACAGCCGTTCGTGCCATTGCGGGACAGCGCATGGCAGATGGGACAATGCAAATCAAGGCAATTGTCGAAGAGAATGCTTACAACTGCATTCGCAAGGGTGTGATTGACAACATAGACAAGACGACACAGGCCATAACACGTGTATTGGGACAACTTTCACTAAATTTGAGTCAAGACATCCGTCGCGTCTATGTCGGTCTTAGTGGGCAGTCATTACACAGCGTCATCAATAAAGTTCAGCAACAGTTTACCGAGAAGACGCAGGTTACGAATTCCATAATTGACCAGATAATGGACACCAACAGAAGCAAGGATTATGCGGATTCGGAAATTCAGGAGGTCATTCCTCAGGAATATCAAGTAGGTTCACGTACCGAGGCTGATGTCGTTGGCATGCAGGCAGAACAGCTGGAAGCACGCTTCCTGAATATAATTGCACGCCGCTCACTACAGGAAAACATTGAAAAATGTGTCCATGATGCAGGATATGAGATTGCTGAACTGCTTATTGCTCCCTTGGCCTTGGCAGATACCCTGCTGAGTGCAGCAGAAAAACGTTCGGGATGTGCGCTGGTTGATTTGGGAGCTGATACATCTACAGTAAGCATATACACGAAGAACATTCTGCGTAAATTGTGCGTAATCCCACTCGGTGGCAATAATGTTACAAACGACATTGCAAGTTGTCTGTCTGTAGAAAGCGAAGAGGCCGAAGCCTTAAAACTACGGCACGGTTATGCATGGAGAACATTCACAACCAATGAAGATACAAAGACAATTTCAATATCACATGACCGAAGTATAGATGAAGATAAGCTCTCGGACATCATACAAGCAAGATACGAGGAAATTCTAATGAATGTATGGAGTCAGCTGCAAGCCGACAAGAACAAATTAGTTTCGGGCATCACTTTTACTGGAGGTGCTTCACAAATTCGTTATCTGCAAGATGCTTTCCAGAAATTCTCGCATACCGACAAAACTGTCCGCATAGCAAAGATGCCATCTGACATAAGCACAGCTCCCGGAATACACCTTGCAGACAATGGGCGTATGAATACATTAGTAGCCCTTCTATTGCATGGTGACCAAAATTGCGTCAGTCGAAACAAGGCAGAAGATACTAAACCAAAGGAGCCTTTACCTAAGGTAGAACCAGAACCGAAACCTGAACCGGGACCTGTCAAGGAGGAGCCCAAACCACAAAAAAAGAACTGGTGGAATAGGATACAAGAGGCATTAAACCAAGAAGATTAACACCCTAACACATTAAGATTATGGATTATCAGCATGATATGGATTTTGACATGGGACTGCCATTGATAAATATCCCAAAGACAAACAACTGTATAATAAAGGTCATCGGTGTTGGCGGTGGCGGTGGAAACGCCGTTAATCACATGTACCGCGAAGGCATCCACGACGTATCTTACGTAGTATGCAATACCGACAAGAAAGCCTTGGACGACAGTGCAGTCCCCAACCATCTTCAATTAGGAAAGGACGGTTTGGGAGCTGGAAACCGTCCGGACAGGGGACGCGAAGCAGCAACTGAAAGTATCGATGCCATAAAAGAAATGCTGAACGATGGTACACGCATGGTATTCATAACAGCAGGAATGGGTGGTGGCACAGGCACAGGAGCTGCTCCAATTATAGCACAATGTGCAAAAGAAGCAGGCATACTGACAGTAGGTATTGTCACTATTCCGTTTAAGTTTGAGGGTATCAAGAAAATAAAACAGGCGCTGTGTGGTGTTGAGGAAATATCTAAGCACGTGGATGCACTGCTTGTAATCAACAATGAAAGGCTAAGAGAAATATATCCGGAGTTGACTGTCATAAACGCATTTGCCCGTGCCGACGACACCCTGTCCACTGCAGCCAAAAGCATTGCAGAAATCATTACCATGCATGGCATTATAAACCTGGACTTCCAGGACGTTAAAACCGTACTGAAGGATGGTGGCGTAGCAATAATGAGCACCGGGTTTGGTGAAGGAGAGAACCGCGTAAGCAAGGCTATTGCCGAAGCCCTGAACTCTCCGCTACTTAACCACAATGACATATTCAACTCGAAGAAAGTCCTGCTTAACGTAAACTTCTGCGCAGACAAGGATCATGAGTCGCTGATGATGGAAGAAATGAATGAAATACACGAGTTCATGGCTAAATTCCGTCAGGACTTTGAAATCAAATGGGGAATGGCTACGGACTCATCGCTGGGAAGCAAGGTCAAGATTACGCTTCTGGCATCCGGTTTCGGCCTGCAAAGCATGATTGACCACAACACCGACCCGGTGGGTGAAGATTCGGGAAAAGAAGAATGGTGGGATGATTTCTACAATACATACTACGGAGAGGGTAATACCAAAGTAAAGTACCCCAAGCACAACATCTTTATTTTCAATACCGACAATATGGATGATGACAACGTCATATCACGTGTCGATGCTACCCCAACATGCCGCAGAAGTAAGGAAGACCTGAAAAACCTGAACGGAGACGTCTGACTGTAGTCAGTAAAGACAAAGGCTATGCAAACACCTCGCGAAGCACTCCCATGCTTTGCAATGAACGAAACCCAGGCACATGCAGGCGATAATACATTATGATTATCTCCAGTATGTGCCCACGTTGTTCTCTGGTAATTGCCAATCCATGCATCTGACAATAGTCAGTTCCGAGAAGAACTGGCAGAAAAGAAGTCTCATCCCTGTCTAGCATATATCTGTGAAGCGGAGGCACCTCGACACATTCACCGCACTGCATATCAAAGAACATACCTTCCCGATAACCCTCTATATTGGGCATAATGCCTAAAAACATAGTCAACTTTATAGGAAGCAGCAAATGAAAGTTTGCTATTCCTTCCATATTCTGATCAAACCATACCAAAGACTGTTCCAAGAAACTGAACAAACCGACATTAACACCCTCTGAACGTAGAGCATTATACAGGAACTCAGCAATAAACATTGCAACAGAAGCCTTAACCGGATTATATGGGATACTTGTCCAAGGATAATACAAAGACACATTCCTGATACTCTGCATATCACGCGTTTCCCTGTAATCAATTTCAATCTCAACAAGGGAAAGCCTCTGCAACAATGACAGCAAAGCATTACGTCTCCTGGTATTTGGTATCCGGACAAGAGATGATATGCTGCCATACCTCTCGGTAAAAAAAGAGACTACAACCCCGTTGTCGTTGTACCTAACACAGTTCAGAACTAAAGCCTTTGTCGTTTCCACCTGAATACATCCTTAATCACATAATCTTAATTGCGAATTTACGTTTTTATGGCCATAATGGCATCTGTGCCCCACTATTTTACTTAACAGATTGTATTTTTTTACCAAAATATTTTGTCAATTCATATAATCAATGTACCTTTGCAACCGCAAATTTGGGTACATACCCTTGTGAGCACTGGCAAAAAAGCCGAAGGTAAGGTCCCTTCGTCTATCGGTTAGGACGAGAGATTTTCATTCTCTAAAGAGGGGTTCGATTCCCCTAGGGACTACGAAACCGGAGAGAGGTGCGAGGTCATTTAGCCATACCACATCAGACTCCGACTAACAAATTAAACAAAAAAAGACAAATGGCAAATCACAAATCATCCCTGAAGAGAATTCGTCAGGAACAGAAGAAGAGACTGCACAACAGATATTACGCAAAGACAATGCGTAATGCTGTACGCAAGTTGCGTGCTACTACCGACAAGGCAGCAGCAACAGAAATGTACCCAATCGTCCAGAAAGCCCTTGATAAGCTGGCCAAGATTAACGTCATCCACAAGAACAAGGCAGCCAATCTCAAGAGCAAACTGGCCAAGCACATCAACAAACTGGGTTAATTCTCGCTTCTTACTGGCGATATGATATAGCAATCATCCGTACGGATGGTTGCTTTTTTATTGTAATCCCATCAACATACCCGACAAAATCAATTTAATTATAATGCTGTTGCATTATTTCCTTTTTTTTTTATATCTTTGTTGCGTAAAAGAAAGGAATTTTTGTAATGGAAGAAACAAAGAACAAATCCAACTATAGTGCATCGAATATACAGGTGCTGGAAGGACTTGAGGCGGTACGCAAACGCCCAGCCATGTATATAGGCGACATCAGTAAAAAAGGACTGCACCACCTGGTATATGAGACAGTAGACAATTCTATTGACGAGGCTCTTGCTGGCTATTGTACGCATATAGAGGTAACAATCAACGAAGACAATTCTATTACCGTTCAGGATAACGGTCGAGGCATACCAGTGGACATCCACGAAAAAGAAGGCGTCAGCGCCCTCCAGGTCGTTATGACCGTACTCCATGCCGGTGGTAAGTTTGACAAAGGTTCGTACAAGGTTTCCGGAGGTCTGCATGGTGTAGGCGTAAGTTGTGTAAACGCACTGTCAACCCACATGCTTTCACAGGTATTCCGCGATGGTAAGATTTACCAACAGGAATACGAAACAGGCCATCCACTTTACAATGTCAAGGTTGTAGGTGAAACCGAGCTCCGAGGCACACGTCAGCAGTTCTGGCCAGATGCAAGTATATTCACAGTTACCGAATACGAATACGACATTCTGGCAAACCGTATGCGCGAATTGGCTTTTCTCAATGCAGGCATACGCATTACACTCACAGACATGCGTCTTGAAAAGAATGCCGCAGCAGGTGTCGAGGGCGTACGTCAGGAAGTATTCTACAGCGAGGGCGGACTGCGCGATTTTGTACGCTACATCGATTCAACACGTACACATCTTATAAACGATGTGATATACTTGAATACCGAGAAGCAGAACGTTCCAATCGAGATTGCAATTATGTACAATACCGGTTATTCCGAGAATCTGCATTCGTACGTAAATAATATCAATACAATCGAAGGCGGTACACATCTGCAAGGCTTCCGTACGGCATTGACCCGCACACTTAAGTCGTATGCCGAGCAGCAATGCACCAAAGAATTGGAAAAACTTGCCAAAAACAAAGTTGAGATAAGCGGTGAAGACTTCCGCGAAGGACTTACTGCCGTCATATCCGTCAAGGTTGCAGAACCACAGTTCGAAGGACAGACAAAGACCAAATTAGGCAATACTGAGGTTGCAGGTGCTGTTCAGCAAGCCGTAGGCGAAGCTTTGGCGAACTACCTTGAGGAACACCCACACGAAGCAAAACTTATCGTGGACAAGGTTATTCTGGCCGCCACGGCACGTGTTGCTGCCCGCAAGGCACGAGAGAGCGTACAGCGCAAATCTCCCCTGTCAGGAGGCGGGCTACCGGGAAAGCTTGCAGATTGCTCTGACAAGGATGCCGCTAATTGCGAACTATTCATCGTCGAGGGTGATTCGGCTGGCGGTTCGGCAAAGCAAGGACGCAAGCGTCAATTCCAAGCAATCCTGCCTATTCGCGGTAAAATATTCAATGTTGAACGTGTAATGTGGCACAAAGCCTTTGAGCACGAAGAAGTAAACAACATTCTGCAGGCTCTGGGTGTACGCTTTGGGCTTAGCGAGGATTCAAAGGAGGCAAATTACGAAAAGCTACGTTACCACAAGGTAATAATCATGGCCGATGCCGATGTTGACGGCCATCATATCGAGACACTGCTGATGACTCTCTTCTATCGCTATATGCCCGAACTCATCAGCCGTGGGCATCTCTATTTGGCAACACCGCCCTTGTACCGTTGTACAATTGGTAAAAATGACGAGTACTGTTATACCGAAGAAGACCGTGTACGTTTTATGCAGACCTATGCATACGGACAGGAGGACAAGGTACATACACAACGATACAAAGGTCTTGGTGAGATGAATCCCGAACAGTTGTGGGAAACAACAATGGATCCAGAACGACGCCGTCTGAAGCAGGTGAATATCGATGACGCCGCACAAGCTGACTATATATTCTCTATGCTCATGGGCGAAGACGTTGCTCCACGACGCGAATTTATCGAAAAGAACGCAACATTTGCCAATATAGACGCATAATAGCATACACAACAACACAAGCAAAAAAATAACATTCCCGGATTTTCGAGACCACCGAATATCCGGGAATTATTTTTGTGACATGAATTCAAAACCAAAACGACATTCCAAGCATCGGAAATGCTCACAATATTCATGCTTTAACTGCATTAGCGCCTGCGAATCAGCAGCCGTTGAAACCTCCAATCCACATGCCTTCCATTGTCTTAGAATATAATTATCCTCGCCACTTAATTCAGATAAGACACATAAAGCGCGATTTCTATATTCCTCAAGACCATAGACAATACCATACGAAAAAATCAGGGGACAAGCTGCATTAATGACCAACAAACGGCTTACAGCCTTGCTGAAACCTGCCACGAGGAAAACCTCTGTCAACTGAATCAAATCCTCGCATCTCAGAATTTCATCTGCACCACACTGGCAATTGAAAAATACCGAAGCCAACTGCTTGATTCTGACCTCTGGATAATTTCCAGGTCTGATACGCATATATCTCCAAGCACCCTTTTTCTCAGCATCGTCAAGCGCAGCCATATCCAAGAACAATTTTTCTAAATGCAGATATGATATCCGGCCCAATTTACGATACAACTCCTCATAAGGCAGATGTATTGCCCACAATTCCATCGGATCACCATTCAGCCCAAATCCCAATGTCCTCGCCATTAATACAAACGCTGTATGACTCCAATTATCCCCTGTCTGCCCCAATACCGATGCAACACGCCTGTTTTTATTTACCAAACGTTCGACCAACAACGAATCCAGCCACGAATTAACCTTTACAGAAGGAATGCTACTGACAAATCTATGACACCGTGGATAATCATTCGACTTAATCAATTCCCTAAACCTATTACCCAAGCCCTCTGGTATCACTATCTCCAACTGCCAAACAGCCATACCATTCTGCATAAACACATCCACATCAGCTTTTTCAACGACATGCAGGATTGTCGTATTATAAACCGGATCCATATTGTGTCCATGTCTGTTCCAATCGCTTGACCTGGTATGCAACTCAACATTTCCGACCCAAACAATACCATCTAACAGAATCTTGGCATTCAGAAAATCCGGTCCCTGATTCACATTATGCTCACCACAATAAAGGACATCTACACACAGTCCACCCGTCGTCTTCAGGCCATCCATATTAAACATACGATGTTGCCAAACGTAATGCAACAGACTCTCCATAAGCACAAAGGTATAAAGAAAAGTCAAAAAAAGAGCCACCTGGCAAAACCAGATAGCTCTTTTTGTTCATTAACTATATTCCGTTAGGAATTTTCTTCCATATTATCGGACTGTTCAGCACGAGGACGACGCTCGCCACGCTCTGGACGAGGACGACGCTCACCACGTTCAGGACGGGTACGGCGCTCACGCTCCACATAACCCTCAGGCTTTTCAATCAATACACGACGACTCAGCTTGAACTTGCCCGTCTTTGGATCTATTGCCAGCAACTTAACCTGCAACTTATCACCCTCCTTGATACCTGCCTCCTCGACAGTTTCCAGACGCTTCCAGTCAATTTCGCTGATATGCAACAACCCATCCCTGCCAGGCATAAATTCAACAAAGCATCCATAAGGCATTATGCTACGCACCACACCCTCATACACATCACCAACCTCAGGAACAGCTACGATAGCCTTAATCTTGCCCATAGCAGCATCTATCACATCCTTGCTGCTGCCGGAAACCTGAATCTTGCCAACACCATCAACCTCATCGATTGTGATAGTCGCACCTGTTTCCTCCTGCATACTCTGAATGATCTTACCGCCAGGGCCGATTACTGCACCGATAAACTCCTTCGGAATTATCATCTGCTCGATACGTGGAACATGTGGTTTCAGTTCAGGACGTGGAGCATCCAAAGTCTTCAGCATCTCAGCCAAAATATGTTCACGGCCTGCCTTTGCCTGCATCAGGGCCTTCTCCAAAATTTCATAC
Organism: Prevotellaceae bacterium UBA6974; assembly: GCA_002450165.1. Taxonomy (GTDB): domain Bacteria; phylum Bacteroidota; class Bacteroidia; order Bacteroidales; family Bacteroidaceae; genus Physcousia. Next base: position 26,688 of record DJYQ01000026.1, on the reverse strand, counting down.
GACAGACCATCACACTTGATATCCATCTGCGTTGCCGTCAGACCCTTGGGAGTACCTGTTGTCTTGAAGTCCATATCACCAAGATGATCCTCGTCACCCAAGATATCACTCAACACAGCATACTTATCCTCACCCGGATTCTTGATCAAACCCATTGCAATGCCACTGACAGGTGCTGTAAGAGGCACACCAGCGTCCATCAAGGACAGGCACCCAGCACACACAGTAGCCATTGACGAAGAACCGTTAGACTCCAGAATATCACTTACCACACGGATTGTGTAAGGGAAATCCGCAGGAATCTGACCCTTCAAGCCACGCCATGCCAGATGGCCATGACCAATTTCGCGACGCCCTACGCCACGCTGAGCCTTTGCCTCGCCTGTAGAAAACGGAGGGAAGTTGTAATGCAGCAGAAAACGCATATAGCTCTTATCCAGAACATTATCAACCATCTTCTCGTCCAACTTGGTTCCCAGCGTAGTCGTTGACAGCGACTGAGTCTCACCACGGGTAAAGATAGCACTTCCATGAGGCATTGGCAGAGGACTTACCTCACACCAGATAGGACGTATTTCGTCTGTCTTACGACCATCCAGACGAGTCCCCTCATCCAGGATACAACGACGCATAGCCTCCTTCTCGACATCATGGTAGTAACGATCTACCAGAGCATTCTTCTCTGCCAGCTCATCATCACTCAACTCGCTGTGAGCCTCAGCATACTGCAGTTTGAAATCCTCACGTATAGCCTCGAATGCCTCAAAACGAGCATGCTTTTCCAAAGCCTGCTTTGTAACATCATAAGCCTTCTGGTAACAAGCAACCTTGACTGCCTCACGCAATTCCTCGTCATTAACCTCGTGACAATATTCGCGCTTAACATCAGTACCCAACTCCTTGGCCAGTTCCTTCTGTAACTGACACATAGGCTTGATGGCAGCATGAGCACACTTCAAAGCCTCCAGCAGATCGCTCTCCTGAACCTCCTTCATCTCGCCCTCAACCATCATGATATTCTCCTCGGTAGCACCTACCATCAAGTCCATATCTGCCTGCTCAAGCTGAGCATACGTCGGATTTATAACGAACTCACCGTTTACACGAGCAACCCTAACCTCACTGATAGGACCCTCGAATGGAATATCGCTACAGCTCAGCGCAGCACTTGCAGCGAAACCAGCAAGAGCATCCGGCATATCAACACCATCAGCGCTGAACAGAATAACATTCACATAGACCTCGGCATGATAGTTACTGGGGAATAGCGGACGCAAAGCACGGTCCACCAGACGACACGTAAGAATTTCTTCGTCATTTGCCTTTCCCTCACGCTTAGTAAAACCGCCCGGGAACCGCCCGGCAGCACTGTACTTTTCACGGTATTCAACCTGCAGAGGCATAAAATCTGTACCAGGAACTGCATCCTTGGCAGCACAAACAGTGGCCAGGAGCACAGTGTTGTTCATACGCAACACAACGGAACCATCGGCTTGTTTGGCCAACTTTCCGGTCTCTATGTTAATGGAACGTCCATCAGGCAGAGACACAGTTTTTGTAATTACATTCATCTTGTTTTATATATAAAAATATGCTAATTCGGGTGCAAAGATACTACTTTATTATAATATGTACGCATGAGACAGACAATAATTATGTAAAAACAAATCATTTCACACGTTTTAATAATATTTTTCACATTTCGCATTTCACGTTTCAGCGAAATATCATACCTTTGCATTGCAAATCGATATTACAAGAGCATAAATTCAAGGGTTCTGGCCATTCAGGCTGGGATTCTTTTCTTTTACTCACTTTTATTCGTCTATAACTAAACTATAAATTAAAATAAAGAAATGGCTTATATGTCACAACAGGGCTATGACGAGCTCATAGCAAAGCTGCAATATCTGGAGAGTGTTGAGCGTCCTGCGGCCAGTGCAGCCATTGCAGAGGCACGCGACAAAGGAGATCTCAGCGAGAATGCAGAATACGATGCCGCCAAGGAATGGCAAGGCAAGCTTGAGACAAAAATCGCAATGCTCAAGCAGACAATATTGGACGCCAAGATTCTGGACACCAGCCGCATGGACACCAGCACCGTACAGATTTTGGCCACAATCGGTCTCAGGAACACCCGCACAGGCATGGAAATGAAGTACACAATCGTCAGCGCTACCGAATCAGATTTTCGTGCTGGCAAAATCAGCGTCGAAACCCCTATCGCACAAGGCCTGATTGGGAAGAAGGTCGGTGACAAGGTAAATATCCGCGTCCCCCAGGGCGATATCGAACTGGAGATTACAAGTATCAGTTATTAACGACTACAAGATAAAACTACGATGACAATTTTCAGTAAAATAGTAGCAGGCGAAATCCCAAGCTACAAGATTGCCGAAGACGAATTCCATTACGCATTCCTCGACATCAGCCCTCTGCAGAAAGGACACACCCTGGTAATTCCCAAACGCGAGGTTGACTACATCTTTGACCTCACCGACCAGGAAATTGCCAACCTGCAAGTATTCGCCAAGAAGGTAGCCATAGCCATCAAGAAAGCAATTCCATGCGTCAAGGTCGGCCAATGCGTACTGGGATTAGAAGTTCCACATGCACACATCCACCTTGTTCCCATGCAAAGCGAAAAGGACATGCGCTTCACCAACCCGCACCTACAGCTTACCCCCGAGGAGTTCCAGCAGATTGCAGCCTCGATTCGCGAGCAATTTTGATTGCATCCTCCCTGGGACATATCATCAACACATCGCCTTCCTCCAGGACGACAAAATTATGAAGTCCCTTCATAATCAGCCTACGTCCCCGGGGAAGGCGTACTACATTTCCGCTACACTCCGAAACACGTGCCGCCGTTTCCACCATCACATTCCCGTCAGCATCATGCGCTGACTCCTCGCTGATTGAATCCCACGTTCCTATATCCGCCCAGTCAAAACCACATTCCATTACAAAAACACAATCCAGGCGCTCCAGGATACCCATATCCAAACTCAGATTCGGCAACATTTTGAAAAACTCAGGCACCAACTTAGGGTCATCACTCTCAGCATCAGCCATCATCCGAGGTATAGCAAACTGATATTCAGGAATCATCCTGTACAGCCTATCCACAAAGCTTACAGGACGAAACACATGCAATCCGGTATTCCACAGGAAAGAACCCTCGGCAAAAAACATCTCCGCAAATGTCCGCTCAGGTTTTTCCGTAAAAGTCTTTATCCTGAATATCCCATTTTCGTTCATTTCATCGCCAGTTTGAATATAGCCATACCCCGTATCCGGTCGTGTTGGACGGATTCCCAGCACCAACACATCGTCATGACTGGACACAAAATCCAATGCCCGCAACACATTTTCCCCATACACCTTCTCATCCCGGATAATCTGATCCGCAGGCGAAATAAGCAGACGCGCCTCTGAGTCACGCTTGCCTATCACCACGCTCCCCCAAGCCACAGCAGCAAGAGTACCACGTCGCAAGGGCTCCTCCAGGATATGCTCGTCATCCACCTTTGGCAACTGTTCGTACACCAAAGGCAAATACCTCACATTCGTACTTATATATATATTCTCAGCAGGAAAAAAATGCGACACACGATCATAAGTCTGCTGCAACAATGTACGTCCGTTGCCAAACAAATCCAAAAACTGCTTGGGCCTCTTATCCCGGCTTACAGGCCACAAACGGCTTCCCACCCCACCTGCCAATATCAGACAATAATTATGATTCATAGTTAATATTTCAAAATCCTGTACACAAATATAGAAAAAATATGCATTCTACCCACTCGCTTTAAGTTTTTTTGTAATTTTTAT
>DJYQ01000026.1:0-22734 GCA_002450165.1 Prevotellaceae bacterium UBA6974 | reverse complement strand
CTCGACTTTTCGTAACTTTGCACGGGCAAACATTAACCACATTTTCATAAATGATTAAATATCTGCAATACATCAGCCACTGGCTGGCAACATATACCTCATTTTTCATAATATTAATTGCCGTAGTAGCCTTTTTCTTTCCCGAATCCTTTGCATGGGTTCAGCAAGGACAGAGAGCCAGCATAATCCTGGGTCTCATCATGCTTACCATGGGATGCACACTCAGCACCGAGGACTTCGTCATCCTACTGCAAAGACCATTAGACATACTGATAGGCACATTGGCCCAGTTTACCATTATGCCCCTCGTCGCATGGACACTGAGCCGGATATTCCACCTGGACCCCTACCTGTCAGTAGGCATAATCCTCGTAGGCTCATGTCCCGGTGGTGTAAGCAGCAACATAATGAGTTTCCTGTGCCACGGAGATGTTGCCTTCTCGGTAGGCATGACAACCGTCAGCACCCTTTTGGCCCCCTTTGTAACACCATTGCTGGTACTGTGGCTCGCCGGAGCAGAAATCAATGTAGATGCATGGGGCATGTTCCAAAACATCCTAATTGTCACCATATTGCCCATTACAGCCGGCATACTGCTCAACTACGGATGCTCACAGACAGAAAGGATGCGCAAATGGAACGAGCAGACCTTGCGCCCCCTGCTGCCAGGAGCCAGCGTAATATGCCTTGCCCTGATTGTAGGCGGCGTAATATTTACCGTTTCACCCCAACTGCGCGAAAACGGATTAAACCTGATACTCATCACACTCGCCGTAGTCACATGCCACAACGGTTTGGGATACCTGCTGGGATACTGCGTCGGCAAACTGTTCGGCTTCAACACAGCCAAGAAACGCACCATAAGCATCGAGGTAGGCATGCAGAATGCAGGAATGGCAACAGTACTGTCCCGCAATTTCTTCGCAACACCCGCCATGATAGCCGCCAATCCACTTGCAGCACTGGCAGTATTCCCATGCGCCATAAGCTGCGCCTATCACAGTATTTCCGGAACCCTTATAGCCGGAGCTTTCCTGCTTTCGGACAAAAAGAAACAATCTGAAACACAACAAATATGATTAAAAAAATTCTATCCTCGGCACTACTGCTGGCATTGGCGCTCGGTACAAATGCCCAGCAAACATTCAAAATCCAAGGCACACAGTCAAAAGGCGTTACAACTACCAAGTACCTGATTTACCTGGCAGACGAAGACCTTAACTACCCAAAGTCCGCCAACGACTCGATTATTGTCAGGAAAGGCAAGATAGAGTACAGCACCACCATCAACCAGCCACTTCAGGCAATCATCCAGAAGACAGATGCAAACGGAAACCCCACACAAACCTTCGTCCAGACATTCTTCATTCCCGGAGCGACAATGACCCTGCAAGCAACCCCCGAACAACTGAAAATCGGTGGTGCCCTGTTTTACCAGCAAAGCCAGCAGCTCAAGGATACCATGAAACCCGCAAGCGAGGCTATACAGACAGCCTATGACCGCTACCGCTCAATCAGTATGGACAAGACTATCCAGAACCGGGATTCGGCATTAGAAAATGCAGCAAGAGCCGTAACCGAAAAGCAGAATGCCTTCATGCATACCGTCCAAGACTACTACGCCGCACACAAGTCGGACGAAGGCTGTGTCGTAAGTCTGGTGCAAACCCTCCGCGACGAAAAGTATTACGAAGGTGCTGATCCCAGCGTCAAGAACGGTCAGTTCAAGACATATCTGGAAAAATACGTTTCCCAACAGCAAAAGGCACGCGCCGAACGCGAAGCACGCGAAAAGGCAGCTCAGGAAGCCGCGTCCAAGACCGCAACCGGTCAGATGTTCACCGACTTCCAGGCAGAATATAACGGCAAGACATACAAACTCTCCGACTACGTTGGTCGGGGCAAATACGTACTGGTCGATTTCTGGGCAAGCTGGTGCGGTCCCTGCAAGGCCGAAATACCCAATCTCATCAAGGTATATAACCAGTACAAGGGCGACAAGTTCGAAGTCCTGGGCGTAGCCACATGGGACGAGCCCAAGGCAACACTAAAAGCCATCGAACAGATGCAAATCCCATACCCCCAGATACTCAATGCCCAGCGTGCAGGCAGCGATGCATACGGCATTACAGGCATTCCGGAAATCATACTCTTCGGCCCCGACGGAACCATCCTGAAGCGTAACTTGCGAGGAGAACAAATCGAAGCCACAATCAAGGAACTGTTAAAGTAAGCCCATCCAATATGGCAGAAGAAAAACTAATTGCAAGTTTCGCGGTTGACCACACCAACCTGAAACCAGGCATATACGTTTCACGTCAGGACACATTCCACGGAGCCCCCATTACCACATACGACATACGTATGACCAGCCCCAACCAGGAACCCGCAATGGCGCCAGCAGCGATACATACAATCGAACACATTATCGCCACATGGCTACGCAACAACCCCATTTGGGGCGACCGCGTAGTCTATTGGGGGCCAATGGGATGCCTCACAGGAATGTACCTTATCATGCACGGCAACTATACCCCCCAGGAAATACGCCAGCTGATGCTTCAGGCCTACCGGCACCTGGCCGAGTACGACGGCCCCGTACCCGGAGCATACCCCGCATGTTGCGGCAACCACCTGATGCACGACCTGCCAATGGCCAAATGGGAAGCAAAACGTTATGTCGATCGCCTGCTAAACGACTTTCACTGCCAGTACCCCAATGTCCAGCGACCGACAGACCAGTCAGGCGCCATATTCTATGATGCATAAGCAAAATCTGACGCAAATGTTTGGATGTTTCGCCTAAATATTGTACCTTTGCACCACAAAACCAAGCCCAGATGGCGGAATTGGTAGACGCGTTGGTCTCAAACACCAATGCCGCAAGGCGTGCCGGTTCGATCCCGGCTCTGGGTACAGATAACGGCTGATAATCATGTGATTAACAGCCGTTATTTGTCTTCATGGCCATGTCACGACAGTACCCTTTCCAACTCAGCAATTTCCGACTCCGTTGTTGCCCAGCTTGTTACGAAACGACAAGCCGTATTCGCCGCATCCACGGGACACCACACCTCGAAACCAATATGCTCGCGCAGTCGGTCAAGGTCAGCATTTGGGATTATGTAGAACTGCTGGTTCGTGGGTGAATCAATATAGGGAGCATACCCCAGTTTCCCGACAAAAAGATCTCTCAGCCGCATCGCCAGCACAACAGCCCTCTCGCCTATCGACTGATACAGCGTACCATCCCCCACAGGTTGGAACAACGCCTGGAACTGCACACCCACTACACGGCTCTTTGCCAAAAGCGAGCCATGCCTCTTGATACGGCTCAGCATGTGGCTGGGAGCATTACCACGGGGAAAGACCACAGCCTCTCCACACAACGCACCACACTTGGTTCCGCCAATATAGAAAATATCCGCAACAGCCGACAACAACTGCAGCGTAACATCCCCACCAGCAGCCAAGCCATAAGCCAGACGCGCCCCATCCACATACAGCAACAAACCATATTCGCGACATACATCACGCAAAGCCATCAGCTCCCCGGCACTGTATAAAGTACCCAACTCCGTCGGGAAGGTTATGTACACCATTCCCGGACGCACCATATGCTCAGCAGTATCATCAGCATAATAAGCCCTCAGCCACTCCCGCACGTCAGCCACATCCAGCTTACCCTCGTGCGAAGGCAAGGCAATCACCTTATGCCCCGTAAACTCCACGGCACCCGCCTCGTGCACGTTGATATGCGCTGTATCAGCACACAACACACCCTCGTAAGACTCCAGTACGCTATTTATTACCGTAGCATTCGTCTGCGTACCGCCAGCCAGAAACCATATCTGCGCATCAGGCGCCCCGCAAGCCTCGCGGATCAATCGCCGCGCATCCTCGCTGAACACATCGTCACCATAACTCCTGGTACGCTCCTCATTCGTCTCCACCAGACGCTGCAACACATCCGCATGCGCCCCATTGTTGTAATCACTCTCCAGATGTATCATATCATTTCAGCACCTTACTGATTGCCGGTTGCACCTGCTGTTCCATTATAGCATAGCCAGCCACCGTAGGATGGCAACCCTCGTCTGACAGACCCTCGCGCATAGCACCTTTGGAATCAGCCATAGCCGAGAAATAATCCACATACTCCATCCCATTCTTCTTGGCATAGGCCTTTATGCGGGCATTCAGACGACCAATCTTCCTAACCACATCAGTCACCTGCGGGCGCCATATGTAATGGTCACAGGGCGTCACCGAAGTCAGGATAACCTTGATGCCGTTCTCCTTGGCAATCTGCGCCATTAAAGTGATGTTACGGAAAGTCCGGTCCTCGACATAAACATGGTTGTTAAGCGCAATATCATTAGTACCGGCATTGATAACGACAGCCTTGGGATGCAGGGTGACCACGTCATCATAGAAACGCAACAGCATCTGGTACGTCGTCTGTCCACTGATGCCCCTGCCCACATAGCCGTTTTGCTCGAAAAACTCCTTATGACACCTTACCCAGTTCTCCGTAATACTGTTACCCATAAACACAACACAACGTTTGTCCTGCGGCAAAGCCTTTACAACCTGGTTATCCAACTGATAACGCTCAAAATTAGCCCAATCCTGTGCAGGCTGTGCCATAACACCGGCAAAGCCTACCGACACAACCAATGCAACTAAAACACAAAAGAAACGATTCATCAACATATATTTATAACATTAACGATAGACATATTTTTGATTTTTATGGTTTACGCGCTATAAAGGTAGTGTTTTTTTTATAATATCCGGGTGATTGTCGGTACAAATGCAAAACAACGTCCAAGACGTTTACTCAAAATGTGGGCGAAACCTTGCTGCCTATCTTCATGATAACCCACGCCGTCTGGCTATACGCCGCGAGCACCCAGGCAGCAAGCCATATAGCCAATAAATACAAATTAAGCAGATTAAAACCTGCTTATTCTATATTTCGGGTATAACACACTGAAAAACACGGTTTTGTAGATATATTTCAACAAGACGAACGTTGACCATCTCACATTATCCTAACCGCCCTTGGTGTCCAGCTCCTGAAGAAGCGCAGCACCTTCTCCAGGTCATATCCCTGACCGGCCTCCAGGAAGCTCGAATCCTGGATATGTATAACCCTGCCCTCGTCGTCCAGCACCACAAACACAGGGAAACCGAAACGAGCAGGATTGTTCAGGCGCACCAGCATACGCTTCGCCAATTCCATTTTCTCCGCACCCTCCGACTTTCGTGGATTATAGTTCACATGGAGATATACGAAATTCCTCTCGACCACCTCGCTGATAGTACTGTCCTTCGCGATGAAATCAGCAAAACGCAGACACCACGGACACCAATTGCCGCCCACCTGACAGATAACAAACTTACCCTCCGACTTCGCCTTTGCAACCGCCCCGTCAATCTGCTCCACAGGATTGACATCCTCGTCATACACCCTCTTAAGCCCCTGCCCACTGGCAGAACCAATCACCAGCAGAACCAAAAAACATGTAACTATTGTTCTCATATCTTGGACGATTTCTGCTACGACTATCTTTTATAATTAATATTCCTAAATCTAATTATTTATTATGGAACCAAGAACTGATATTATCTTTTCTTGTTCACAACTTTCATTTGTTCGTAATCTAAGAAGTGGAAGCCCATAAACTTCCAATATGTGATCCTTTAAAAGGTCACGCTGATGCTGTTCTGTCTCATTGTTGTGATACGTGTAACCATCTGTTTCTATTGCCAACACAGGTTTCTTCGTTACATGATTGATGACGAGAAAATCAAGATGTGTACTATAATGAGATATATACTTCCGCTCTTGCTCGTCTAGTAGAGACCTATCACGAATGACATTACGCAATGGAGTATGACAGAAAACTCCCAAATGGCTAAATTCGGGATAATTGGATAAGATTTGCTCTATAAGAGAGAATGTCAAATTCTCGGAATCATATTCCGATATCTTCTTGTGTCCAGCAAGGAATTGTAATCTTTCGCGAGTATAGTTACTAAACAGATAATCAAAGATCGAACTGATTTTACTATCCGTGACCAAAAGGTTGTTATATGCAATATAGTCTATCAAATCACAGATATTACCCTTATGCTCCTGTTCGTTACCTGACACAACAAGGCAAAAACGTTTTTTTGCTCTTGAGATTGCTACATTTATCAGATTGGAATCATCGCTAAAGTCTGTTATCTGATCATCGGTAACGCTCATGATAATTGTATCCTTTTCTCGCCCCTGATATTTATGGATTGTAGCGGCCTCTATTGAATGAACTTGTTGAGTGAAATGATTCACCTGATTATTGTATGGGGCAATGAATCCAACATCATCCAAATTATCTAGTTGCGGTAAGATTTCATTCTTAACAACATCAATCTCTCGCTGGTTATAATGATTATATTCGTGATGTCCAGGAACAGTTTTTATTGCCATCATCACGTTTTCTTCATGATAGTCCTCAGTCATAATGAGTAAATTTCCACCATAAAAACGTTGATTGCAATAATTAATGATTGTGGGATGGCAACGATAATGCTCACGCAATAGCGTTTGTTCTACATTGGGAATTATTGCACATACCGATTGCAAGAAACTATAATCTGCGCAATTAAAACCTTGAGCCACATTAAACTCATTAAAAATTCCATTCAATTTGATACGATCTTCTTCCGTAACAACATTGGGAAGCTGCATAGTATCGCCTACTATTACGGCATTCTTAGCACAAGTCAACGCCAATGCACCTGTGTCTATTGACACCTGTGAAGCCTCATCCATGATGATATAATCATAGACCTGATCAGGAATTGCTGTTCGAGCCGAGAATGTGGTACTCAAAACTACAGGATATTGCTTGCAGAATTCCTCTGAATATAATCGAATATCTTTTGTTTCCTTTAATTCAAGTCGTTTGACGTCGCGATAATTATTATACAGCTTATCTTTAAGGATAGCCAAAGATGAAGATGTTAATTCTTCCATTAGTTTGCCCGCATCAATCGACTGAAGTTCTGATTCTATTTCACTTATCCTTCTCGACAATTCTTGCAATCGAACGATATAATAGAGTGCCTGCAATTCTATTATCACAGGTAGAAGATTCGATACAGTAATTGGCGATTTAATGCCCAAGATATATTTCCTTGTAAAGTTTAACCACTTCAACTTTACCCAACGAACAAACTTGTTTTTATGCAAACTTATAGCACCATCTTCAACCAATGTCTGGTATTCCAACCAAAGTCTCATCAGCCGTTTTGATTTTATTCCGACTTTTGGCACATAGTCATTGTCTGCAACTTTATTATCCGTTTTAAAATGTTGCCACTCAAGCTCTACGTCTTTTATCTCTTGATTGCACTCCGCCAATTTTTCCTGAAGCGAAAATACTTTCTGTAGTTTAGACAGAGCCGAAGACGCATCTTGTTTCGCCTTAGTACTATCCGCTGGCGAAAGCTCCCACGAACAAAGATCTTGAGGTATTGTTGGTTGATTTTTAATGAAGCGCTCTTTATTCTCCCTTCTGCCTAACGGTGCGACAATAAAACCAATACCATATTTCTGCATTTTCTCCAGAACGTTGATCGTTGCAGAATTGTTGTTTGACACAACCATTACCGTTTGATTGCGCAACAAGATATTAGCAATAATATTAAGAATCGTTTGAGTCTTACCTGTTCCTGGCGGGCCTTGAATCACGCTGATTTGTTTCTCAAATGCATTCTTAACCGCCTTTGCCTGACTTGCATTACATCCAAATGGGAAAAGCAAAGTTGAGGAATGCATCGTATGCGGTTTATACTTCTCAGCATCTAGGTATGGAGCAACAGTAAGAGACTCATCTATGAAATCTATTTTTTGATAAAGCGAAGGAAGTATACCTCCATCTTCTTCATCCTTTCCTAATTCATTTATCTGCGCTATTCGCTTCAGATATTCAAACGCATTATGAGCGACCTCGTCTCCTAAACACGATTTAACCACATTTATGGTACCATCCAAATAATCCTGTACGTAACCATTTTCATATGTTATTCGCCAATGAGTTAGATTTCCTTGATTAAAAGAACGTACATCCGAAACATTATGTTGCTCCCTTCCTCCAACATACACTTTGAGGTGAAGAGGGTCATGCCAAATAGCATCCTGTAACCATACAACATTACCAAAACGATAGTGATACGTTTTTGGACTATTAGTATATTTAATTGCATACAACCCACGTTCAACCAATTCTATCTTTTCTATCAAAAGAGCCTTTGGTTGTCCCCTTACGATTATAAATGAACGTGGTGTAGACATACCTCTTATATCTCTTTAATACCTAGGCTCTTCAGATATTCATACGTCCCATCGTAGTACTCTGGGAGACGTGTGGGATCTTCTGGGAAGCCTTCTTGAGTGAGACGGCTGTTACCTTTGGGAATACAGATGATGATTCCTTGGCGGGCACGGGTCAACAGAACGCGATAGGCATTGAGCATATACTTCTGATTCTCCTTGTTATTCTCAGGATTCCACTTGTTCTTGCCATTAAACTTATAGAAACTCCATACACCATCTTCATATCGCATATCTGCATCCCAAAGCACACATGCATAATCGAGTTCCAAACCCTGTACTTGTATTTCTGTAGCTGCATCTTCCAGATAGTTAGAAGAACGGATATCAGTCTTATCCTCTAAGAACCAATGCACAGCATTATCCTCGTCCTGTGCTAAAATATGGACAGCCAAGGGTTTGAAGCGTGCAGCCACCTTGGTCACAAGGATACCTGTCTGCTGGGTTCCTCGGGCCTGTTTTCTAAGCCAAGCCCTTGCAGTATCCATGTCACGAGTTAGTACTATCGGATAGTTCCGACTTGCCACATCTTTATATAAGTCTGTCGCATCAGAACGGAATGCAAGCAATGAGTGCACAAATGCAGAAAGTGTCTCAGCACGGAAGGAACGCAAACTAACAGCAAGATGCAAATCCTCTGCGAATGTCACTTTATCGTTGTCTTGTAGCAATTCATTAACACGACCTTCTGCATATTCAGCATCTGTCAGTTTATCGGATATATAAACATCCCAATGTTTGAACATCGTATTCAAAGCCTTAATCCATTCTGTTATACCAGCCTCACCCGTATTGATTTCCTGACCACCTCCTACAAGACAAACAATAACAGCCCAATCTTCACGTTGGTCGAGTGACCAAATTAGGAACTCCGCTTCCGACATAGGGAAGTTGGATACTTTTAGTTTATTACCATAAGTACCACCTCGTTTCAAGTAGTCGGCAATTCGTTTATGCGTCCAACTACGCTGCGCCTCGTCAAAAATAGCAACATGCTCAACCTCACCATAGCCAGTATGTTCCAAATGAATAGCTTTCTCGGGGTCTATCTCTAAGATACCATTCTCCACCGGATTCTTGATTTTGGCCAGCATATTATCACGATAACGATGGATAATCTGAATAAATTCTCTTACCTCACGTCTTGAATCCGACAAGTTCTTTCGTTCTCCTTTGGCCATGCATTTCTTCTGATTGTCACGTGCAAGAGCCTCAGTAAGTACGGCTACCAGAGGACCATTACCAGAAAGATATACTGCACCATTTTCTTTATCCAATTCACCCTCTTTGTAAGTTTGCTTGATGGCCACATCAAGACCTACTAAGGTTTTGCCAGCACCAGGAACACCTGTCACAAAGCAGATACTCTTCTTTTTCTGAGCCTTGCTTTGTTCAATAACCTGTAGAATATATTTGATAGTACGATCGGTAAAGACCTCATCTGCTTCATGGCGAATTATTTCCTCTACCGAATGATTCTCATAAAGAGCTCGTGCAGCTTCAATGATAGTAGGTGTAGGCGTATAAGGACTGATTAGCCAGTTATCAATAGCGTTAGAATTCGTACCCTGAGCATGATTTAATACACTCGCAATCACATCCTGCAGATGCTCTGCACCAGATATCAAAGGATTATAAATCTGATCATCGTAAACTGAGGGGTAGAAATCCGTTGTCGAAGTATTTCGATTCGTAGGAATCAAAATAGGAACGATTACCTTATCATGACTAAAACGATGGAAATTCTTCAGGTCAAGCGCATAATCCATCACCTGTTCAACGTCTGCCTGTAATGCATCCTTTTGACCAACCTTAAATTCAAGACAAAAGATGATGCCTCGTAACAGCAGAACCACATCGATGCGCTTGCCCAAACGGGGAATCTCGTACTCGAAGATTACCTGCGCATTCTCCTCCTTCCAAGGCGTCAGAACCTGTTGTAAGATGTCTATCTCGCCCATCCATGCCTCGTCTGATGTAGACAAAGTCGTTCCGTGATAATTTTCATGAAGTTTACCGAACACACTATGTCGGTCCTGTTCCAAGAACTTCTTGATAGTTGCGTTGTAAAAACATCTATTTGGCATATCTCATCATTTTATGGTTTACGCGCTATAAAGTTACACACAAATACATTGAATAAATTTTTATGTGTAACCAATTTGTATGCAATTTCTTTATCGTTTTTTCAACAGAAAGTAATATAGTATCTTTTATAGGTAACACAATATTATATACATCCTATATAGAGATATATGCTGAATCATGAGCCGTGGTGTCAGTTTGAATAATTTGAATTGTAGAATTAGCTGAATCATATTCCACAATTGGTTTTGTGAGAATACGTTCACAAGATACAATCATTTACATGATTGAGGACATTGTCAATAAGAAAAAGCAATCTGTGCGCAATTTATTCATGTTGATTAATATATTGTTCAAATGGACGAGGCGTCTACAGAATAATTTATATTACTACAAATCATCCATGTTCCTGCTATCATTCTTAACATCATTATACGTATCGGTGTAATCGACATGCGTGTAATAGAAAAAAGAATATGATGTACGATATACATCTATCCTTCCAAGGTATTTGTAAATTTCATTCTCATCATTATGAAGTAAGAAACATCTGGATTCAAGATATTCATTCGTTCCTTTTATGCTTTCTGCATCAGAATATTTTTGAGTAAGCAATTGAACAAAATAATTATAGACATTGTCGTTGATATCTTTTTCTAATGATTGTATTACTGCTTTTGCTCGGTATACAATTTTATTTTTTTCATTGTAATACACATATATCAGTGCAGATTTTCCGGAAAAGGTACCCTTAAATGCACGACATCCTACACTGATATCTTTATTCGTAGCATAGTCCACAGTAATGCCCTTTGTGGCGAGTTTGGCCTGAAATTGATTTATCGTTCCATTCAAGGGTATTCCCATAAATTTCAAATGCTCCTGGGCAATGCAAAAGCCTGTGGAGAAAATAAAAATAAATAGTATAGATAATGATTTCCTGAGCATAATATTTAACATTTTTGGTTTATTGTTTAGGTGGGTATATGCGGATGTAATTGTCGGATTTGTCATTTTTGGTTACATATGTCTTCTGATGTGAAATCAACAGCGTATTTGCAATCGCCGTGATCCAAATCTGTTTCGGCCATCATTTCTAAGGCCTTCTTCATAGCTTCCATATGATTTTTCGTCTCAATTTCAACAGGCGTATAGATGGTTTTTACTAATTTTACTTTATATATCATGGTTTTATAGCATTATGTAAGAGTATATATGCCGCATCTATTGGGTACAAATATATAAAATTTCGGCACATATTGAAATAGGATAGGTCAAAAATACTTGAAAAATTTCCCTGTCATTTTTTTACAGATGACGGGGATTTGTCTGCCCGAACGAAGACTCGCGGGGGATATCTCCACGATATTCCTACAATAGCCCTACGCCTTTCCTACGATATTGAACAAGTGTCAACCGATTTCAGTCGTAACGCGAATCCACTCGCATACCTTTCGCATACCCTTCGCATAGGGTTGGCATAGTGTTCGCATACCCCTGGCAGCCCTTTTGGGTATGCCAAGGGACTGGGTAGGAGCAGAGAAGGAGCAGAGTACTTGCTGCCTGGGAGCAGGATAGAGGCTCCGTAGCGTAAGCAGTCAATTAGAGCCTTTACGAGGTGCTGACTCAGCGTCACTACAACTGGAAATAGTCTCAGTTTTATGTAATTTTCCCTTCTAAAAGGCCTCAAAAATCGTGTTGAGCCCCGTAGTTTCGATACTTTTTTCTGTACTTTGCGCAAAAAGCGGCTTTGTAAATTTCGTGCTCGGCGTACTATAACAAAACAACGGCGTACAAATGGCACGACAACGGCATAGGAATGCCAAAACAACGGCGTTATTTTCCAAAAGGTACGTAGCCCCTACCTACGACCTACTAACGACGTACCTATGACCTACGAACGCATGCCAATTTTCCTGGGGAACTTTTTAACTCTTTCCCATCAGAAATCGCATGAGTGCGGTGCAACCGGCAAGGCAGTCGTTCCACGTGGCATCGAAATTTCCTGTGTACCACGGGTCAGCAATGTCCCGTGGTACAATTTCCGATTTTACTTTTTGCGGGTCAGCCACCTCGTGTGGGTTGTTGGTGAAGTCGAGCAACAGGTGTATCTTATGGTCGGGGTCGCCGCCGAGCATGCGCATCATGTTGCGGATGTTGTTCTGATCCATTGCTATGAGGTGGTCGTAATAGCGGTAGTCTTGCTGTGTAAGCTGACGTGCGGTCTTGCCGGCACAGCTGATGCCGTGTTCGGCGAGCTTGCGTCGTGCGGGGGGATAGACGGGATTGCCGATTTCCTCGGTACTGGTGGCTGCGCTTGCTATCTGGAACTGGTCACTGAGTCCTGCGTCGGCAACGAGTTTTTTCATGATGAACTCGGCCATGGGGCTACGGCAAATATTGCCGTGACATACAAAAAGTATTTTCTTCATGTGACAAAGATACGAATAAAATTGTATATTTGCGTTAGTGGAAAGGAGATTATGCCATGAAGAAGAAGATTGTTTTTCTGACGGGAGCTGGAGTAAGTGCCGAGAGCGGTGTACCTACGTTCCGTGATTCGGGTGGCCTGTGGGAAGGCTATGACGTAGAGGATGTTGCCAGCATCGAGGGGTGGTATCGCAATCCCAAGCTGATGTTGGATTTCTACACCGACCGCCGCAGGGCTATGATGTCGGTCGAACCGAATGCTGCGCATCGTGCAATTGCTAAACTTGAGGAGAAATATGATGTCGTGGTTGTCACGCAGAACGTGGATGACCTGCATGAGCGTGGTGGCAGTACTAACGTGATTCACCTGCATGGGGAGTTGTCCAAGGTGTGTTCGTCGCGCGACAAGGAGACGTGCATAGAGGTGCTGCCATACGACATTCCGCTGAGGATGGATGACAAGGCGGCTGACGGCAGCCAGTTACGTCCATACATAGTGTGGTTTGGGGAAGCAGTGCCTAATATCCAGAGGGCGCTGGACGAGGTTGCCTCGGCTGACATCTTTGTGGTAGTAGGTACCAGTATGCAGGTACAGCCTGCTGCAAGCCTGATTTTTGCCTCGCGTGCCGAACGGAACTACATAATTGACCCAAATACACCTAAGGAGGTCGAGCAGTTGGGGAGCGATATATGTGTAATCCAGAAGAAGGCTACCCAAGGTATGGCTGAATTGCAGGAAATCCTAATGCAGGCCTGAGTTGAGCCAATCGATATAGGCAGGTATGTCCTCGTTGTAGCTGTAACTGGGAGCCAGTGGCTGTCCCTGTGCATCAAGCAGAACGTAGAACGGCTGTGCATTGGCACCAAACTTGTGTCTCTGCAGATAGCTCCAGCGGTCACCGATGGTGCGCAACGTGCGCGTTTGCCCCATTTCAACGACTGTTTGTGGTGTTTCCAGGGGGGTCTTGTCATCTACGTGCAAGGTAATCAGGACGTATTTGTTATTGATGATGTCCGCCACACGGGAGTCCGTCCATACTGCGGCCTCCATCTTGCGGCAGTTGACGCATCCGAAACCGGTGAAGTCAAGCATGACGGGCATGCCATGCTCCCTGGCATAGGACATTCCCTGGTCATAGTCCTGGAAGCGTGGTTTCACGTCCTGGCTGTAGAGGTTAAAGTCCTGAGTGCTGACAGGTGGGGCAAAGGCGCTGATTGCCTTGCAGGGTGCTCCCCACAAGCCCGGTATCATGTATATTGCGAATGCGAATGCGGCAAGCCCCACCGTCAGGCGTACTATGCCGGTGCGCGGCTGGGCGACAACGGCTCCCGTCTCGTCATACTCGTCCTCGTCGTGAGGCAGGCGGATAAAATGCAAAAGATAGGCTCCCATTGCAGCAAAAATTACTATCCACAGGCACAGGAAAACCTCACGGTCAAGTATATGCCATCCGTATGCGAGGTCGGCAACTGAGAGGAACTTGAGCGAGAAGGCGAGTTCCAGAAAACCGAGGGTTACCTTGACGGCATTCATCCAGTTACCGCTGCGTGGTGCACTCTTGAGCCACGAGGGGAACATGGCAAAAAGTGTAAACGGCAGGGCAAGGGCTATGGCAAAGCCCAGCATACCGATAACGGGAGCAAGCAGGCTGCCTGTTGTGCCTACCTCGACAAGCAGGAAGCCAATGATGGGGCCCGTACACGAAAAACTGACAAGACTGAGGGTGAATGCCATGAGGAAGATGCCCAGAATGCCTCCTGTCTTTTCGGCCTTGCCGTCAACGGCTGTGCTCCACGAGGAGGGAAGGGTCAGTTCAAATCCCCCCAGAAAACTGAGCCCGAAGACAAGCAACAGCAGGAAGAACAGGATGTTGAATATGGCATTGGTGCTCATTGCATTCAGGGCGCTGGCTCCGAAGAGCAGAGTAACGAGCATTCCTAACCCCACGTATATGACGATGATGGAGATGCCGTATGCTACGGCTGTACGGATGCCTGACTTGCGCTTGATGAAATAACTGACGGTCATCGGGATAATAGGCCATACGCACGGCGTAAGCAGGGCAAGCAATCCGCCTGCCATGCCCATCAGGAATATCCAGATAAGGGACGAATGTGTGTGTGTGCCGTCAGTCTCCATCGACCGCAATTGTTCGGTGACGGGTTCCCACAGCGATGGCTCGTCTTGGGTGACAGCAACTACGGTGGCGGTATCGGCTGGTGCTGCCGCCATGGTATCTGCCTGCAGTATGTCATCGGCAGGGGTTGTGGTTTCCTGGGGCTGTGCTTCTTTTTTTTGCGGCTTGACAGGTGCGTCGCCCTCGAACTGAAATTCGACGGTGGATGGCGGTATGCATGTCTGGTCGTTGCAGGCACCGTAGCGCAGATAGCCCTTGACATGATAATGGTCAGCGGTGATATTGTACAGCTGACTGAATGTTACACTGCCCTCGACGGTCTGTACCTCGCACTGGAAAATGGGGTCCATGCCACGCCGTACGTTGCCGCCAACTGTCTTGAGAGGGCCTGATGGTTGTACGCCCTGCTGCTGCTCGAGAGTAATGGATGCGGGGGTGGGACCGCCTTCCTCCATATCCGAACCATATACGTGCCATCCTGCATCAATAGACGAGGTGAATGTAATCTGCAGCTGACCGGATGGGGTAATTTGCTGCTTGACCGTAAAGCGTGCCGGCTGGGCAAACTGAGCATGTGAAAACAGCGAGAATGCAATAAAACCAAGCAGGAATAACAGCTTCTTTGTCATAGTGTAATTTGTAATGTCCTGGACACAAAGGTAATCCTTTTTACTGTTAAATTGCACAAAATGTATGGCAAATGCGCAATAATTCTAATTATTTTGGTGCTTTTGCTTGCGTATGTCACTTTTTTTCCTTTCCTTTGCACCGGATTAGCGACTAATAACAGAATTAGAAGAACCAATTAAAGTATAAAGAAAATGTCTGAAATTGAAGCAAAAGTAAAAGAGATTATTGTAGATAAGCTGGGTGTTGACGAGGCTGATGTTGTACCTGAAGCAAGCTTCACCAATGACCTGGGTGCTGATTCTCTGGACACCGTCGAGCTGATTATGGAGTTTGAGAAGACTTTCGGAATCACTATTCCCGATGATAAGGCCGAGAAGATTTCTACCGTAGCTGATGCTATCGCTTACATTGAGGAGAACAACTAAGTAGATAATTAGTACTGTTACATAGTGGTTTGGCGGTTTGGACAGGTGGTGTGCACTTGCGAATGAACCACCAAGCCACTTTTAATTTTTATGTATATGGAGCTTAAAAGAGTTGTAGTAACAGGTATGGGTGCTGTAACACCCCTTGGCAATACGGCAGAGGAAACTTGGCAGAACATGCTGAAAGGTGTTAGCGGTGCCGGTCCTATAACTCATTTTGATGCAAGCAAGTTCAAGACCCAGTTTGCCTGCGAGGTAAAGGACTTTGACGTTACAAAGTTTGTCGATCGCAAGGAAGCCCGCAAACTGGACCCATATTGCCAGTTTGCCCTGGCTGCCGCACAGATGGCCGTGGAGGACTGCAACGTGGATTTGGAGGCCGTAGATAAGAATCGCGTGGGCGTTGTGATGGGTGTCGGTATCGGTGGCATGAAAACGTACGAGGAGGAGGTAACCAACTACGCCCTGACGAACGAGACGGCAGGGCCCAGATTCAGCCCATTCTTCGTGCCCAAGATGATTGCTGACATCTGTGCCGGACACATCAGCATAAAATATGGCTTCCGCGGTCCCAACTTCATCACATCCAGTGCATGCGCAAGCAGCACAAATGCATTGGCCGAGGCTTTTAACCTGATTCGTCTGGGCAAGGCTGACATGATTGTAAGCGGCGGTGCCGAGGCTGCGATAACCTGTGCCGGTGTCGGTGGCTTTACGTCCATGCATGCCCTGAGCACACGCAATGACGAGCCGCAGAAGGCAAGCCGTCCGTTCAGCGCAAGCCGCGACGGTTTTGTGATGGCCGAGGGTGGTGTATGCCTGATTCTGGAGGAACTGGAGCATGCAAAGGCCCGCGGTGCACGTATCTATGCCGAGATGGCCGGTGCCGGCATGAGCGCCGATGCTCATCATATAACGGCATCCCACCCGCAGGGTGCAGGTGCTATCCTGGTTATGAGGAATGCGCTGGAGGATGCCGGATTGGAAACGGGCGACATTGACTACATCAACGTCCACGGCACCAGTACGCATGTGGGTGACATAAGCGAGGTGCTGGCTATCAAGGAGGTGTTTGGCAATGATGCGTACAAGCTGAATATAAGCAGCACGAAGTCCATGACAGGCCATCTGCTGGGTGCCGCAGGTGCCATAGAGGCCATGGCAAGCGTGAGGGCTGTTGCCGAGGATGTCGTTCCGCCTACAATAAACCACGAGGACGGGGACGAGGATCCCGAGATTGACTATAGCCTGAACTTTACGTTCAACAAGGCCCAAAAGCGTACGGTACGTGCTGCACTGAGCAACACATTCGGCTTTGGCGGTCACAATGCCTGTGTGATTTTCAAGAAATTCTGAGAAGTGAACGTCACTTTAGGAAATATTATTGATACGGTGAAGTTGCCTTTCTACAGAGATAGGCAACTTTATCGTTCTTTTTACAGAATCCTGGGATTCTATCCGCACAACGTGAAACTGTACCGACAAGCGCTGATGCACAAGAGTGTACAGGAGATGGATGGGCACAGGGTACGCGAAAACAACGAGCGCCTGGAGTATCTGGGAGATGCTGTCCTGGATGCTGTTGTTGGCGATATCGTATATCGCCGTTTCAGAAAACGTCACGAGGGTTTTCTGACAAAAGCCCGTAGCAAGGTTGTACAGCGTTCGACCCTGGGACGCCTGGCAAAGGACATGGGACTCTTGGACCTGGTGTGCAGCGACCTGTCCAATCAGAGCCATAACAGCTATATGGGCGGCAATGCATTTGAAGCTGTGGTAGGTGCCGTGTATCTGGATCGTGGGTACGAGGCTTGCATGTGGTTTGTAAAGAACCGCGTAATGGGCAGGTATCTGGATCTGGAGAAGTTGGTTGCCAAGGATGATAATTACAAGAGCAGGTTGCTGGAGTGGTGCCAGAGGCATCGTGTACAGACCGAATTTGTATTGCAGGAGGAGGGGTTCGAGGGTAAGTCGCGCTCGCCATATTTTGTCTCCTGTGCCGTGATTGCCGGAGAGGTGTGCGGAAAGGGTCGCGGGTACAGCAAGAAGGAAAGCCAGCAGAAAGCTTCGGGGCAGGCTCTGAGAAATATAAAGACGGATGCTGCATTGAGACAGCGTATATTGGATATAGGTAAGAAAAATGAAGATAACTCCACTTATAAGGCCGATATTTTTATCGAGACTAGGCCAACTGGACAATTACCGGACTCAGGCAGAGAACCTGCAGATGCAGGTGTTGCAGAGGCTGACGTCCAAGGCTAAGAATACTGAATGGGGTCGCACACACGGCTTTGCCGACAACATGGGTTACGGGGCTTTTGCCGCTTCGTCGCCAGTAAATACTTACGAGGAGTTGAAGGACAGCATTGACCGGATGCGCCAGGGCGAGGAGGATGTGCTATGGCCCGGGGCGGTACGATGGTATGCCAAGAGCAGCGGAACGACAAATGACAAGAGCAAGTTTATCCCTGTCAGCAGGGACGGGTTGAGGGATACACACTATGCTGGCGGCAAGGATGCCGTGGTATGGTATCTGCGCAACAACCCGGGGAGCAGGATATTTGACGGCAAGGCTTTGATATTGGGAGGTAGCCATGCGCCTAACTATAACCTGAAGAATTCGCTGGTGGGAGACCTGAGCGCCATTCTGATAGAGAACACTAACCCCTTGGTTAACATGGTGCGTGTCCCTGGCAAGAGTGTGGCTTTGCTTGCGGACTTTGAGGAAAAGCGCGAGAAGATTGCGCGTATGACAGTTAACGAGAATGTATCAAACCTGAGCGGCGTTCCGTCGTGGATGCTGTCTGTGCTGAACCGTATTCTGGAGATTACCGGAAAGGAAGATTTTACCGAAATATGGCCCAACATCGAGGTATTCTTCCACGGAGGCGTGGCTTTTACCCCCTATCGCAAGCAGTACGAGCGACTGTTCCCTTCGGACAGGATGCATTATATGGAGACGTACAATGCGAGTGAAGGGTTCTTTGGCTTGCAGGACGAACCCGGTGATGTGGCAATGAGCCTGATGATTGACTATGGGGTGTTCTACGAGTTCATACCCATGGACGAACTGGACAGGGAGAATCCTACTGTATTGCCGCTGTGGGGTGTGCAAACGGGCAAGAACTATGCCATGGTCATATCGACCAGCAGTGGCCTGTGGCGATACATGATAGGCGACACGGTGCGTTTTACATCGGTAAATCCTTACAAATTTGTAATTACCGGGCGTACTAAGTTCTTTATCAACGCCTTTGGCGAGGAGTTAATAGTGGATAATGCCGAAAAGGGATTGGCCAAGGCTTGCATGGTGACTGGTGCCGAAGTCTTGGAATATACTGCGGCTCCGGTATTTATGGACGATAATGGCAAATGCCGTCACCAGTGGCTTGTGGAATTTACGAAAAAACCTGACAACCTGCAGCATTTCGCTGACGTTCTGGACAAGACCCTGCAGGAAATCAACTCGGATTACGAGGCTAAGCGATACAAGGATATTACCCTGCAGAAGCTGGAACTGGTGGAGGCTCGCAAGGGATTGTTCCACGAATGGCTGGCAATGAAGGGCAAACTGGGCGGTCAGCACAAAGTCCCACGCTTGTCCAACAACCGCAGTTATATTGACGAAATGCTGGCTCTATGAGAAAGCATACCTATTATATTATTGTCGCCCTGGCAACGGTTCTGCTGGCTGTTGCATCGTGCGCCAACATAGGTGCGCCTGACGGCGGACGGTATGACGAGGAGCCGCCATATGTAGTCAAAAGCTCGCCTGTCAACGGTACTGTTAATTTCAACAAGAAAAGGGTCAGCATCCTGTTCAACGAATTTGTCAAGCTGACAAACGCAAACGAAAAGGTCATCATATCACCTCCGCAGCTGGAGGCAGCCAATGTACGTGCCGATGGCAAAAGTGTCAAGGTGACCCTGTACGACTCGCTGCAGGCTAATACTACGTACACCATTGACTTTGGTGACGCCATAGAGGACAACAACGAGGGGAACCCGATGGGCTTCTACACCTTCAGTTTCAGCACGGGTAGTACAATTGATACAATGCAGGTGGCAGGTACTGTGATTCAAGCCGAGGACATGGAGCCGGTAAAGAGCATTCTGGTAGGGTTGTACCGCCTGGACAGCACGTTCAGCGACAGTAACTTCCGCAAATCTCCCCTGCTGCGTATTTCGCGCACAAACGGCAACGGACAGTTCAGCATAAAGGGTGTGGCACCTGGCAAATACCGCACTTTTGCGCTGAAGGACATGGACGGCGATTTCCGCTTCAGCCAGAAATCCGAGATGATTGCCTTTGATACTACGGTGGTCATTCCGTCGCAGAAGAATGACCTGCGTTTCGATACCTGCTGGCATGACAGCATACGTTACGACAGTATCAAGGTGGTGCCGTACATACACTATTTCCCTGACAATCTGGTGTTGAGGGCTTTCCTGGAGGGGGGACAGGACAGACATTTGCTGAAGAAAGAGCGCCCTGTGCCTGACTGGTTCCGCCTGTACTTTACCGCACCCAGCGAGGAACTGCCTGTAATCAAGGGACTTAATTTTGACGAGAATTGCCTGAAGGTCGAGGCATCGGAACACAAGGATACGATTACATACTGGGTTACGGATACTGCCCTGACGCACAGGACGGATACACTTGAGATGGTCGCGACTTTCCTGGACACGGATTCGTTAGGTAAACTGCAGTATAAATCCGACACCCTGACGATTGTTTCGCGCAAATCATGGTCAAAGATTAAGGAGGAACGTGACAAGGATATTGCACAGTGGAACAAGCAGCGTGCCAAGCGGGAACGCAGAAGCAAGGTGCCGTTGCCGGCTGAACGTAATCCTTACGAAATCAAAATACTGGATGTAAGGGTGAGACCTACGGGTACGCTTGACCCTAACAGAAACGTGTATGTCGAAACGCCCGAACCGATAGAGTTTGTGGATTCGACCAAGGTTCATCTGTATCTTGTAAAGGATTCGGACCTGATGGACGAACCCTTCCTGTTCCTGCCTACCAGAAACAATGCACGTTCATATACCATGTATGCCGAGTGGCAACCGGGGCAAAAATACTGTATCGTCCTGGATTCGATGGCTATAAGGAGCGTCATGGGAACTGGAACGAAGCACGTGAAGAGTACGTTTACGGTTCAGAACCTGGACGAGTACGGTGCTCTCTTCGTCAACGTCATTTCGCCTGACACTGGTGCAGTGGTCCAACTGCTGGGCAGTAATGACAAGGTCATGTACCAGCAGCGTACTGCCAGAGACGGGTCTGCAGATTTCTTCTACCTGAAGCCTGAGACGTACTACATGAGGTGTTTTATCGATGCCAATGGAAATGGCATCTGGGACACCGGAGACTATGCAACGGGGCGTCAGCCGGAGATGGTTTATTATTTCCCAAAGCCTATGGTGGTACGTGCCAAATGGGATGTGGAGCAGGCGTGGGATATAAATAGTATCCCGAGCATGAGCCAGAAGCCTGCCGACCTGGTCAAGCAGAAGGCCGAACAGGAGAAAAAATCACGTGACCTGAACAGGGAGAGAGACCAGGAAAAGCAGCGGCGTAAGAATGCCGTGCAATGATGTATTGCCATGCTGCAATGTTGTGATTGCAAATAATGCAATAATGCTGAAAAAAGTATAACAATTTGGCCGTTTTTCGGTACAAATATATATATTTGCACTCGCAAAACTGGAATCAGAATTATTAATAACTTTAATTTTTTATACAGAAAATGGCAACATTGGATTTGACACAGTATGGCATCACTGGCTCTACAGTGATTGCTCACAATCCTTCGTACGAAGTTTTGTTCGCCGAGGAGACAAAGCCCGGCCTCGAGGGTTATGAGGTAGGACAGAACACCGAATTGAATGCGGTCAATGTAATGACAGGCATCTACACCGGTCGTTCGCCCAAGGACAAGTATATCGTAAAGGACGCCAACTCGGAGAATACCGTATGGTGGACATCTGACGAGTACAAGAATGACAACCACCCAATGTCCGAGGAGGTATGGGCAAAGGTAAAGGAAATCGCCGTCAAGGAGCTGTGCAACAAGAACCTGTATGTAGTTGACGCCTTCTGTGGTGCAAACGAGGCTACCCGTCTGCGTGTACGTTTCATCGTCGAGGTAGCATGGCAGGCACACTTTGTCAAGAATATGTTTATCCAGCCTACAGCCGAGGAACTGGAGGACTTTGAGCCTAACTTCGTTATCTACAATGCCTCAAAGGCAAAGGTTGAGGCTTACAAGGAGCTGGGGCTGAACTCAGAAACCTGTGTTGCATTCAACACAACCAGCCGCGAGCAGGTTATCATCAACACATGGTACGGCGGTGAGATGAAGAAGGGTATGTTCTCGATGATGAACTACTATCTGCCTCTGCAGGGTATCGCTTCCATGCACTGCTCTGCCAACACCGACATGAAGGGCGAGAACACAGCTATCTTCTTCGGCCTGTCCGGTACCGGCAAGACCACTCTTTCTACCGATCCGAAACGTCTGCTGATTGGTGACGACGAGCACGGAGGGGACGACGAGGGCGTGTTCAACTTCGAGGGCGGCTGCTATGCCAAGGTTATTAACCTGGACAAGGAGAGCGAGCCCGATAT
>DJYQ01000022.1 GCA_002450165.1 Prevotellaceae bacterium UBA6974 | reverse complement strand
AAGGACGAGTGCCTGCCCGAGGAAACAAACCGCAGGATAGTCGATATCATTTCAGACGTAAACCTGTGCTATTCCGAGCATGCACGCCGTTATCTTGCAGAATGCGGTCTTCCCCGCGAACGCACCTATGTAACCGGTTCACCTATGGCTGAGGTACTGCACCAGAATCTTGCCGAGATTGAATCCTCGGACATTCACAAGCGCCTGGGACTGGAAAAGGGGAAATATATCCTGCTCAGTGCACATCGCGAGGAAAACATCGACACCGAGAAGAATTTCTTCTCCCTGTTCAATGCAATAAACAGGATGGCAGAAAAATACGACATGCCTGTTGTTTATAGCTGTCATCCACGTTCACGCAACCGTCTGGAATCAACCGGCTTCAAGCTGGACCACCGCGTAATGCAGCAGCAGCCCATGGGCTTCCACGATTACAACTGCCTTCAGATGAACGCCTATTGTGTTGTGTCCGATTCGGGAACATTACCCGAGGAAAGTTCTTTCTTCACCTCTGTGGGACATCCGTTCCCCGCAGTTTGTATCCGCACATCAACCGAACGACCCGAAGCACTTGACAAGGGTTGTTTCGTACTCTCGGGTATTGACGAGAAGGGACTCCTGCAGTCAGTCGAACTTGCTGTCAGCCTCAACAACGACGGCAATTACGGCATTCCGGTGCCCGATTACACAGACCCGATATCAACCAAAGTCGTAAAGATTATCCAGTCATACGTAGGTGTAATAAACAAGATGGTTTGGCGTAAGGAAGGAGTTTAATGATATGAAAATACTGGTAACAGGTGCCAAGGGTTTCGTTGGCAAGAACCTTTGTGCACAACTCAACAACATCAGGGAAGGCAAGGCCCGCTGTTATGGCAATCTTAAAATCGATGACGTATATGAATACGACATGGATTCCACACCCCAGGAACTGGATACATGGTGCAGGGACACAGACTTTGTGTTTAACCTTGCCGGTGTCAACCGTCCGCAGGACCCAAAGGAGTTTATGGAAGGGAATTTTGGATTTGCCACAGTCCTTCTCAACAATCTCAAAAAGTACGGGAACACATGCCCCGTAATGATAAGCTCGTCAATACAGGCAACCCTGGCAGGACGATTCGGAACATCCGAATACGGAAAGAGCAAGAAAGCCGGCGAGGAACTGATGTTCCAGTATGCCCAGGAAACAGGAGCCAAGGTACTGGTGTACCGTTTCCCCAATCTGTATGGCAAATGGTGTCGCCCCAACTACAATTCAGCCGTAGCCACCTTCTGCAACAACATAGCAAACGGCCTGCCCATAACCGTCAATGACCCTGCCGTCGAGATGGAACTCCTCTACATTGATGACCTCGTCGAGGAAATGATATGTGCACTAAAGGGAGAAGAACACCATTGCGAGTTTGACGGAGTCGAGACCGTCCTTACACCATCCGGCAGATATTGTGCAGCCCCAGTTACCCACCACGTCAAGCTCGGAGAGATAGTAGAGTTGCTTTACAAGTTTGCCGACATGCCCAATACACTGACGATTCCCGAGATACCCGCTGACTCGTTTGCCAAACGCCTGTACAGTACCTATCTCAGCTATCTTCCCAAGGAAAAGGCAATCTTCGACCTCAAGATGAATGTTGACAACCGCGGCTCCTTCACCGAACTGGTACATACCCTCAAATGCGGACAGGTCAGCATCAATATCAGTAAGCCCGGCATAACCAAGGGCGAACACTGGCACAACACCAAGTGGGAACAGTTCATCGTAGTATCCGGTCATGGACTCATTCAGCAGCGCAAGGAAGGTACCGACGAGATACTTAGTTACGAGGTGTCAGGTGACAAGATACAAAGCGTTATCATGCTTCCCGGCTACACACACAACATAATAAACCTGAATGACACTCAGGACCTGGTGACCGTAATGTACTGTAACGAAATATTTAATCCCGACAGGCCCGACACTTATGGTGATCCGGTAGTCAGGAAATAACTGAGAAATTCAGGATAATAATTAATAAAACAAACAAATATGAGTATTTTTGCAGGTAAGACCCTTATGATTACCGGTGGTACCGGTTCATTCGGCAATGCAGTTCTAAACCGTTTCCTACGCACAGATATTGCTGAGATTCGAATCTTCAGTCGAGACGAGAAGAAACAAGACGACATGCGTCATGAATATCAGGTCAGGTATCCCGATGTTGCTCACAAGATTAAATTCTTCATCGGTGACGTGCGCAATCTCCAGTCTTGTAAGAACGCCATGCCAGGTGTTGACTACATCTTCCATGCAGCAGCACTCAAGCAGGTTCCTTCGTGCGAATTCTTCCCGATGGAGGCAGTAAAGACCAACGTCATCGGAACAGACAACGTACTTACAGCCGCCATCGAGGCAGGTGTAGGCGCTGTAATATGCCTCTCGACAGACAAAGCTGCATACCCTATCAACGCCATGGGCATCACAAAGGCCATCGAGGAGAAAATCGCTGTTGCCAAGTCACGCTACTCTGGCAATACCAAGATATGCTGCACACGCTACGGCAATGTCATGTGCTCCCGCGGCAGCGTTATTCCCCTCTGGATAGACCAGATTCGCCAAGGCAATCCCATCACTCTCACCGAGCCCAGCATGACACGCTTCATTATGTCGCTCGAGGAAGCTGTGGACCTCGTTCTTTTCGCCTTTGAGCACGGACAAAATGGTGACATCCTTGTCCAGAAAGCCCCTGCATGCACCATACAGACACAGGCCGAGGCCGTGTGTGAGCTCTTCGGTGGCAAAAAGGAGGATATCAAGGTCATCGGTATCCGTCATGGCGAGAAAATGTACGAGACCCTGCTCACCAACGAGGAATGCGCCAAGGCCCAGGATATGGGCAATTTCTACCGCGTACCTGCAGACAACCGCGGCTTGAACTATGACAAGTTCTTTAGGGAAGGAGAAGTTGAACGCAATGTCCTTACAGAGTTCAACTCGAACAACACCCGTATGCTGACCGTCCAGGAAACCAAGGCAAAGATTGCAGCACTCGACTACATCAAAAAGGAACTCTCGGGCGAGGGAAACTTCGTACAGTAACACAATATGTCTGTAACAGGCAACAAATACATACCCGTTGTTGACAGGGATTTCTTCATCCTGCTACACGCAGGCCTATGGCAGCGTGTAGCAGATGAACTGTCCCCATCTCCCGACTGGGCATATATCTATCGCCTTGCATGCCAGCAGACAGTCCAGGGAATCGTTGCCGATGGCATTTCCCTGTACCAGTCACAGCACCGTTGCAACATTCCACAAGACCTGGAAGACAAGTTCCTTTCCGCAGTAGCACAGATTGTCCGTCGCAATTACACAATCGACCAGAAACAACAGGAAATTAACAAGATGCTCTCGGACAGCAGGATAAGTTATTTTGTTGTCAAGGGACAGATGATAGGCAAACTCTACCCCAGACCGATGCTCAGATGTTCGGGTGACATAGATTATCTTATGCCGCTGAGTGACATCAGAACTGCACAAGACATTCTCACGCCACTTGCATCCAAGATAGAACCTTACGAGGAATACCAGCAGCATCAGGGCTTTATGTTGGACAATATCGAAGTCGAGATTCACGGAGCACTCCACCCACATCTGGGAAAAGGTATAGATATGGTCCTCGACAACCTTCAGGAGAAACTGTTTGCCGGTACTATATCGTATGATACATTCAGCTGTGTATATATTTTCCTGCACTGCCTCCAGCACTTTCATTGGAGCGGCTTAGGCCTTCGCCAAATCACAGATTGGGCAGTACTGCTTGCGACAAGTCAGGATATCGACTACCATTGCGTCATGGACTCGATTACTAAAATGGGAATACAGCAGGAGTGGAATACGTTCTACAGTTTCTGTACCGATTGGTTAGGCTTGCAGATTACAAGGGATTTGCAACACACCTGCTCTGATTGTACTGCAGCTGCATCTCAAATATGGCAGGAAGCCAAGGATGGAGGCAATATGGGACATAATTACGAGCATAAACCGAAATCCAAGAACAGTATTATCCGTAATACAAAAGCATGGATTAAGATTTTCAAATTGTATTTCAAACATCGTTCCATTTCGCCCAATGTGTCAAAAGCTATACTCCGGTTGCAGTTCAGCGAGTACAGGCAAAGACTATAGAACAAATCTGACAACGTCATTACTTTTGTTTGATGAAAGTTCTTCAAATTAACGCAGTCGATAATCTGGGCATAATTAATAAAATAGTCGAAATAAAAAATACTCCAACAGAGTATATCAGAAATAATTTTATGATGCAGGAAAACTATAATTCATACATAAAACTATATTCTGAAATTAGTAAGTGACTTTTTGGCTCGAGCCAATCGATCAATCGGCATGAGCCAAACGGCAAAATGGCTCTATAGGAAATAACCATAAATGAGCCGACATATCGTTAAAACAAAAATATGAAATATACAGAATTACAATTTCCCCAGGACAGTCTCTTTCTGGTCACCGGTGGAGCCGGCTTCATAGGTTCCAACCTATGCGAGGCAATCCTCAGGATGGGCCATCGTGTACGTTGCCTTGACGACCTCAGTACAGGCAAGCAATCCAACGTAGACCTGTTTGCCGATAACTCCAACTACGAATTCATCAAAGGCGACATCAAAGACCTTGATACATGCATGAAAGCATGCGAAGGCGTTGACTACATCCTCAACGAAGCCGCCTGGGGCAGCGTACCACGCAGCATCGAAATGCCGTTGTTCTACTGCGCCAACAACATCCAGGGTACACTCAACATGATGGAGGCCGCACGTCAGAACAACGTAAAGACATTTGTCTATGCCTCCTCCAGCTCAGTATATGGAGATGAAGCACATCTGCCCAAGAAGGAAGGCATCGAAGGAAACCTTCTCAGCCCATACGCCCTAACCAAGCGTGCTGACGAAGAATGGGCAAAGCAATACACCCGCCACTACGGACTCAAGACCATAGGACTCCGCTACTTCAACGTATTCGGTCGCAGACAAGACCCACACGGAGCATACGCAGCCGTAATCCCCAAGTTCATCAAGCAACTCCTCAACGACGAACAACCCACCATCAACGGCGACGGCAAGCAAAGCCGTGACTTCACATACGTAGAAAACGTCATCGAAGCCAACCTCAAAGCCTGCCTCGCCCCCGACGAAGCCAGCGGCGAAGCATTCAATGTAGCATACGGAGGCCGTGAATACCTCATAGACATATACTACGACCTCACCAAGGCACTCTGCAAGGACATAGAACCACACTTCGGTCCCGATCGTGCTGGAGACATCAAGCACAGTAACGCAGACATCAGCAAAGCAAAGCGTCTGTTGGGTTATGACCCTCAATACGACTTTGCAAAAGGCCTTGCAGAAGCAATCGAGTGGTATAAAACGAATTTGTAACATCAAGTATTTGAACATCTAAAAACACGGAAGAAACGAAAGAAGGATTCTTTCAGATGATAGGCCGTTGGTCTGCTTTATTCTGCACATAGTTTGAATAAAGGTCTGATTTTATTGGAAGCACTTCTGAAAGCTTGCTTTTAAGATTCTTCAAACAAAATCCATCATCCGACATAATCCACGACTAATATTTGTGTTTTTTCGAGCGTTTCGATGTAAAACAGAAAATAACATGGCGCTACTTTACCCTGAGGAGTCCTATAAGATTAATGGAGCCATTTATGAGGTTCATAAAGAACTAGGTCCTGGCCTCTTGGAAAAAGTTTACCAAGAAGCCCTCGAAAAGGAACTAATGCTTCAGGATATTCCGTATGAGCGTGAGAAAGCCTTCACAATAATGTATAAGGGTGAAGAGCTTGAACAGAAGTACATAGCTGACTTTGTATGTTACAACAAGATAGTTGTAGAACTAAAGGCAGTCGATGAACTTCTTCCAGTTCACACAGCCCAAGTCATCAATTACCTTGCTATCACAGGCTATCAACTTGGTCTGTTAGTGAACTTCAACGCTCAAAAGGTAAAACCAGAACGAATAGTTCGGTATTAGTGCTTTTAGTGTATTTCGATGTTGAAAGAAAAAGAATATAGTTTAATTTTTAATGAATAAATAAATGAAAGAGACCAAGATTTGTGTAATCGGACTCGGTTATGTAGGCCTTCCTTTAGCCCGACTGTTCTCAACAAAATACAAGACTGTCGGTTTCGATATGAACCAAAAGCGTTGTGACGCACTTATGGCAGGTCACGATGCTACACTCGAGGTTGCAGACGATATCCTTCAGGATGCCATCAAAAATCACGGCTTCGTTTGTACATCAGACATCGAGAAAATACGCGACTGCAATTTCTACGTTGTAGCCGTCCCTACACCTGTTGACGAAAACAACAACCCAGACCTTACACCTCTTGTCGGAGCCAGCACCACAGTAGGTAAAGTAATCAGCAAAGGCGACGTGGTTGTGTACGAATCAACAGTCTATCCCGGTGTAACCGAAGACGAATGCGTCCCAGTTGTAGAAAAAGTTTCCGGATTGAAATTCAATGTAGATTTCTTCGCAGGCTACTCACCCGAACGCATCAATCCAGGTGACAAGTTGCACACAGTTGAGAAAATCAAGAAGGTCACCTCCGGTTCAACCCCAGAAATAGGCAAGTATATCAACGAAGTTTACAGCAGTGTCATAACAGC
>DJYQ01000023.1 GCA_002450165.1 Prevotellaceae bacterium UBA6974 | reverse complement strand
AGACACGATGGCATTGCTCTCCAGAGTTACTGAAGTCAGGTTGAAGCAATCCTCGAAAGCACGTTCTCCAATACTTGTTACGCTGTTGGGGATGGTTACTGATGCTAGATCATAGCACCACATAAAAGCATCTTCCCCTATGCTGGTTACACTATTTGGAATTGTTATTGATGCTAGACTACTGCAACCTTTGAAAGCCGCAATTCCTATGCTAATAACGTTGTCGGGAATAATAGTGTTCTGACAACCAGCAATCAACGTATTTGTTGATGTCTCTATAATAGCTTTACAGTTGTGTCTGGAGTCGTATTTTGGATTATCAACTGCTACCTTGATTGAGGTCAAACAGCTACATTCAGAGAATGCCGACATCCCTATGTTAGTAACACTCTTGGGTATGGTTATAGATGTCAAGCCTCTGCAACAACCTAAAGCCCAGTCATCAATGCTTATCATGCTATTTGGGATGGTTACGGAGGTCATTTTACTGCATCCATAGAAAGCAAATTCTCCAATGCTGCTCAGTCCTGTGAAGTACTGCAGTTCATCGAAAGATGTTATTGTCTCATTGGATTGAAATACTGTTCCTATATCCTTCACTTGTGCAGCCTCTTCTTCCGACAGCTCACCATCGCCGTCTGTATCCCAGTTGGCAACACAGATAGCCTTAACCGCAGCATCGGCAAACTGAATATTAGAACTTGTATCATCCCCGATTGGCAGAATAGTGCCAAAGTTTTTCCACTGGTCTGCAGATTTGTACAACTCTATGGATGATGCCGGTACATATAATGTGGCAGAATTGAGGGTTATGCCACTGAAACAATTACTACCCGTTGTGGGAACATTTTGTGCCTGACATATAACTTTTTTGAGTTCAACACAGTTTTCAAAAGCATTATAACCAATTTCCTTCACACTATTGGGTATAATGATAGATGTAAGGTTAGAACAATCTTTAAAGGCTCTAAAGCCAATAGCTGTCACATTACTAGGTATAGTTATGGATGTTAGGTTGATACAACCTTCAAAAGCAGCGTATCTAATGAGTGTCACACTGTTGGGAATAGTGATGTGTGTTAGTGCAGAACAGCCCATGAAGAGACCTTCCCAAATAACTGTCACATCGTAGGGAATGGACACTGATGTCAGGCTGCTGCAATCTTCGAAAGCATATACTCCTATACTCGTCACGCTGTTGGGTATGGTGACTGATGTCAGTCCGGAGCAACCAGAGAAAGCACCTTCTCCAATGCTTGTCACACTGTTAGGAATAGTTACTGATGTCAGGCTACTGCAATTAAAGAAAGCATTCTCTCCGATGCTTGTCACGCTATTGCCAATGGTCACTGATGTCAGGCTGCTGCATTTATAGAATGCATAACTTCCAATGCCCTTTACGTCATCCCCCAGAACATATTCTTTCACTTGACTGCCAAATATTGTTCCAAGATTACTGCTGGATGAATATGTCTTTGATACTATATCATTTGCGTTAAGTGTTACTGATGTCAGGCTACTGCAATCATAGAAAGCATAATTTCCAATGCTTGTCACACTGTTTGGAATGGTCACTGATGTCAAGCCGCTGCAACCACGGAAAGCTTGGTATCCAATGCTTGTCACACTGTTGGGAATAGTTATTGATGTTAGGCTACGGCAACCAGAGAAAGCTTCTTCTCCAATGCTTGTCACGCTGTTAGGTATGGTGACTGATGTCAGTCCGGAGCAACCAGAGAAGGCATACCTGCCTATGCTTGTCACGCTGTTGGGTATGGTGACTGATGTCAGTCCGCTGCAACCATAGAAAGCCAAGTCTCCAATGCGAGTCACACTATTGCCAATGGTTACTGATGTCAGGCCGCTGCAATTATAGAAAGCGTCTCTTCCAATGCTGGTCACACTGTTGGGGATGGTTATTGATGTCAGGCCTCTGCAACCACGGAAAGCATAATTGCCAATGCTTGTCACACTATTGGGAATAGTTACTGATGTCAAGCCGCTGCAACCATCGAAAGCCGATTGTCCAATGCTTGTCACGCTGTTGGGAATGGACACTGATATCAGGCCGCTGCAATCACGGAAAGCATTGTTTCTAATGCTTGTCACACTGTTGCCAATGGTTACTGATGTCAGGCCGCTGCAGCCCCAGAAAGCCCCACCTCCAATGCTTGTCACGCTGTTGGGGATAGTGATGGATGTCAGGCCACTGCAACCATAGAAAGCATCTATTCCAATGCTTGTCACACTGTTGGGAATGGTTACTGATGTCAGACCACTGCAACCATAGAAAGCTTCTTCTCCAATGCTTGTCACGCTATACCACGTATTGTCACCCTGTAGTATAGCAGAAGGAATCACAACAGAGTATGAAAAATTATCCCAATCAACTCCAGTGACACTGGCTGTAGCATCATCATCATTGATAAAGTAGTAAATACCATCTATTTCAACATCATAGTCATACACCCCTGCCCACGACAGGGTGCTGACTGCCAGCAGCAGAACTGCAGCGAAGAATCGCTGGAAAAGTAGTAATCGTTTCATAGTGAC
This sequence comes from Prevotellaceae bacterium UBA6974, assembly GCA_002450165.1. GTDB lineage: Bacteria > Bacteroidota > Bacteroidia > Bacteroidales > Bacteroidaceae > Physcousia. Next base: position 19,969 of record DJYQ01000023.1, on the reverse strand, counting down.
ATTATTTAGATTTAGACCTAGTATGCTTTTACAATACACTACGTCTCCAAATAGTGTCCATGAATGTTTGATTGATTACGTTCCTATCCCAAGATACAAAAAAGCGTGGAGACCGACCGTTGCTCGCTCCACGTACTGAGGCCCTAGGATTGCCCAACTCATTAGAACGAGCAACCATGACCCCACGCCGATATGCAAAATTACACCTGCCAAGTTAAGCAGATGTACCTCATTACATATCCATGGGCGTCTATCGTTGCTATTGTTCTTAAATGAGTTTGAGAGTTTCCTAGGCTTTCAGTACGTCAAGAACAAAGCGCGTGATATACGCCTTCTTAATATTTGGCATCCCACACCACCATTGGAACTCTTTCCTAATGGTTTTCCCTGTGGCTTTTACACCACTTTCAGCGTGAGGATGGTACAAAAATACTAAAAAATAATATATGACAAAAGTATTTATAGAAAAAAATGTCTCATGCCCAATTCATGCTGAAGTCATACTCATCTCATACTGATCTCTAGCTGATGTCATGCTTAATTCATGCTCAACTCATACTCAACTCTAGCTGAAGTCATGCTGAGCTCTAATTGAGGTCATGTTCATTAATCTGTGAGACTCATTGACAAAAGTATGAGCCAACGGCAAGAAGTGGATATTGCGGAAAACTATTCCTTATCTAACAGTCCTCTTACTTCTTTGTCAAAGTCTGAGTCTATTCGCTGTGTGGGATTGAAGAGTTTGTGTTCTTCCTCGGCCTTGCGGTCAGCTTGTTCACGACTTATTTTTCCTTTATCTGGCAACAGGGCATAGCGACGGAAGGTCAAAAACTCGTTGATTGAGGCAGCGAATTGTGCCATACTGAAGGCGTTCTCGCGCTCGATAAGGTCTTCTATGTAATCGAAATATCCTGAAACAGCACGCTCCAAACGGCGTATCTCAACCTCTGGCAAATTCTGGGAGATTATGCTATTATCAAATAAAATCTATGAAATTTTACAACTTACTCACTTCGGACACCTTCGCTTCAACCTCGCTTCAACCTCGCTTCAGCCTCGCTATTGCCATGCTCATGAGCGACTATGTAAGCACTCTGAAGGTTGGGTGAAGGCAGAGTGAGGGCTGTCTGACTGCTGCCACACGTATATTATAAAACAAGAAAAGAGGGTGCCTTTATCCCAATTTGTTGACGACGGGGTTGGCGTACATGGTCAGGATGCGTTCGCGCAGGAAGGCTTCGTCGGGATTATCTAATGTGACCTTGGCTATCTGTCCTGCGACATAGGCATCGAACGTGGCTTTGTCCTGGGGAGTATAATGGCGGGAAAAGCGGTCGGTTGAGTTAAGTTGGTCGTATGCTACGTAGTTGCCGGGGTACAGCATATAGCCGGAGTGTATCTCCTGGTCTATGCGGCGGGCTATTTCCTTGAACACCTCGGTACGTGGCAGGTCGGCCAACTGGTCAATCCATTCGTTGATGGGGCGTCCGGTACGGTAGTGTACGTGACCTTTCTGTCCCATGATGCCTGTGCGCATATTATCAAGGTCATCCTGCTTGCCTTTCTTCCATGTGGGGTTGTCGCGCTTCTGCTGGAATTCCTGTGCCTTGAGGTAGTCGCAGGGGTCATACTCGTAGCTGATGGTGAGCGGTACGATATTGAGTTCGCGCAGGCTTTGGACGGGCGAACCCTGACCTCCCATGGCGAGCATCTTGAGGACGCTGTCCTGGGTATTGTCGCTGCTGTCCTTGGCGCGGCCCTCGCGCTGTGCTATCCACAGGTTTTCCTTTTTGTCGGTTATGGCGTAATGGATATAGCGGCTCATGAGCTGGCTGCTCTCGAGCATTTCCTTGGCCTTGAGGCTACGACGTACGATAAAGGCTTTGTTCATGCGTACAAGGGTCTTAATCCAGGGATAGATGAGCAGGTTGTCGCCTATGGCTATCTCGCATGTGGCGGGGAAGCCTGACTGGTACAGGAGAAGGTCCAGTATGGCGCTGTCCAGGACAATGTCGCGGTGGTTGCTGATAAATGTGTAGTTTGTCTGGTTGCTGACGGTATTGCTGTCGAAACTGGCTCCGTTGGCGTATTTTCGCAGTACGTAGTTGACGACGGGTTTCATGAAGCGGATCTGGAAGTCCTGTGGGGTGTCTATGCCAATGAAGGCGAGGCGGAATAATGTATTGCGGACGAAACGGGGCAGCCATGGGACAAGGCCTCGCATCATGATGTTGAAATGGCGGTCTTTTAACAGGTCGCTGAGGGCGTCCTTCATCTCGCCTTTGACGTAGGGTCGGATTTCGTCAAATTCGTTCATACGTATCGTGGTGTATTAGCGGTTTTCGATTATATCTGTCATTACCTCGCGGATGTCAAGGCCTGCGGCACGTACTTGCTGGGGAATGAAGCTGGTGGGGGTCATGCCTGGGGTGGTGTTTATCTCCAGCAGGTTTATGACATCACCTTGGGTGATGATATAGTCAATGCGGATAATGCCGTAGCAGCCAAGTATGTCGTAGATGGTGCTGGTGAGGGTCTGCACGCGCTGGGTAAGACGGTCGCTGATGCGTGCGGGGGTTATCTCATCGACCTGGCCGTTGTATTTGGCATCATAGTCAAAGAATTCGTTTGTGGTTACTACCTCGGTAATGGGGAATATGTGGCTGACGTTCCTGGTCTTGTAGCAGCCGCAGGTTATCTCGGTGCCTTGCAAAAAGGCTTCGACCATTACATCCTCACCTTCCTTGAGCGCCAGTTCTATGGCTGGACGCAGGGCTTCGGGGGTCTTGACCTTGGTGGTACCGAAACTGCTTCCGCCACGTGAGGGCTTGACAAAGCATGGAAGGCCGATACGGTCAAGTATTTCCTGGTCACTGACCTCGTTTTCGTGACCTATGCGTATAGTCAGGCTGTCTGCGACTTTTACGCCCAGGGAGCGCATATAGTTATTGGTGGCAAACTTGTCGTAGGTGAGTGACTCGACCAATACACCGCTGGTGCTGTATGGCATACCGATTAGTTCCAGATAGCCCTGCAGGACGCCGTTCTCGCCTGGTGCTCCGTGAATGGTGATATAGCAAAAATCGGGGCGTATGGTCTTGCCTTGCTCATTGACGAAGGAGAAGTCGTTGCGGTCAACGGCAGAACGCTGTCCGCCGTCAAGAATTGCTTCCCACTTGCCTGCATGTATCTCGACTTTGTATATATCGTATCGCTCGCTGTCCATGAAGGACTGGATGCCGGCTGCGCTGCGCATGCTGACATCGTGTTCGGAAGAGTCACCTCCGCATATAATTGCAACTACCTTTTTTAATTCACAATTCATGATTCTTAATTTAATTTATAATTCAGAACAAACTAAAGTTTCTTTCTCCATTTATCCAACAGGGTTGTCATGTCTGCAGGCAGCTCCGAATCGAAAAACATTTCTTCTCCTGTAGTGGGATGGACAAATCCCAATGTCCTGGCGTGCAGGGCCTGACGGGGACATAGTTGCATGCAGTTGCGGATAAAGGCTTTGTAGGCGGCAGTGGGCTCGCCTCGCAGTATCTGGTCGCCGCCGTATCGTTCGTCGGCAAACAGGGGGTGTCCGATGTGGCGCATGTGTGCTCGAATCTGGTGCGTGCGGCCTGTTTCCAGTCTGCATTCTACCAGAGTGACGGGACCGTATCGTTCCAGAACGTGCCAGTGTGTAACGGCAGGTTTGCCTGTCTCGCTTCCGTCCGGGAATACTGCCATGCGCAGGCGATCCTTGGGGTCGCGGCCTATATTGCCGCGTATGGTGCCGTCATCACTGGCGAACGGTCCCCATACAAGGGCGTTGTACGTCCGGTGTGTAGTGTGGTGGAAGAACTGCTTGCATAGGTGTGACTTAGCCTCGGGGGTCTTGGCTACGACCAGGAGTCCGCTGGTGTCCTTGTCTATACGGTGGACAAGTCCGACTTCGGGATTATTGGGATCGTAGCGACTGTCGTCCCTGAGATGCCAGGCGAGGGCATTGACAAGCGTGCCGCTGAAATTACCGCATCCGGGGTGCACGACCATGCCTGCCGGCTTGTTGATGACGAGAAGTATGTCGTCTTCGTAAACTATGTCGAGGGAGATGTCCTGGGGGATTATCTCCCATTCGCGTTTGGGTCGGTCAAGCATAAGGGTTATGATGTCCCCAGCCTTGACTTTATAATTGCTTTTTACTGCATGGCCGTTGGCTTGGATGAATCCTGCCTGGGCTGCCTTCTGTATGCGGTTGCGACTGGTGTCCCTAAGGTGGTCCATGAGAAAGCGGTCAACGCGCACGGGATTCTGCCCGCTGTCGGCAACGACACGTTGGTGTTCGTACAGTTCAGAGGGAAGCAACTGGGAGTCCAGTTCGTCGTCCAGTTCGTCGTCCAGAAAATCAGTAATGATTTCGTTTACCATTCCCAATCCTCGGAATCTATCATATCCAAATGCTGTGCGTCTGCAGCGCTGTCGTCTGCGATGTCGTCCTCCTCGGGGTCGGTATTGCCTACAACAAGGACGAGCGGTGCCTCGATGGGTATCTTGTCTCCCTTATAGACTATGCGTCCGCGACACTTGACCTTGAGAACCCAGTCTTTTTCTCCTGGGACGTATTCTATGGGACCGAGCCTGAAACCCATTGAGACGAGCTTGACCTCGGCCTCGCGGGCATCGCAGTTGTCTGCAATGTCGGGAAGGGTAAGTGTCGGACTGTATGTGGAATTGACTGTAAGATAGATTTCGCGGCCTGACTTTACTACCATTCCCGGACGTGGCTGCTGGAAAAGGATGACGCCTGTGCGCATCTTCTTGTTATAGCCGCTGTCGGCAACTATGGGGACGAGTCCCATGTGTTCGAGGGCGAAGGATGCGTCCTCGATGCTCATGTTGCGGATATCAGGGATTTCTATCTCCTCACCATGGTGTGTGTACCATGCTATTCCATGCCATACACCGAAGATGATAATACCTACGACAACTGCCATTGCCGTGATATTTCCCCAAAACCATGGAGCAAACAGTTTCTTCGAAAATTCCTTTAAGGTCATATTTGCTATTGAAAGTATTTGCGGTCAAAAGTATATAAAAAAAGAAAAAGAAGCAAGGAAACCCTACTTCTTTTCTATTTACCGATACTGTTTTTTAATTACTTGCCATGTTTCTCGTCAGATACGGTCAGTTTCTTGCGACCCTTTGCACGACGGCTTGCCAATACACGGCGACCATTGGCAGTAGTCATTCTCTGACGAAAACCGTGCTTGTTGTTGCGGCGACGGTTGTGTGGCTGAAATGTTCTTTTCATGACTTATACTTGTTTATTTGTTTTCGCACAAAATATGTTTCGGGGTGCAAAATTACGTACTTTTTTGAATATAACCAAACCTTTATGCCATTTTTTCTTGGATTGTTGCCAAAAATAGTTACCTTTGCACGCGTTAAATAGTAATTTCCTTTTACAAAATAATTAGACGAAATTAGAGTATGATTAATTCACAAGACATCAAGAAGGGTGTATGTATCCGCATGGATGGCAAGTTGTACTTCTGTATCGATTTCCTGCACCGCAAGCCGGGCAAGGGTAACACTATCATGAACGTTACGCTGAAGGACGTAGTGAACGGCGGCGTGATTGAAAAGCGCTTCAATATCGGTGAAAAGTTGGAAGACGTTCGCGTAGAGCGCCGTCCGTACCAGTATCTGTATGCCGAGGGTGAGGATTATGTGTTCATGAACAACGAGACCTTTGAGCAGGTCAACATTCCTGCTGACCAGATTACCGGAGTCAAGTACATGAAGGAGGGACAGAATGTCGAGGTGGTTACTGATGCAAGCACCGAGACAATCCTGTATGCCGAGCTTCCTGCAAAGGTTCACCTGCAGGTTGTTTGGACAGAGCCTGGTCTGAAGGGTGACACTGCTACCAATACCCTGAAGCCTGCCAAGGTGGAGAGTGGTGCCGAGGTTCGTGTTCCGCTGTTCATCAACGAGGGCGAGACAATCGAAATAGACACTCGTGACGGCAGTTACCTGGGTCGTGTAAAGGTTTGATGAAATACTCTGTTATAGTTCCTGTCTATAATCGTCCCGACGAGATAGATGAACTGTTGACAAGTCTGGAGATACAGACGTTTGATGACTTTGAGGTCGTGGTTGTGGAGGATGGTTCGTCCATACCATGCCAAGAGGTTGTTAACGGGCATGCTTCCAGACTTGCCTTGCATTATTACGCAAAGGAGAACAGCGGCCCTGGGCAAAGCCGCAACTATGGTGCAGAGCGTTGCCGGGGGGAATATCTGATTGTTCTGGACAGCGACTGTGTACTGCCTGCGGGGTATCTGGCGGCGGTGGATGCCGAACTGACACAGAATCCGTGTGACGCATTCGGGGGACCGGATGCTGCTCATGAGAGTTTTACGGATGTGCAGAAGGCTATCAGCTACAGCATGACAAGTTTCTTTACGACAGGTGGCATACGCGGGGGCAGGAAACAATTGGACAAGAAATTCTACCCACGTAGTTTCAACATGGGTGTGAAGGCTGAACTGTGGAAAAGGCTGGGCGGTTTCTCGAAAATGCGATTTGGCGAGGATATCGACTTCAGCATACGTATATATGAAAGTGGGGCAAGTTGCCGTCTGTTCCCTGGGGCCTGGGTGTGGCACAAACGCCGCACAGACTTGAGGAAGTTCTTCAAGCAGGTGCATAACAGCGGTATTGCGCGTATTAACTTGATGAAACGTCATCCTGGGAGCCTGAAACTGGTTCATCTGCTGCCTATGTTTTTCACGTTGGGGACATTCCTGCTGGTTGCTCTTGGTCTGTTGTCCCTGGGGCTTGTCGGATTTGGCTTTTGCGCCATGATTGGGGCCAAGGGATGTATCATGCCTCAGGTAGGATGTGTCATCATTGGAACAGGCGGCTTTATCGTAAGCTGCTTGCCGTTGATATTGTATTCGCTACTGATTTTTGCCGACAGTTCCGTCAGAAACAGAAGTCTTAAAGTTGGGCTGATTTCTGTTCCCGCAGCCTTCGTTCAGCTGACTGGCTATGGGACGGGATTCCTGCGTGCATGGTGGCTGCGCTGTGTATGCGGCCGCAACGAGGAACTGCAGGCATTCAAAGATAATTTCTACGAGTGAGAATCAAGGAGTGGTCTATTGATGAGAGGCCGAGGGAAAGGGTTATTTCCCAAGGTGTGGAATCGGTGAGCAGTGCCGAGTTGCTGGCAATACTGATAGGAAGCGGTACTGCTAACGAGAGTAGCGTTGACCTGGTTCGCCGTATCCTGAGCGAGAACGGGAATTCGCTGCGTGCACTGAGCACCATGAGCCGCGAGGAACTGGAAAAATATAATGGCATAGGTCCTGCAAAGGCTGTAACTATCCAGGCAGCCATGGAACTGGGCAAAAGACTGATGCGCGAAACTCATTCCGGACGCATGGCTGTTTCATCGGCAAAGGATATGTATGACTATTTCCGCACTCATATACTGGATCTCCCACATGAGGAGTGTCACATGCTGATGCTGGATGTAAAGAACCGCATCATGGGGCATAAACTGGTAAGCCGGGGTGGGATTACCGAGAGTAGCGTTGACATACGCCTGGTATTGCGCAGTGCATTGATAACGGGGGCTACCAGTATAGTCCTGTGCCATAATCACCCCAGCGGTGTTCCTGCGCCCAGCAAGGCTGATGACTTGCTGACACAAAAGCTGCAGGATGCCTGTAATGTAATGCGGATACGTCTGCTGGATCATGTAATTCTGGGGAGTGACAGTTATTATTCTTACTACGAATCTGGTAAACTGTGATATGGAGGAACTGAATATTGAGGAGAGGGTTATTGAGTTGCTGAAGACGGTCTTTGACCCTGAAATCCCGGTGAATGTATATGATCTGGGGTTGATATACCGTATAGAACTGAAGGAGGATAATACGTGGCTGGACGTGGACATGACACTGACTGCACCCAATTGTCCTGCAGCGGATTTTATCATCGAGGATGTGCGGCAAAAACTTGAGACAATCGAGGGACTGAAGCGCGTGGATGTCAACCTGGTCTTTGAACCGGAATGGACAAAGGACATGATGACGGAAGAGGCAAGAATGGAACTGGGGTTCATGTAAGGAAGAGAAATGAAGAAAATATATTTCCTGAGTGACGCTCACCTTGGCTCAAGGGCCATTGCAGATATCAGAAAGAATGAAAAGAGGCTGTGTGCATTCCTGGACAGTATCAGGGATGAGGCACAGGCTGTGTATCTGCTGGGAGATATGTTTGATTTCTGGTTTGAATACCGGAACCTGGTTCCCAAGGGTATGGTACGTTTTCTGGGCAAATTGGCTGGTTTGACGGACAATGGTATTGAGGTTCATTTTTTTACTGGCAACCATGATATATGGACCTTCGGCTACCTTGAGAATGAGTGTGGGGTGAAGGTCCATCGCAACCCAGAAATCATAGACTTAAGAATCGGGGACAAGGCTTCGCGATTCTTCCTTGCCCATGGTGACGGATTGGGTGAAAAGAGCAAGAGTTTTCGGTTAATCCGACATATTTTTCACAACAGGACCTGTCAGTGGTTGTTTAGAAATGTATTTCCAGCAAACTTGGGTATGGAGTTGGGGCTGCGTTGGGCTTACCACAGCCGCATGAAGCATCGTAGGGAGGCGGAAAAAGCGGGAATGGTGCGAAATGAATTCGGGGATGACTTGTTCCAGAGTTACGGTGCAAATGGTGAATCGCTCACAGCATCAGACTTTGATCCTGCAACTGATCCTTTGGTGCTGTTTGCCAAGGAGCATTACGGGGAGCATCCTGATATCAACTATTATATCTTCGGTCATCGTCATGTGGAATTTGACATGATCATGTCTCGCAGTTGCCGTATGATGATTCTGGGAGACAGTTACGGACAGTGTACATATGCCTGTTGGAATGGCGAGGAGATGGTATTGGATAATTTTAACCGTATATAAACATGACTTACACATTAAAGAACGAGAATCTGACTGTGACAATCAATTCGCTGGGTGCTGAGGTTGTCAGTGTGAAGGATAGGAATGGTCGCGAGCTGTGGTGGAACGGCAATCCGGCATTTTGGAAGGGGCACTCCCCTATCCTGTTCCCTGCCTGCGGCGGACTGTGGAATGGCAAATACTGGTTGAACGGCAAGGAATACAATCTGCCCAAGCATGGTTTTGCCAAGAGCATGGAGTTTGAAATAGACAAGGATTCGCCTGTTACAGAGAGTGATGAAGCCAGCGAGGTTTCGTTTACTGTGACAAGTAATGATGAAACCTTGGTTTATTTCCCGTTCAAATGGAGACTGACGCTGAGGTATGTTTTGCGTGGCGAGCAATTGGAATGTGAGGCTACTGTATATAATCTGAGCGATGAAACTATGCATTATCAGATAGGAGGCCATCCTGCACTGGCTCTTCCTGACTTTGAGACGGTCAAGGGTGATGATGCAAACCGTATTATCGGATACCTTGCTCCAGTAAACATGGCTTCATCAGGACCTGTAAACAGTTTAAGTGTAGTACGTGCCGGTGAGCAGGGATGCTGGAGCCCCGAACGATATCATGTGCCGATGAACGGAAATGGAATGATTCCTATATGCGTGGATACGTTCAGAAACGAGGCTTTGATTTTTGATGGCGGACAGTTCTATGGTATGGATGTGTACAGGGCTGACGGCGAGACTACCCTGGCTCAGGTTTATTTTGACGCCCCCGTTTGTCTTGTATGGCAGATGACCGACTTGTTGTGTCCATACGTCTGCATCGAACCATGGTTTGGCCTGTGTGACCGTCAGGAATGGTCTATGCCACTGGACTATCGCCCATTTACACAACATACAATGGCCCACGAGGAAAGTAATTTCTTCCTGTGGGGAATACGTTTCTGCTGACTGCGGCTAAAGGTTTTCCAAAATTCGCTTCAGTACGACTGTTGCTGATATTTCACGATTTGCCGCCTCGGGGATTACAAGGCTGTTGGGGCTCTCTATAACGTCATCGGTAACAATCATCCCGCGTCGTACTGGCAGGCAATGCATGAAATGAGCATTGTTGGTTACAGCCATCTGGCGTGCTGACACTGTCCAGTCCATCATTTTATGGTAGTCGTCCAGTATCTGGCCGTATTTGTCGGGATTGGTCACTCCTGGACATGACCAGTTCTTGGCATATATGAAATCTGCGCCTTCAAAGGCCTTAAGCTGATTGTATTCAACCCTGGCATCACCGGCAAAGCGCTGATCCAATTCGTAGCCTTCGGGGTGGGTAATGACAAAATCAACATCTGCTGCATTCATCCATTCGGCAAAGCTGTCGGGTACTGCCTGTGGCAACGATTTGGGATGGGGTGCCCAGGTAAGGACAACCTTGGGACGCTGGCTGGTCTTATATTCTTCGATAGTAATGAGGTCGGCAAATGCCTGCAAGGGATGAACAGTTGCCGTTTCCATGGCGAAGACCGGCTTGCCGCTGTATTTCAGGAATTGATTGTATATGGTTTCGGAATAGTCGTAATTACGATCAGCAAGTCCTGCGAACGAACGGATGCCTATTACATCACAATAGCTTGCCATTACCGGAATGGCCTCGAGCAGGTGTTCGCTCCTGTCTCCATCCATAATGACACCACGTTCTGTCTCCAGTTTCCAGGCTCCTGCATTGACATCAAGGACAATAACATTCATGCCCAGGTTAAGTGCTGCCTTTTGTGTCGAGAGCCGCGTACGAAGGCTGTTGTTGAAGAAAACAAGCAAAGCTGTCTTATTTTTGCCCATTTCAACGTACTTGAAACGGTCTTGCTTTATTTCTTGGGCTTCGGCAAGGGCTGTATGCAGATTGCCGAGGTCTTGAACATTGAGAAATGACTTCATATTATGCTTTATAAATCTGATTTCTGTATTTCTGCTATCTGTTATTTTCCATAATCCCTGTCACGGATTTCGACCCGACGAATCTTACCCGATATGGTTTTTGGCAGTTCGTCAACAAATTCGATAATACGGGGATACTTGTATGGTGCAGTTTCCTGCTTGACGTGGTTTTGGAGTTCAGTGACAAGTTCAGGGCCTTCTTTTCCAATATATTCTGCTGAAAGAACCACGGTAGCTTTTACTACCATACCGCGGACTTCGTCGGGTACGCTGGTAATTGCACACTCGACTACGGCAGGGTGTGTCATAAGGGCGCTTTCTACCTCGAACGGACCAATTCTGTAACCACTGGATTTTATTACGTCATCTGCACGACAGACAAACCAGTAATATCCCTGTTCGTCCCGCCATACAACGTCATTGGTGTAATACCAACCGTTACGGATTGCTGACTTGTCCAGTTCTGAATGGCGATAGTATTCCTTGAACAAACCCAGTGGTTTACGCCCATCAACACGGATAACGAGCTGTCCATGCTCTCCGGGGGGGCAACTGTTACCATCTGAATCGAACACATCGACTTCGAATTGGGGATTGGGAAGGCCCATACTTCCTGCACGCGGCTCGACAAAAGGATATGTTCCCAATACGAGTGTCGTCTCGGTCTGCCCGTAGGCTTCGTATATCATTATTCCGGTCTTTTCCTTCCATTCCCTGAATACATTGGGATTTAGTGCCTCGCCTGCCGTAGTGCAGTATTCAAGGGAGGACAGATCGTACTTAGACAGGTCTTCGCGTATCATGAAACGATATACGGTAGGTGGTGCACAAAACGAGGTTACATGGAAACTGGATATGGCATCAAGCATCTTGTCTGCCTCGAAACGACCCTCAAAATCATATACAAATATGGTTGCGCCACATATCATCTGACCGTAGAATTTACCCCATACGGCCTTGCCCCATCCGGTATCTGCGACTGTAAGATGCAAACTGCCTGGATGAACGTTGTGCCAGTATTTGGCAGTAAGGATGTGAGCCAGGGCATACGAATGGTCATGCATTACCATCTTGGGCTCGCCACTGGTGCCGGATGTAAAATACATCAGGAAATTGTCTGTAACCTTGTTCTGCCCCTTCTGGCTTTTGAACTTGGGGGCGAGCATACATCCCTGCCAGAAGTTCTCCCAATTCTGCGGAACTGCGGGCCCTATGCTGATGCAGTGCTGCAGGGATGTACAATATGGACGGGCTCGTATGACATTGCGAAGGACATTCATGTCTCCTACGGATATGATTGCGCGTACGTCTGCTTCGTGGCAGCGGTATATTATGTCCTTGTCTGTAAGCAGATGGGTTGCCGGAATTGCAACTGCCCCTATTTTATGCAGGGCAACCATTGTAATCCACCATTCGATGCGGCGTTTAAGGATGAACATGACACAATCTCCTCGCTTGATACCCAGTGACAGTAAATAGCTGGCGGCTGAGTCGGAATATCTTTTCAGCTCGGCATAGTTAAAGTGACGTACATCACCACGCTCGTTGGTCCATAGGATTACCTCGCGCTCGGGCTCGGTCTCTGCCCATGCATCCACGACGTCGTATGCGAAATTGAAATCATCGGGTACATTGACCTTGAAATTGTGCATAAAGTCCTCGTATGAAGAGAACTGTGTCTGTGATACGAACTTCTCTAACATCTGATTTGTCCTGTGCCTTTAATTATCCACTTGTATGTTGTTATCTCCTGAAGTGCCATGGGGCCGCGTGCATGCAGCTTTTGGGTGCTGATTCCAATTTCTGAACCAAGGCCGAACTGTGCGCCGTCAGTAAAACTGGTCGGTGCGTTATGATAGACGCATGCTGCATCTACCTCGCGAAGGAACCTGGCTGCTGTTTCTTGATTATCAGTTACGATTGCTTCGCTATGCCCACTTCCATATGTATTGATGTGCTGAATAGCCTGATCGATGGAATCGACTATTTTTACTGACATATCGTATGAGAGCCATTCGCGCCCATAGTCGCTGTAATGAATCGTCACACAATCATTGACGAGGGACAGTATCTGATCCAGTTTGGACTCGAGTGTACGATGAACCAGCAGGCAATCCAGTGCGTTGCATACGCTGACACGCCGGCACTTGGCATTCTGTACAATGCGTGCTGCCATCTGCAGGTCAGCATCCTGATCTACATAACAGTGAACGACACCTGCACCTGTCTCGATGACTGGTACGCTTGCGTTCTCGCGTACATAGTTGATAAGGCCGGCCGAACCGCGCGGAATGAGCAAATCGACAAGGTCTCGGGCTCCAAGCAGTTGTGCTGTAGCCTGGCGTGTTGCCGGAAGCAGTGTAACGGTATCACTGCTGAGGCCGTGGTTATGCAGAACGGAGTGTATGACTTGAGCTATTGCGCGATTTGTATGGTCTGCGTCTTTACCTCCTTTCAGTACGACAGCACTGCCGGCTTTGAGGCAAAGGGAAGTGACATCCATTGTGACGTTGGGGCGTGCCTCGTAGATAACGCCTATGACTCCAAACGGAACACTGATACGGGTTATATCAAGGCCATTGGGCATTGTACGGTGCTGCAATTCACGGCCAAGGGGAGACGGAAGTCTGCTGACATTACGACAATCGGTTGCAATTGCCCTGATACGATCGGGGGTGAGCTGCAGTCGGTCATACTTGGGATTAGCTGGGTCCATGCAGGAAAGGTCTGCCTTGTTGGCAGACATAACGGTTTCAATTGATGCTTCCAACGCATCTGCCATGTCTGCAATGATTATGTCTGTCTCGGTTGCACTGAGGCATGAAAGCTGACGTGACGCAGATTTTATTGCAAATCTATCTAATTCCATATTCTTATCGCCTTACAAAGTGTGTATGGGGAATCCGGGCCTCGGAAAGGATGAGGTCTGTAAGAACATTCTCGCGCGTCCCGCGGGCAATATATACATCAATGCCCGACGATGCCACTTCAAGGGCTGTAGTGCATTTGCTTTGCATACCTCCACGTCCGACTACGGTTTTTTCTGTCTGTATATACTGCTCTATCTGATTTCCGGGAAGAACCTTGTGTATAAGATTTGTACCTGGGGCTTTCGGATCTCCGTCGTACAGACCGTCGATGTTACTGAGAATAATGAGTGTATCAACTTTCATCATACGGGCTATTAGTCCTGATAGCTCGTCATTATCGGTAAACATCAGTTCGGCAACAGATACTGTATCATTCTCGTTTACAACCGGAATAACACCGTTTTCAAGCATGACGTTCATGCAGGTCTGCATATTGCGGAGGTGTTCTGGGCTGTCAAAATCTGACTTTTGTGTAAGTACCTGACCTACATGCAGATGGTGCTCGCTGAAGAAATCGTAGTACCTGTTTATAAGTTTGGCCTGACCTACTGCACTGAAAAGCTGACGTTGTCCGACTGTGTCCAGCTCTTGTGTATTGCCGAGGTGAAGTTCTCCCCGGCCTGATGCCACGGCCCCGCTGGATACAAGTATAACTTCGTATCCGTTTTTGTGCAATATTGCTATCTGGTCAACGATTGCTGATAGACGTGTCACGTCCAGTGTTCCGCCTTGGCGCGTAAGTACCGCACTGCCGACCTTGACTGTTATCCTTTTCACTGTATGTTTATTTTAATCCGGCCTTGAGGCATCGGATAATTGCAGAATTGAACCCTGAATGGTCCAGTTCATTGAGTCCTTTTATGGTCACTCCTCCTGGCGTCGTAACCTTGTCTATAGCAACATCGGGATGTAGTCCTGACTCTTGCAAGAGAGTGATGGCGCCCTGCATGGTCTGCTGGGCTATCTCCTGAGCCTGCGAGGGAGTGAAGCCCATTTCCACTCCGCCGGACATCATGGCACGAATCATGCGCATGACATACGCAATACCACAACCGGACATCATCATGCCTGCTGTAAACTGTGATTCGGGAACAATCATTACCCGACCTATCGTACCGAAAAGTTGCAAGACGGCATCATCGACTGTTTTATCCTTGTCTGCATGAGAGATAAACGTCATGCTCCGGGAAAATTCAGCTGCAATATTGGGCATTGCGTAGTAGTCAACACGGGGATGGCGAACATTTGCTGCGACAGATATTACCACCTTGCCATCCAAGTCTGCCTCAATCTCCCCGATTACCTGATTTACAAGCCATGGCTTGACGGCGATGATTACATAATGCGAACGACGAACAGCGTCCGTATTGGATAATGTAATATTCAGTTCGGGATATAATTCCTGATAGGTATCCAGGGTGCTCTGGGTCTTGGCTGTTATGGTGATGTCCTCGGCCATACCTGATGCGCACCATCCCTTAACCAGCGCACCTCCCATGTTTCCACAACCTATTACTGCGATTTTCATTGTAGTACTTTCTTGAATGATGAGATGAAGCGGTCTGCATCATTACGTGATACACATAGTGGGGGCAGAAGGCGAATGACATTGGTTCCTGAGCATCCTGTGAAGATGTGTTCTTCCTTTATAAGACGCAGGCGTGGCTCCTTGTACGGGATATCGAGTTCGATTCCTATCATAAGTCCACGACCTCGGATATCGATGATATGTACTGTTTCGCCTTGCAGTTTCCGGAGTTCGGATATGAGATAGTCACCTACACTGCGAGCATTGTTTATGAGGTCCTCGTCTTCTATGATATCAAGTACTGCTAGTGCTCCGGCACAAGCAAGATGATTGCCTCCGAATGTTGTTCCCAATTGTCCATAGACAGGACTGAACTTGGGAGAAATCAACACAGCTCCCATTGGGAAACCGTTACAAATTCCCTTGGCAACGGTTATTATATCTGGTTTGACGCCAAGCCACTGGTGTGCAAAGAATTTACCGCTACGGCCATAACCGCACTGTATTTCATCGCATATCAATACAGTATTGTGTGCCTCGCAAAGTGTCTTGAGTTGTTGCAGGAAATCTGCCTGAACCATTCGGATGCCACCGACGCCTTGAATACACTCTATAATACACGCACATACATCGTCCTTCTCTATCTCCCTACGCCATGCAGCAATATCGTCTATAGGCAGGTAAGTCACATGCCCGTTGGCATTGACCGGGGCGATTATCTTTGGATTGGCGGTTGCTTCGACTGCAAGGGATGTGCGGCCATGGAAGGCTTTTTCCAGTGAGAGGATTCGCGTACGCCCGTTGTAGAACGATGCGAGCTTGAGAGCATTCTCGTTGGCTTCGGCACCTGAATTTATCAGAAACAGTTGATAATCCTGGTAGCCGCAGGCCTTGCCAAGACGGCTGGCAAATGCTTCCTGCAATGGATTTTGTACCGAATTGCTGTAGAATCCAAGTTTTGCAACCTGCGTGGATATTGCGTCCACGTAATGTGGGTGTGCATGTCCCACTGATATTACGGCATGACCGCCATAGAAATCGAGGTACTCCTTCCCCTCGCTGTCCCAGACGTGACATCCTTTTCCTTTGTCTATTGTTATGTCAAACAGCGGATAAACGTCAAACAGTTCCATATATCAAAATGCACTGGCCTTTAGGTTCAGGCCTGAATTTTCGTCTAAATTAAACATAAGATTCATATTCTGCACAGCCTGACCTACTGCACCCTTGAGCAGATTGTCTATTACTGATGTCACAACTACCTTACGACCGAACACATCAACATGTATCAGTGCTTTGTTTGTATTAATGACTTGTTTCAAATCCAACGGATTATCACAGTAGTGGGTGAATATAGCATCAGCGAAGAAGTCCTTGTATAACCTGATAATTTCTTCTGCAGATTGTGCTTTGTCCAGTTTTACGATTGAGGTACAGAAAATGCCGCGTGCAAAATTTCCGCGGTAAGGTATAAAATCTATGGTTATTCCGTCTGTATCATATCCCTCGTTAAGCGTATCTGTTACATGGGGGGCTGATATTGGCTTCAACTCGTTCAGTGTCTGGCAAATCTCGTGCAGATGCTGGTGAGTGAAAACCTTGTAGGTCGAAAGGTTATTGCTACGCCATGAGTAGTGAGTTGTAGCTCCGGGCTTCTGACCTGCTCCCGTAGAGCCTGTAATGGCATTGACTGATACGTCGTTGGTCAGCAGACCTGCCTTGGCTAAAGGGATAAGACCTTCCTGTATGCATGTTGCAAAGCATCCAGGATTGGCAAGGTGACTGCAGCTACGAATCTGCTCGCGGTGTGTTTCTGGCAGTCCATATACATAGTCGTGCTCTCCGTTGATACGGAAGTCCTGAGCCATATCTATAATCTTTACAGACGTAGGAATCTGATGTTCCTTCAGAAATTGCCCGCTCTTGCCGTGCCCAAAGCAGAAAAAGACGACATCAATAGTATTCCACGGCATTTCGCTTGTAAATACCAACTCGGTATCTCCATACAGGCCATCATGCACGTCATACACCTTCTTTCCAGCGTTGCTTTCGCTATTAGCAAAAACAATCTCGGCATTTGGGTGATTTACGAGGATTCTTATTAATTCTCCACCAGTATAGCCTGCTGCGCCCAGAATTCCTACCCTAACGTTTCTCATCGGGATGTGCCAAATAGTATGCACGAAGTGCTGTTGATGTAACCTTTATAAATCCTTTGGCATCCTCGCTGGACCATGCCTTGGCTGTTTCGCCATACTCGCCAAGCTTGTTCTTGACAAGGTCATTGGGCGAATCCACACCGACAGTCTGAAACATCAGTGGACGTAACTCCAGTTCAACAATACCTGTAACATTGCGCTGACTGCTTGCAAGCATTGCCTCGATATCTGGCATAACTGGCTCCAGATACTGACTTTCATGCAAAAACATTCCGTACCAATTGCTTACTTGATCTTTCCAATACTGCTGCCATTTACTGAGGGTAAATTTTTCGAGGAAACGGTGAGCTCCAATAATCAGCATGGGGGCTGCTGCCTCGAAACCGACACGGCCCTTGATTCCGATAATGGTGTCTCCAACATGACAGTCACGGCCTATACCATAGGCTGATCCAATTTCCTCTACGGCTTGGATAGCAGCAATCCTGTCATCGAATTTCTTGCCATTGACAGAAACTAATTCGCCCTTTTCGAAACCAAGTTTAAGTGTTTCCGGACCTTGTTTTGTAGGATGCTTGAGGTAAGCACTCTCGGGCAATCCTTGCTTGGAGTCGAGGATTTCGCCTCCACATATGCTGGTACCCCACAGTCCTACGTTATAACTATATTTCAACTTTGTAAAGTCCGCGTAGTAACCGTTTGCATTAAGATAATCGACTTCTTCCTGACGGCTGAGGTTTCCGTCACGGGTCAAGGTGATAATCTCAACTCCCGGACACATTACCAGGAAGGTCATGTCAAAGCGGATCTGGTCATTACCTGCTCCTGTTGAACCATGTGCTATCGCACTTGCGCCTATTTCATTCGCATAACGAGCTATGGCAAGTGCCTGGAATATACGTTCGGAACTGACGGAAATGGGATAGCAGTTGTTGCGTAGTACATTACCATAAATCATGTATTTCAGGGACTTCTCGTAATATTCCTGTGTAACATCAAGGGTAACATACTTGACGGCACCCAACTTGTAGGCATTCTCTTCGTTCGTCTTTAGCTGTTCGGCACTGAAACCTCCTGTATTGGCACATGCTGCATATACCTCGTAACCTTTCTCCTTTGCAAGATACATTACCGTGTAGCTTGTATCCAAGCCGCCGCTAAATGCGACAACTACCTTTTTCTTTTCTGTCATATATCGATTTCTTTTTATTTGCTATTCTATTCCCCTTAATACCAGCGTACGCATTACATCCTTGATAACTTCAAGGCTAGTTGGCTCTCCGTGGTGTTTTTCAGGATCCCATAGCATTCCTGTGCAGACGCAGAACTTTCTCTGCTTCAATTCAAGGATGTCGTGATTGATACATCCCTGACAGCCGCGCCAGAAACTCTCGTCATCAGTAAGCTGACTGAAACTGACTGGCACATAACCGAGTGCTGTATTCATCTTCATTACAGCATCACCACTGGTAAGGGAGAATATTTTGGCATGAGGCCAGCGGACGCGAGCAAGAGTGAAAGTATAGTCCTTGATGCGCTTGGCAATGCCTAAACCCTGATAGTCGGGATGTACGATAAGGCCTGATGTGGTAACATAATGGCGGTTGCCCCATGTCTCGATGTAGCTGAAGCCTGCAAAGCGGTCACCGTCCAGCGCAAGAACTGCCTTGGATTCCTTCATCTTGGTGGAAAGGTAATCGTGGGTACGTTCTGCAATACCTGTTCCTCGCTTGCGTGCAGCAACACGTATAGTTTCCAAAATCTCGTCCACATATTTTTCATGGCTGGGATCAGCAACAACTATACGAATATCCTCCAGCATTTTGCCGGATTTCGCTTGATAGACTGTATTTGTTTCTTTTACATCCATTATAATCTATTCCTTAATTGGGGAATTATCTTTTGCAGTGACTGCACGACATTTTCACGAATTGCGTTTTCTGCCAAAATTATAATAATGGTATCGTCACCTGCAACGGTACCTAAGATTTCTGTGCTTGCTGCCATGTCTATATTATAGGCGACAAGTGATGCGTGGCCTGGGGGAGTATGTACGACTGCAATATTACTGCTGAAATCTACTCTCCACTTGATTTCATTGTATTTCTCGTGTGTATCGGATGGATTTGACTGAACTGACCCAGGAAGTGCATAGACGCTACGACCTGAGCGTGTACGGATCTTGGATATCCTGAGTTGCTTTAAGTCACGGCTCAGCATTGTCTGTGTCGTCTGAAAACCAGCCTTGAACATTTCAACTGACAATTCTTCCTGGTTTTCAATGGACGAATTAGCAATTATCATGCGGATAACTTGAAGCCTTGCTTCCTTGTCAGGTCTCTCCATAATGACTATTTATGCAAACTGGGCGTAAAGTTACAAAAAAAAATGCACATTGTATGGTTACAGGGTAAAACTATATACCTATCCGCATAAAAAAGATGCATAAACCGCACCGAAGCGCAAATCTATGCATCTCAACCACCACTTCGTGGTGCCACCAGGAATCGAACCG
>DJYQ01000010.1:14541-19208 GCA_002450165.1 Prevotellaceae bacterium UBA6974 | reverse complement strand
GTTATTGTTTTCATCACCCGCAGGCCCATCTGTATCCTCGCCCTCAATAACATCAATAATCTGGTTCTCATCAATCTTAAGATCCTCGGGGACGGCAAGCGGTGCATACTTCTTGTCATAGAAATCCTTGTAGTCATCGAAACTGAACTGAGTTCCGAGCAGTTTCAGGTTATCCTCGGCAATCAACAGTGTTCGCATGCCTTCAAGCACGGTAGCCATATGTTGGTCACTATACAATTGTTGGGCATATGCATGTACCTCGTCATATCCCTGGAAACCACGTACCACGAGAATGCTTATGGCACCGATATCGCTGATTTCCAGATCAAAGTTACGAACAAGAAAAGCAGTGAAGTTATAGCGTGCAATCTCAAACAGTAACTGGTCCTCATCCAGGGAGTTCTTTGGATATGCAAGTACAAAGGCGAACTGACCGACACGTGTATCCTGCAGCTGTGCGACCTGTGTACTGTCGCTGCCTGCTGCATTGGCACGCAGTCCCCATATTCCGCTTGTATCCCATTTACCATCCTGCAACAGGCGTCCCTCATTGACGCCTTTCATTATCTCTGCTGCCAGCTTGCCGAGTTCCTCAGCCGAGTATTTATCGACAATCTCCTTGAGCGAAGCCAGGAACCCTTGCCTGTCACCGCTGTACAACTGCCCCATAGCATGTATGAACATGAAACGTGCACGGTGTTTACCTTCGGGATAGTTGTCTGTCGAGAAGCGATAGTTCTTTTCTATTTCAGGATAGTTGCTTGCCTTGTACGCCTCGTACGTCGCCGCATACACCGAATCCTCAAGATGGCGCCCGCCGCGTGCAATCAAGTCATAATTCGGATTGGAGAGCAAGGCCGCCAACTTGCTGTCGGGATAAGCTGATACTATACTGTCGCGGTAAATCTTGGATTCACTGTCCATTCCCAGACGGCCGCATATCAAGAACATATGGTAGAACACATCGTCCATCTTGTCAAAATCAGGATAGTCCTTCATCAACCTTTCCAAGGTCCTACGGGCCATCGGATAGTTGCCAACCTTGTCCTGCTCTATTACACCGGCATTATACAGAGCATCCCGAAGCAAGGCATGAGATTTCTCCATCTGCTCCTCAGTATTGGGTATCTGGTTTAGATAGTATTCACGGTGGTGTGGATCACGTGCCAAAGAATCAAGGCGAACCTGTTCCTCAGCATCAATCTCAGATGTATTAGTAATTGTGGTGTCAGATGTACTCTCAGTTTCTGGCATATCGCCACCTGTGTCGGCGTTGCCGAATGAACTACGATCAGTCCATCGCCAATTGTCCTCGTTGCGTCGCCTACCCCACTTCCGCCGGAATATTTCCCGTCCTCGCTGTACCGTATTTGGGCTGGAATAGTACCATGTGTCATTCGATGTTTGTCCGGGTATCGCCGTGCGGTTGGTATTGGGTGTCGTGCCTGGATTAGGTAGCTGTCCGATATTCTGTTCCTGTGTGGTATTCTGATTTCCGTTCCTGCGCGCTTCCTCTTTCTCCTTCTTCTTCAATTCCTTAATCAGCCGGTCAGCGACGGCAATTTGCTCAGTCCTGCTCAGTTTGGCCAATGCTTGCAAGCTATCTTGCAACTTGATAGTTTCAAGATGTGGCGCAAGCGGTTCAAGTACCTGGGCGCGATGCTGGACAGTCTCGTATCCAGGCTTCTCCTTGTCCAGGATTGCGGCACAGTCCTTATAACATCTGGCGGCATCTATATAGTTCTCCTGATTCCAATAAACCTCAGCCAAACGCAACAGTATCTGTGCTTTGACGGCTCCACCGCGGCTTTCCTTAGCACCCTTTTCCCATGCATAAATACTATGCAGGGTGTCGGACTCGTTCATATATATATTGCCTATGGCATAGTATATCTGATCAGTGTATTCCTTATTGTTCTGGTTACGAGACATTCGCTGCAGTTTCCTGATGGTCTGCCTTGTGTGCCCCTTGCTGGTAACTTCGCTCCTCAAAACCTGTGCATTAAGAGTCATTACATAGGGAGGATTGGCATGAATCACCTTGGTCAAAGCCTTGTATGCCGCCTCGTTGTCTCCGACTTGATGGCATAACTGACCTAAAAGATAATTAAGGCGTGCCCTGGCTATATGACCACGCTGGTTCTGTATAACCTTTTGCAGCAAGGGTATTGCCTCCTGGTACTGACCAGTCTGTATCAGCCATGCCGTGCGGCTGTTGTCATAGCTTCTCTGTACAGCGCGTCCCAGACTATCTTTGGCCAGTTTACGCAGAACATCCTCAGCATCGTATGGCCAGTCCAGTGCCACGTAGCATTTTGCTAGCCATGTTCTTGCCAGATTTGCAACTTGAGACTGGGTCGAGTACAGTCGTATAGTGTAGTTGAATGTCGAGGCTGCCTCGATGAATTCGCCCCTCTGAAACTGGCTTTGACCCAGCATAATCCATGCGCGCCACAAATATGGATTAAATTCCTTGCGCGCAAGGTAATCCTTGGTCTGCTGATCCTTTTTCTTACCAGGCTTGACCGCAGGTTTTCGCTTGATGCTGTGCAATTTTATCGCCTTCTCGCTCTTGAGTATGGCTGTTTCGTAACTGCCGCGTCCTATGCTGGCAGTACTCTTGTTTGTACTGATATACATAGGCAGCAGTGCGGTATAGTCATCGTTATGTCCTTCTATCTGTGCCTCCATTCCGTCACGGAATGCCACCTGCCCGTTATACATAATATTGTAGCGTGCAGTCATCGAGTGGTAGAAACGTGTGAGCGGAGTATTCTTCTTGGTCGAACATCCGGCAAATGTGAAAAGCAGAACCAGACAGACTATCACAGACAATCTGTCCCAAACGGATATTCTGAAGTTCGTTCTTTTCATCATTCAAGTTATAATATAACGTGTACAGATGGATATTTATTGCCGCCGTTCACCGATAATCATCAAGACTTCGTCTCTCAGCTCATCCGGCAAAGCAATGCCGCGCAGAGTCAGCGAACGCATCCATCCGGCAACCTCGTCCTCACGCATGGTTTCCAGCACATATTGAAACTCCTCGATTTCAGGCTGAAGATACTCGTCGCTTCTCACACCGCGAAAACGGTCCAATTCTTCATCCTCGTAGTACTCTATGTCGCGACTCACTGCAGCAAGCAGACTGTCCTTCTCGCAAACATCATGCATGCCGCAACATTCAGCATCCACAGCACTTTCATCCGCCTTAGGTATGTCGTTCCAGAATGTCGGGTAGCTTTTACTTACTACCTCGGGATTATTGATGCTTATACTGCCCGTGCGCATTGCGACAGGAGCAAAGGCCATAGCCATGCGGTGATCGTCGTATGTATCAATTGCCTTGCTATTGGATATGCATCGCCCGCCCTTCCACAACAGCGTATCACCATTCTCCTCCTCCACTTCAAATCCCAACTTTGCCATCTCTGTGCACAAGGCTGCCATACGGTCAGTCTCCTTGATTTTCAGGCTCTCCAGACCGGTGAAGCTGAATCTGATTCCCAGTATGCAACACGTCACCACCAACGTCTGTGCCAAGTCCGGTTGGTTGACCAGATTCAGCACATACGGTGATACTAAAAGCTGTGACCGGACAGGTCCACGGCTTAGCCTTACACAAGGCATTCCATCTTTGTCGTTCAGATATTCCGTCCTAACCCCAAGAGGCTCAAAATATTCTGCTACGCGGCTGTCACCCTGCAGCGAGTTGTACGTCAATCCTGGCAGCACGACACTTGCGTTTTCGTCAGTGGCAAGGGATACCATCTCGTACCAGTAAGATGCGGCACTCCAATCGCCTTCTACCATATACATCACCGGCCTGTAACCGCCTGGCAATACATTCAGGGCCAACGACGTATCGTCATTACCTTCTACAATGCTTACCTGTGCCCCAAACTGCTTCATTATGGCAACTGTCATATCTATATACGGACGGCTTATTATCTTACCAGTCAGTTCAAGAAACAGGCCCTCCTGCAAAACAGGACCAATCATCAACAAGGCACTGACATACTGGCTGCTGACATTGCCAGCCAAACGTATCCGTCCTCCCCTTAGCACCTTACCCGAAATGCACAGCGGAGGGTATCCCTCGTCACCCGTATATCTGATATCTGCGCCTAACTGTTGCAAAGCTTCGACCAGAAGGCGAATGGGGCGGTGTCTCATCCTCTCCGTACCGTCTATCGTATGCATACCGGGACATACGGACAGCAATGCAGTCATAAAACGCATTGCAGTCCCAGCCGCTCCAATGTCGATAAAACCACCGTCAGGCAATTCACCTTTCCCTGTTTCCCCCGCTAACTTTTCCAGAGCCTTTACTACCACCCTGCTGTCATCACAATCTGATATGTTTTGCAGTTCAGGCAGTCTATTGCTGCTGAAGGAGCCATCCTTCAATGCCGACAATGCACGGATAACCAAAACACGGTTGCTGATGCTCTTGCTTGAAGGTAAAATGATGCGTCTGTCTCTCAGCTCCGGTGCAGCTACTTTGATTGTTGACATATAGAGTTAAACAGGTATATTTCGCGCACAAAGTTAGCAAAAAAAGTACTTTTGCCCGAAAAAATATAAATTAAAATAGGATTTTGTTTGTTTTTTCCCATACTTATTCATAACTTTGCAACGCAATCGGGATGTAGCGCAGTTGG
>DJYQ01000010.1:0-14442 GCA_002450165.1 Prevotellaceae bacterium UBA6974 | reverse complement strand
AGTTCGAGTCTTGTCATCCCGACAGCAAAAGGAGAACGACGGTTCTCCTTTTTTTAATCACTATGATATATGGACAAGGAAATTCTCTTTCAGAATGCTACAGATTTGCTTGTGAGACTGATTGAAACTCCACGCATCAGTCGTAATGAAACGCAGGCGGCAGATTTGTTGGAAAATGTCATGCGTAACCAGTATCTTCTGGATATCAGGCGCGAAGGCAATAATATATGGACCATTGCCGATGATTATGTCGAGGGGCGTAAAACTCTGTTGCTTAACGCACATATCGACACGGTAAAACCTGGTGACTCCTGGACTCGCAACCCATACAAAGCAACTATTGAAAATGACCGCATATACGGACTGGGTAGCAACGATGACGGTGCATCACTGGTAATACTGCTGCAGGTTTTCAGGCTACTTTCAGAAAGAAGGAGATCATACAACCTGATATTCCTGGCAAGTTGCGAGGAGGAAGTAAGCGGTAAAATGGGCATAGAATATGCCCTGACCTTACTGCCGCACATAGATGCCGCAATTGTAGGTGAACCAACAGGAATGCAACCGGCAGTAGCAGAAAAAGGGTTGATGGTTCTGGATTTCACCGCCCATGGACGTAGCGGACATGCTGCACGTGACGAGGGAGACAATGCCATCTATCACGCAATGGACGACATAAACTGGCTGAGGAGCCATATATTCCCAAAAGTAAGTCCGATGCTGGGGCCTGTAAAGATGACTGTCACAATAGTCAATGCCGGAACACAGCACAATGTCATTCCCGATACATGCACGTTCACTGCAGACATACGCAGCAACGAACTATACTCCAATACCGAAATACTGGATTTCATCAAATCCAATGTAAAGAGCCAGGTAAAAGCACGCAGCACACGGCTGATGTCTTCCAGGATAGACAAATCACATCCTATAGTACAACGTGCTATACAAATTGGACTGAAACCATTTGGCAGTCCTACGCTCAGCGACCAGGCCTTGCTGCGCTGTCCGTCCATAAAAATAGGCCCTGGACAGAGTAGCCGAAGCCACACTGCTGATGAATTTGTATGTTTCAGTGAAATACGCCAAGCATTAAATACATACATCCAGTTGCTTGACGGATTAGACCTGTAATTTAGCGACCTATCCAGGATTCGGGATTCAACTTTAGCGTCTCCTTGCGAAGCTGGAAATGCAACGGACAACGTCCATTGCCGTCATCCATAACCGTACCGATGATATCACGGGTACGTACCTTCTGTCCCTTGCTTACTATCACAGACGAAAGGTTACAATAAACAGAAATGTAACTGCCGTGACGGATCAGCACATTTTTTGTACCGGCAAACTGGAATACCGCAGTAACCACACCGTCAAAGATACATCGAGCTCTTGCTCCCGGCTGTCCAACATAGTCAGTACCCTTGCTGTCAAGAGTAACATGACTTAACCCAGACACCTGATACGAGCCAAAGCGACCGCCAATCATATACGGACCGGTGATAGGCACCGGCAAACGCCCGCGGTTTGCCTCAAAACTACCTGTAAGTTGACGTTCCTCAGGTGTCAGCCATGACGATGGAGCAGTCACCTTTGTCGGACCAGTGGCAGATGAATTGGGGGTCTTTCCCTGAGCCGACTTGGATGCAGCAGCCTGTTTCCTTCGTGCAGCCTCCTCTGCAGCTTTTTTACGTGCAGCCTCCTCTGCAGCCTTCTTGCGAGCGGCTTCCAGAGCACGCTTACGCGCCTGCTCAATTTCGTAGGCTATAAGAGCATCAATCTTTTTGTTCAGTTCGTTTAATTCCTTCTGTTGCTGTGCCACTTTCGAGTTAAGGCCTTTCTGCCGTGCTTCCAGATTACTGACAACCTTCTTCTGCGCAACCTGCTCCTGGTTCAGCCTGCGACGCTCCTGAAGAACATTGCGTATAATACCCGCCATGCGGCTCTTAGCCGCCAGAAGCATATTCTGGGCTTCCATAAGTTCTCCCTGCTTACGCTGAATCTGCATACCCAAGTCCCTCTGATACGTCGCATACTCGCGTGCGTATCGCGCACGCCGATACATCTGTGTAAATGTCTTAGCACTCAATACAAACAGTAACGGAGACTTGACCTTGGGGAACTGACGTATAAAGCGCATTGCACGTACATACCGGCGTTTCTTCTCAAGCAAGAGCGAATCCTTTTCAGCAATGTCACGGTTCAGTGACGAGATATTGCTCTCGACACTGTCCATCTCGCTCTCCATATTACGGATATGTGCCAGGCGGTCATCCAACTGTACACCGATGTGATGCAGTGTCTCACGACCAGCCTTGACATCCTTCTTAGTCTTAGCCAAGTCCTGCTGGGATTTCTTCAACTTACTCTGCAACTGAGACTTCTGAGCTTTCAATGCCTTCACCTTCTTGCTGTTCTGGGCAATACAAGGAGACGCAGAAAAAAGAAACAGCAATATTGCAGTTAATTTGAAGATATGTCTTATATACATCGTGCTAACGGATATTTTGTGCGAGACCTGTCAAATTCTGTTCACTATATTTATCAGGAGCCGTGCCACCTGTTCCATGGTGAGACGCTCGTAGCTCCTCTCGTTTACCTTGGTGCGCTGATTCCAGCCACTTTCTTCCTTGGGACTGGATAACTGTATGGTCGCATCTGCCGAACGGCCCGAGGCCCGCAGATTAACCACCAGTCCCGTTGGGAGTTTCCTGCCGCTACCCATATCGGCAAATCCACTATATTTCCAACTCATTATTACAGTCTTGCCCTCATCAGCCTCGCCCCAAAAATATTTTTGTATGTCCGTAAAAGTTACGTCCTTGCCAATTAACATCGACACCTCATCGTAAGACGAGCAGGCATACTGCTTGGTCATGCGGCTTACAAACAACACACTGTCCCGTGTCAGTTCCAGGGTTCCGACATTGATACTGAGAAATCCGTACGTCAGGTTCATCTGGATAACATCATCGCGTTTCATCCGAAGCGAGCCTCCCAGGCTGACACTGTGATTACCGCTCTTCAAAACCAGGTTGCTACGCTGGGTAACACAGTCGCCGGCATTCCATCCTGCCGTAGTCTGTACCGTCTGACGCGCGGCCTTTCTGGCCGAAGAACACGACATCAGGGAAAGAACGGCTACAACTGTTAATAACAGATAACTATATTTCATCCTCATTCATTTCTTAAAGTATCTCCTTTTTCTCGATTTTTTTCGCAGAGTCGCAGTTACATCATCATCACCGCGCTTAACTGCCAGTTCCCACAGATAACAGGCACGACCGGTATCTCCGTTGAACCATGCTATATCCGCTGCATGCTCCAGTACTGCGCTGGAAATGCTGGAATCTGCCAATAATGCATTCTCCGTACTGTCCGGGCTGACAACACGGTCCATATAATGGCTTGCTTCGGCATACTCCCCACGCATAAACAATATCCACGCATAAGTATCTAGATACGTAACATTATCAGGCTCAGCCTTGATTGTGCGGAAACTCATCTGCTCAGCCTTGTCCAGGTTCTCCTGGCGCAGAGACAGAAAATAGGCATAGTTGTTCAGTGCCAGGATATTATCCTTGTTATAAACCAACGCAGAATCGTAGGCGCAGAATGATTCACGCATCCTGTTCATCTTGAAATACATATCCCCCGAAGCAGTAAAGACATTGGAAATCAGCGTCGGTGACGTTTGGGGATTACGCAGTTTCAAACCCTTCTGCCATGCATCAAGGGCATCTTGCTCCTTACCCAGTTCCGAGAAGGTCATCCCCAGGAAGTAGTGATAGGCTAGATTTTCAGGATGATAATTGGTGCCGCGACGACATATCTCCTCGAGCGAGGCAAACTCCTGCTTTCTGGCAAAATACTGCAATAGCCACTGCGTAGCCATTTCGTTATCCGGAGCAACCCTCAGAATACGCTGCATGACAGGACATATCACAGAATCAGGTTTGTCAAAATAAGTCAGCCACGAGGCATAGATGTCCATTATCTCAACATCGGTGGAATCAAGCTCGAATAGCCTGTCAAACCTGTCTGCGACGAGCGAATCCGACTTCGCATCGTTCGCCAGACTCTGAATATAGTTCTGCAGCAGAGCATATCGTAGCGACTTGTCAGCCTGTACGTCAAACATCATGGAATCGCGCATTGCATCGGCACACTCCTTTTGTCCCAGTGCGTCGTAATATGCCATCATCGCAATCTGCAACTGCGGATTATGCGGTTCGCTGTTGCGCACCTCGTCATATATCCGGCTGGCTACTTTCATGTTACCATGCAACTGGTACTGGTACCCCATACGTACACGATGCGTCATGTCGCTCGGGAACTCGTTGCAAAGCGCCTCCAACTCATTAAAAGCCCTGACGCTGTCACCCATCTGGTTATACAAAGTATATTTCTCGTATGAAAGTTGCGGAATCTTACCCTCAAGCGTTTCCCACCGGTCCAATGTCTTGACGGCATCCTCCAGACGCCCCGTTTCACCGTAATAAGTAGCCAAATGAGAAAGCACGTCCGTACGACGCGGTTCCAATGTACTCATCTTCTCCAGCAACGGCAACGCCTGCTCTGCACGGTTTGTACGCAGGTAGATTGCTGCCAGCGACTCCATATACGAAGTATTGATACTGTCTATGGCAATGGCCCTGTGCATATATTTCTCACCTATGCTGTCCTCGTGGATATAAAAGGACATACGTCCAAGCTGATACAACGCCTCGGGCGAGTTAGGATTGACGTCCAGGGCGTGGCGATACAGCATCATTGCCTGACTCCAATCCTGACGCATACGTGACTTGCCAGCTTCCATCAGGAAATAATCCACCCTGGTCTGTGCCCTGACACCCAGACTAATCAGCAATAATACCAATATGTATATCCTGTTTCTCATCTTGACAAACACGACTCATTTAACACCACTATGTCCAAAACCTCCTTCACCACGTTCGGTATCGTCCAGTGTCACTACCGGAATCAGTCGAGGCTGTTCATGACGAGCTATTACCATCTGTGCTATACGTTCGCCATCCTCGACCACAAAATCCCCGTCACCCAGGTTAATGAGAATCACGCCGATTTCACCGCGATAGTCAGCATCAATTGTTCCCGGAGTATTCAGCACCGTAACACCCTTTTTCAACGCCAGTCCACTACGCGGACGCACCTGTGCCTCGTAACCAGCCGGAAGAGCCATACGAAGCCCCGTAGGGATAAGCTTCCGCTCCAATGGTCTTAGTGTCACAGGTTGATCCAGGTTGGCACGCAAGTCCATTCCAGCGCTCAGCGCAGTAGCATACTGCGGCAACTCGTGATGACTGTTATTTATAATTCTGATACTTTCCATTATCTGCTACTATAGTGTCGGTATAGACATACCGTTTATTTTGCGATACATGTCCAAGGCATATACATCCGTCATTCCCGAAATGTAGTCCAGAACCGCCATTACACGCCCGTACAAGGTCGGTGCCTTGATGTCATACTGTTGCGAGACACGATTGATGAGCAATTGCGAAAACGCACGGTCTGTATGCGTTACCGCCTGTATCATCAGGTCTGTCAGCGTAGTGATAACCTTGAAACCGGCTATCTCGATATCCATGACATCCTTGCTATGATAGATACGCCCTATGCTGACCTCCTGACAATGACGGTAGGCATCCAACGGAATCTTACCAATATGATCAATCAGACAACCGCCAAACTCTCCCTGCAGGATAGCCTCCTCGTTATCCACAAATACACGCACACACTCAGCCTCCAACTTATTGATGACACAGGCACGCAGATAGACTATCTGCTCGTTGACATCATCCAGCGTATTCATCCGTTCACGGATATGCTCCTGCTGGGATTTATCAAAGTAGTCCATCAGCAAATCCTTGGTTTCCGACGTAGTCAATATCTTCAGTTTGTGGGCATCCTCGATATCCATTATCTCGTAACAGATATCATCCGCAGCCTCGACCAGATATACCAATGGGTAGCGAGCATAGCGCAAGGAGCCGTCCGGTGACTCGAACCTGCGAATACCCAGTTCCGTTGCAATACGGATATAGTATTCCTCCTCGTCACGGAAAAAGCCGAATTTACGCTTCTTCATGGCCAGGTCACTACTGTATGGGTACTTGACAATGCTGGCCAAGGTGCTGTACGTCATTACGAACCCGCCCTGCCGGCGACCGTTGAAATGGTGAGTAAGAAGACGGAAAGCATTGGCATTACCCTCAAAGTTGATCAAGTCATTCCACTGCTCCTCGCTAATCGAATCCCCCGTCTCCGGACAAGTCCAACCATGCAGGAAGCCACCGTCACCCTCGCTGAAATATGTACCTATTGCCCTCTCGCCACTGTGGCCGAACGGAGGATTGCCCAGGTCATGAGCCAAACAGGCAGCACTGACGATACTGCCCAGCTCCGTAAGGTGCGTATCCTTCAACTCGGGATGACGCTCCAGCAACAGACGGCTTACATCATTGCCCAACGAACGTCCCACACTGCTGACCTCAAGGGAATGCGTCAGCCTGTTATGCACGAAGATACTGCCAGGAAGTGGGAATACCTGAGTCTTGTTTTGCAAACGCCGGAAAGGAGCCGAAAATATCAGACGGTCATAGTCGCGCTGGAATTCAGTACGATCATCCTGTCGATGGAATTTATCCTCCTGACCAAGACGCCTATTGGATAACAACTGCTGCCACTGCATCATTCCACGGGATAAAATATCTTGCCCGCACCGCTGGTAATACGTACCAATTCAGGATGCTCAGCAGCAAATGTATCAATATGGCGCATACGCTTCTCCTGCAAAATCTCGTCAACAGCAATCAGAATACCCGTCTCCTCGACATCCCCAAAGCCATCGTTTATAGCCGTGCCAAACAACTTCATTGTTGGCGAAAGCGACATATACGCATTCACCAGCGGCGGGATATTAAGCCCGCGCTGACGCACAGCCTTGTTCAGTATGCGGTAGTCACGCTTGAAATCATCCTCGGTGAACAAGTCTGCAAACATAGCAGGATCATTTTCGTAATGTATCGGATTTATCGGCTCTATCAGATGCTCAGGGTCCGGGAAATGCTTGTTCAGGAAAAACAATATCATATCCCTGCTCAAACGGTCGTACGACGGGTACATTGTGAACTTGCCAAACAGATAGCGTACCGTAGGCTCAATAACCGTTATCGCTCCCAGACCATCCCACAGATTATCCAAGGCAAAGATTCCCTTCGCACCCAGACGGCTACTTTGGTATTCCAATGTAACAAAGGATCTGCCCAACTCTATAGTCCATGGAGCATAATCCCTCATAAACTGCTCCGAAAAACGGAACATATGGCTTGTAGCAAGCCTGGGTTGTCCATTTTCCTCAATCTCCCAGTCTTTGCCCAGGATATAACGGTAACCGCCCAGGATTTTCTCCTCCTCCGGATCCCATACAATCATCTGCTTGTAGGGATTTGCACAAGTATCAAACTCGTCCAGGTCCAGACCCTTGCCTGTTCCACCGCCCGCAGCACGGAACGCAATCTCGCGAAGCCGTCCAATCTCGCGAACGGTATTGGGCGAATCCTGCCACGTAACAATATAGATTTCGTTGCCACTCTTGTTTGTACGTCGAAGCTTGCGCTCCTCGGTAAGTTCCGCCTTAATCAGTTCCACAGGAACCTCGGGTATAATTTCTTCCATTGCCATAGTCGATTAAGGAGCAAATCAGTTTATCGTTATTGTACGGTTGTTAATAAAATAGCGCCCCTTGGGCAAGCCGTTCAGCCAGTTAGTACCCTTTGTCAGACGCATTACCATATAGAAACCGCCCGTTGCAGTATATATCGGCAAGACCTGATTCTCAGGGCTCTGGACCCTGACAGCACGACCGACCACCAACATCTGTACAGGGTACGCCGAAGTACTCATTCGTCTGCGCGAAAAGACAGGCACATCCTGCACAGCCGCTAAGGCGACGGTGTCAGGCTTATGGACTCGCTTGCGGCGACGCACCTCGGAAACAGGAGAAGCGACAGCTTCCGATACAAGCACAACAAGCAAAAAAAGAATGTAAACCAGCCTTCTCATCACATACATTTTGACGCGCAAAGATAATCAAAAAGCCCCAAAAAGCAAAATAATTCGCAGCTTTATTGTCAATTCATAATGCATAATTCATAATTCATAATGAATTCGGGGGGAACAGTAAGTATCAGACAGCACTCAAGTGTTTTTTTACACAAATCATATTGCACTTATTACAAAAATTATTAACTTTGTATCGTCCGTACGCCGAAAGTGGTGTAAAAGCCACTGGGAAAGCCATTAGGAAAGAGTTCCAATGGCGGTGTGGGACACCAAATATTAAGAAGGCGTATATCACGCGCTTTGTTCTTGACTCACTGAAAGCCTAGGAAACTCTCAAATTACTGTCAAGGAATTAGGCAACGATAGATGCCCGTGGGTATGCATTATGTATACCTCTTATCATTGTAAGGGGATACTATACATATCGGCGTGTGGTTGTAGTTGCTCGTTCTGACAGTAATGGGCAATCCTACGGCCTCAATGAGTGGAGCGAGTAGCTGACGAGTCTCCACGCTTTTTTGTATCTTGGTGTAAAAACGTAATCAAACATTAAATTAGAGACACTATTTGGAGACGTAGTGCAATGTATAGCAAACTATGTTTAACTAAATAATGTCATTATGAAACAACTACTTTTCCGGCGATTTGTCGCCTCTTTCTTGTTTCTTGCAGTCAGCTCCCTCATGTGGGCCTATGATTTTGAAGTAAATGGTATTTATTACAACGTCAATAACGATGGCGCCAGCGTAACTGTAACGTCTTCAACATCCTCTTATGTTAAATATTCTGGTTCAATAAGCATCCCGTCTACTGTAGAGTATTATAATAGATTGTATAGTGTGACAAGTATTGGAAACGATGCTTTCTTTGGTAGCACTGACCTGACATCAGTGACCATTCCCAATAGCGTGACAAGTATTGGAGACAAGGCTTTCTATTATTGCAGAAGCTTGAAATCTGTCACTATTCCCAATAGTGTGACAAGCATTGGAAGTTCTGCTTTTGAGGGCTGTAGTGGTCTGACATCAGTTACCATTCCCAACAGCGTGACAAGTATTGGAAATGGTGCTTTCTATGGAACTGCTTGGTATAATAATCAGCCAGACGGATTGGTATATGCGGGTAAGGTAGCATATAAATATAAGGGTACGATGCCAAGTGGAACTAACATCACTCTTGAAGAGGGCACATTAGGAATTACTGAAAGAGCTTTCTCTGGATACAACGGACTTACATCAATAACTATTCCCAATAGTGTGACAAGCATTGGAGAATGGGCTTTTAGTGGTTGCGATGGCCTGACAAAGGCTGAGTTTGCCAGCATAGAGAGTTTATGTAAAATACAATTTGCACTAAATTATGCAAATCCTCTAATCTATGCTAAACATCTATACATTAACGGGCAGGAAGTAACTGACCTTGTAATTCCCAATGGTGTGACAAGTATTGGAGACCAAGCTTTCTATAACTGTAGTAGCTTGAAATCTGTCACTATTCCCAATAGTGTGACAAGCATTGGATATGAATCTTTCTATGATTGCAGCGGCCTGACTAAAGCAGAATTTTCCAGCATTGAGAGTTTATGTAAAATTAATTTTTATCGTTTTGATTCTAATCCGTTATCTTACGCCAAACACCTTTATATTAATGGAGATGAAATAACTGACGCCTTGACCATTCCCAACAGCGTGACAAGTATCGGGGCATATGCGTTTTATGGTTGCGACGGTATGACATCAGTCACTATCCCCAACAGTGTGACGAGCATTGGATATCAAGCTTTCTATGATTGTAGTGGTCTAAAGTCTGTATCGCTTAATTCTAATGAAGTAGTTTCAAATACCACATTAAATAATGGTTACCAACTTGCAACTATTTTTGGCACTCAGGTAAAGGAATACATTCTTGGTGATGACGTAAAGATTATCGGAGATTATGCCTTTTATGGTAGCGACGTAACGTCAGTGACCATTGGTAAAAGCGTCACAAGCATTGGAAAAGATGCGTTTTATCATCACGGCTCACTTACATCTGTATCACTTAATTCTAATGAAATAGTATCAAAAACATATACATCTAGCATTAATCTTGGAACTATTTTTGGCACTCAGGTAAAGGAATACATTCTTGGTGATGAAATAAAAAGTATTGGAGCTTATGCTTTTTATTCTTGCTCTGGTTTGACATCAATCGCCATTCCTAACAACGTGACAAGCATAGGAGGGAATGCTTTCTCTGGTTGTAGCGGTTTGACATCAGTAACCATTCCCAACAGTGTGACAAGCATTGGATATCAAACTTTTTATAATTGTAAGGGTCTGACATCAGTGACCATTTCCAACAGTGTGACAAGCATTGGAGACTATGCTTTCTCTAATTGCAATTTGACTTCTGTAACTATTCCCAACAACGTGACCAATATTGGAAATTATGCTTTCTCAGATTGTAGCGGCCTTACGTCAGCCACTATTGGCAACAGCGTGACAAGTATTGGCCATCTTGCTTTTGGTATGAGCCTAACGTCAATTACAATTAATTCTAATGAAATAGTCTCAAGGAGTAATCTTGGTGATATTTTTGGACGTCAAGTAAAAGAATACATTCTTGGGAATGATATAAAAAATATTGGAGGTTCGGCTTTTAAAGATTGTAAGGGTCTGACATCAGTGACCATTCCCAACAGTGTGACAAGCATTGGAAGTAATGCTTTCTATAATTGCTACAGTCTGACATCCATTAGTGTTCCGGAGAGTGTGATCAGCATTGGAGGGTCTGCTTTTTCAGGCTGTAGTGCCCTGACCTCAATATCTATTCCCAATAGCGTGACAACCATCGGAGAACGTGCTTTCTCTAGTTGCAGCGGACTCACATCTATTACCATTCCCAACAGCGTGACCAGTATTGGAAACTATGCTTTCTCAAATTGTAGCGGCCTTACGTCTATTACACTTAATTCTAATGCAATAGTCTCAGCAACATATACCTCTTACCAATACGACAGTAGGTTTAAGACCATTTTTGGCAGCCAGGTAACAGAATTTATTCTAGGGGATGACGTAAAGAGTATTGGAGACTATGCTTTCTATGATTGCAGCAGCCTGATATCTGTCACTATTCCCAACAGCGTGACAAGTATTGGAAACTATGCTTTCTCTGGTTGTAGTGGCCTGACATCTATTACCATTCCCGATGGAGTAACGACCATCGGTGCTTCCGCTTTCTATAATAACACTAAGAAATATGTAAACAGAGGAAGCTTAGCGTTACTTGCTGCATGGAAATCCGGAATCATACCTTATGACTTATCTACAGATGTAAGTTTGGAAAAACCTACCATAAAATATTCGTCAACTCAAACAACCGTAACTGCAAATGTAAGTCCTATATACGATGGATATGACTATTGTGTTGGTGACATGTATTATGTTAAGAGTGAAGAGGATAAAGTAACATTTGATGGATTAGTTCCTGGAGGTTCAAAAACTATTCAACTACAAATCTCGTTAGGAGAACTTAGTTACTCTACTACATGTTATGCTTTGACACAAGATATGGGGCAACAGGTTTTGCCTGTAAACCGTAGCGCGTCATCATTTAAGGTTAGTGCCAGTTACACTAAAGGCGATGCAGAAGTAATCAGCGAGTCATTGACCTTTAATGGTAAAACACAAGAGGGTAATACAGCCATATTTACAGGTCTTCGTCCACAAAGCACGTATTATGTCATATATAATGTTGTAGTAAAAAATGGAGAGGAAACATATACATGTACACGGGAATTTGGAATATCTACACTTGCTCTTACCCTTACATTATCTCAGCCAAAGGTAATTTCTCTTGGTAATGTAATTGTTGCTGCAACATCGAATCTGGATGACGATGAGGAAAACGTAGGCTTCGAATGGAGACGTATGGACTGGACAGATGAAATGATGTCAAACCATGGTGTTGCTTATCTCTACGAAGGAACATTGGAAGGATATATACGTAATCTTAATACAGAAAAGTATTGGAAGGTGCGCCCATATTATATGGCTAATGACGGAACGTATTACTACGGAGAATGGGGAGGCTTTGATCCGACAAACACGTCATATTTCGAGCCCACAGTACATACTTATGCAAAGATCAACGTATCCGGCAATAAGGCACAGATTTCCGGTTATGTACAACGTGCTACCGATGCTGTAAGCAAGCAAGGCTTCAAGTATTGGGTACAGGAAAATAATGGCAATGCACGGGGAGCAGGTATATCCATCCCATCCGGAGCCAAGACTGTAGAAGCAGAAGGTCGTGTGATGGAAGTCGAGCTGACAGGATTAAAGCCCAACACGACATACGCATATGTTGCTTTCGTAACTACAGTAGAAGGCGAAACATTCTACGGCAAGCAACTGTCATTCACTACAGGCGATGACCCTGAAGCTTCCGTCACAGGTGATGCAAACGGTAACGGAGTGGTGGAAATCGGCGACGTTACATCTGTGCTGACCCTGATGGCAACGCCTGAAGCTACCGGCTACAACAACAAGGCTGCTGATGCCAATGGAAATGGCGTGATTGAGATAGGTGATGTGACAACCATACTGACCATCATGGCGGGAAACTAATTGATAATTGAGCCTAAACAGCTCTGGTATGCATCCTAAAAGTTTGGCAAAAACTTTTGGGATGCATATTTATATGTAGGATATTTTCGTATCTTTGTATTGCTAAAATGTAATTATCCGAATAGTTATATAAGAGCAATATGAAAGGATTAGGACCAATAGGATTGGGAGGTAACATTTACGTCCCGGACATTCACAAATTATGCCAATGAGTACAAAGGTGTCGAGCGGGACTTTACCGAACCGGGCAGACTGAACATCAATTTCATGGTACATCCCGAGCCTAGCCCTAAATCGCTGCAGAATGCTTTCCACGAAATCGGTCATTTTTTCCACACTTCGGAATATTTCAATTATTTGCGGGACATGCGTAACAACATTACAGAATTCGGGATATAGCCATGTGACACGGCTATGCCGGCATATTGCATACAGTGGGGCTCCTAAACGGGGGCCTCACTTTTTTTCCACACGCCATCCGTAATTTTTCCATTCGATTCCTGACCCCTGAAAATGCCCTTACCTTTGCGGCAGAATCACGAATTGGTGATAAGCGGTCTTTGAAGGTAATTGCTCACGGAGATGTCACTGGGATGTCTACAAAAACTCAAGATGATGTCAGGATGATGTCTAGGCTATCTCTAGGAGATGTCTAGCCTACACCTAGAGAACACCTAGAGAACTCCATGGGAAATTATAGAGGAACGCCAGGAAAATGCTAGCTAACCCCCTGTGTGTAACTCTGGCAAGGCCGAATCCAAGGGTATGATCAATGTTAAACACCAAACCTCTTAAAACTATGAAAACTATTATTTTAAAGACTGACGGCACAGTAGGCCGTCGTACAAAGAATCCCAAGACGGCTGCACAGACCCTGCAGCGTATATTGGTAAAGGTCGTAGCATTAGCCTACGCCATGTTCAAGGCTATCTGCAATCACTCCTTCGAGGGTATTACGCCAGGAGCCAAGTCTGCAAACAAGTTCATGAAAGTGAACCTGATGTACCTGCGCCAACGTGCTGCAAGCCTTCAGAACTCGGGACAGAGCCTGAGCCAGTTCTACCAGTTCATGCCCCTGGAAAGCAATGACTGGTCGCCATTCGCTGCCATTATATCAGAAGGACACTTGCCCGAGGTGTATGTGAGCATCGATGTCGCAGGAGGCCACAAGGCTCTTGTCAACACACCGGGACGTACATACGCCGACTTTGTCAATGCCTGGGGGCTGCAGCGCGGTGACCAGCTGACGTTCGTGACCGTCCAGAAGCGAGATAGCAAGTACGAGGTGAACAACGCCCGCATAGTACTCAACCCCCGCAATGCCGACGGTAGCGGTGCCCCGATGACAACAGAGATCGTGAACAGCCAGGGCGAGTTCCCGTGCTCGAACTGGAAGAACCAGCTGAACTTCTCTGCCTTCGATTTCGATACGGACCATTTCAGCTTTGTTCTGGGGCGCGGCGGAATCGTAGTGGCTGCCGGTATCATCGTAAGCCGCAAGAGCCATTCGAAGAACAAGGATGACATGTGGTTCCGCAGCAACTGCAAGCTGGTGCTCAACGAAGCTGGTCTTGGCGATGACCTGTGCAGCCTGGCCGAGGCTATGGAGAAGAGCTACATGACTTCTGACATCGACCTGGAGTCCGAGTACTACCTGAACAATGCCAGCCAGGGCGGCAACGGCAGCACTGGCAGCATAACGCCCAGCGGTGGCGGCGGAGGTGTTGAGCCCGGCCAGCCTTCC
>DJYQ01000019.1 GCA_002450165.1 Prevotellaceae bacterium UBA6974 | reverse complement strand
CAACTGAGCTATTTCCGCATTTTGAGTGGGCAGGGACGGATTCGAACCGCCGAAGGCGCAAGCCAACAGATTTACAGTCTGCCCGTTTTAACC
The DNA here is from genome assembly GCA_002450165.1 of Prevotellaceae bacterium UBA6974. GTDB lineage: Bacteria > Bacteroidota > Bacteroidia > Bacteroidales > Bacteroidaceae > Physcousia. The sequence goes on along the minus strand of DJYQ01000019.1, from coordinate 5,182 downwards.
ACTTACCTACCTACCCGGTATGCCTATTTGCGGGTGCAAAATTAGGCATATTTTTCTAATCACCAAAACATTTGGCTGTTTTTTCGTGATTATTTCATTTATTTTTGTGCTTTTCTATCTGGCGAGCCAGTATTTCACACGATTTATCAATTGCCTCTTCAAACGTGTCGCATGTCTCGGAAGCAAACAATGTCCTACCCTTGACATACACCCTGATATCAACCTCCTTATTCAATGCCGACTCGGGTTTTACGACTTTCAATGACACCTCAACCTTTCCTATTTCGCTATCAAAGCGCGCCAGTTTACCTACCTTCTTCTGGATAAAATCCTGCAACTTCTCTGTTGCCTCGAAGTGAATCGCCTGAATCTTAATATCCATAATTTCCTCCGTTTTTAGGCTCTTGGATGAGCCTGGTTATACATTTTTTTCAATTCCTCGAAGGATGTATGGACATAAATCGACGTCGTTGACAACTTTTCATGCCCCAACAACTCCTTCACGGACTGCAAATCAGCATCATTATTCAGCATCGAGGTGGCAAAGCTGTGCCTCAAGACATGCGGACTGATTTTTTTCTGACTTGTCACCAGTTTCAAGGCATCCCTCACAATCAGCCTCACCATGCCGTACGATATCCTTTTACCGGTATGCAAGCTTAGGAACAGAGCCCTTTCGCCATTACATTTCCTGACAGTCCCGAGCAAAGGAAGATACTCTTCCAGTGTCCGTTTCAACTCACTGCCAAAAGGAATTACACGCTGCTTCCTACGTTTACCCGTAACCTTTAACGAACAATCATCCATATCGACATCGTCAATATCAATGCCCGTCAATTCCGACGCACGAATACCCGTGGAATACAGCATTATCACAATCAAGCGGTTGCGCCTTCCTTCATAAGTATCCGGAAACACGACATCATCCAACAGACGCCCCATATCCTTCTCCTTTATAAAATAAGGCAAGACCTTTGCCTTCTTGGGAGCCTGCACGATATACGCAGGATCCGACTTTACCAATCCCCTCCTTAAGAGGAAACGATAAAAACTCTTAACTGCGCTCAACCTCGGACACACACCCGACGAAGTTATACCCTTGTCCATAAGACAAACAACCCAGTCACGGATTACATCCGACGTAACATGCTCCCAATCAAGTTCCGAGTCCAAGGATTTCATAAACAGCCCAAACGCCTTCAAACTGTCGTGATAAGACCCTATGGTATATTCGCTGTAATTGCGTTCATACCGCAAGTATGCCACGAAATCCTCCAACCAAGTATCCATTACGATTCCTCGTATGCTTTTTCGGAGTATAAAGATAGACAATTTCTATGGCTTATGCAAGCAATAGCCTAAAAATTTAACTTCTTTTACTTTTTCCCGCAGTCAAGGAATCAATCCTCAACGCGCTGAAGCTGCTGCACATAGATAGCACGCTCCATCTTCAGACGATTCTTAACCGACGGCTTGTCAAACTGCTGGCGTGCACGCAGCTCCTTGACAATACCAGTCTTCTCAAACTTACGCTTAAACTTTTTCAAAGCACGTTCGATGTTTTCACCCTCTTTTACAGGTACTACAATCATTGTTTTAAATGGTTTGAATGTTAATTATTTCAGCACAAAAGTCACTTTTGCGGCGCAAAGGTACGACCTTTTTATTAGGTGACAAAACATTTCACGTTTTTTTTGCACAAAAAAAGGCCGCAGCACCTGCCGCAGCCAACAATATAATTAAGGTAACAAACCAACCCTTACAAATTAGGATTATCCTTCTTCCAGTCAGCAACGGCAGGAATGATTCCCAGGCTGATAATCTCATCACGCATAGCCTGCAAATGCTCATACGACTTCTGCAGAGCAGCCATCTCCTCCTCTGTACCCTGAGGAGCAGTGAAGCGCACTCCATTCTTATCAATAACCGTCGGCATAGCCATCATTACATTCTTCATACCACACTTTTCACAGTTTACATAACAACCTGCAGGCCACGTGAAAGGCTCACCTCCCATAGCGCCCTCTATCATCTTCACTGCCTGATAAGCAGGACTTTGGAAAGAGCTACGGCCACGCAACTTGATAATATTGCTGCCACCCTGTGTTGTCATATGCTTAATCTCAGCCCAACGCTCTGCGCTCAATGACAACTCACACAATGGTTTGCCGTCAATCTTTGCCTTCGAAGCAAATACAGCCATCTGCTCACCATGGCCGCCATAGGTCCAAGCATCAGTAACCTTATCCTGCTGAACGCCAAACTCCAGAGCCAACTGCTGTTGCAGACGAGTTGAATCCAAAGCTGCCAGTGATGTCAGCTGATTTGGCTTCAGTCCAGAATGAATCAGCGCTGTCAACGCAGTAACATCAGCTGGGTTAAAGATAACCACAACATGCTTGACATCAGGGCAATACTTCTTAATATTCTCACCAAAGTCAGCCGCAATCTGACAATTTCCCTTCAAAAGGTCCTCACGCGTCATACCCTCCTTTCGCGGAGCGCCGCCCGAACTGATAATATACTTCGCACCCGTAAAAGCCTCAGCGGCATCCACGGTATAAGACAAGTTAGCGCCAGGGAAAGCACAATGACACATCTCGTCATAAACGCCATGAACACCAGGCTCATAGATATCATACAAGCAAATGTTAGGAGTCAGACCCAACATCAGCACCGACTGCACCATGTTAGAACCAATCATACCACCGGCACCGACAATCACAAGTTTCTCGTCTGTTAAGAATTTCATCGTTTTCAATATTTTATTTGATTATTAAAAATAATTACCGAACAAAGATAACAAAATTATACATACAATATAGCACTATCAGACAAATTATTGCCCTCACACATCATTTTTACACTTTTCCGTTGCACTCAGAAGCCATTCACGCTCCCCATCATCCTTCAACAAAGGCAAGATTACCTCCCTGACCCTCTCATTATATTCATCAATCCAGCCCAGTTCCTCATCTGTCAGCATATCCCATATTATCAATCTACGGTCATAAGGACAAAGAGTCAAAGGTTCAAATTTCAGGAAAGAGCCGAAATCGGTATCCATACCATTCACACACAACAAGGCGTTTTCAATACGTACACCGAATTTGCCCTCAACATACACGCCAGGCTCATCCGTAATGACATTTCCCTCACAAACAGGCACTACCGTATCCGCCCTACAATTTCTGCGAATCTGGACTGGTCCCTCATGTACGCCCAGTACGTGCCCCACTCCATGACCCGTACCATGACCGAAATCATAACCAGCCCTCCACATAGCGGCCCTGGCAAACGTATCCAGTTGCAAGCCTGTAGTGCCTACAGGGAACACCGCATGCTGCAGTTGCAAATGGCCTTTCAGAACCAAAGTATAAACACATTTTTCCTCAGTAGAAGGATTTCCCATTGCCAAAGTCCGCGTAATATCCGTAGTTCCGGCAAAACCTTGGTCGGCAGAACAATAATGCGCCCCAGAATCAATCAACAGCAATCCCTCCCTTTTAATCTCGACATCCGTTTTCTCTGTAACCTCATAATGCACCATTGCACCATGAGCACAATAACCTGCAATCGTCCCGAAACACAAGCCCAGAAATCCAGGCTGTTCAGCACGCAACTCAGTCAGTTTAGCCACCACGCCCATTTCCGTTACATAATCAACAGAATCCAACCAACACAAGAATCTCACCATTGCCACACCATCACGAATATGAGCCTGACGAAAGCCCTCCTGCTCAACCCTATTTTTGACTGACTTCCATTCCCTTATTGGATTACAGTCCAGACACACCGACATGGAAGGAGCCTGTTCATAAGGAACAATATCTACGCACAGGGATGACAGATAGTCCCTGATACCATCTACCTGAGACCCATTCACGAACAACCTATGGCTACCTTTGGCCTTAACCTGCAGATAAGCAATAACAAACGGATTATATTCAATATCTTCACCGCGTATATTCAACATCCACGCCACCTCGGCCAGGTCCGAAATCAAAACCGACTCCCGACCCTGTTCAACAAGCCATTCGACCAGACGAGACAGTTTGGAACTTGCACTCTCACCAGCCAGTTCTACCGGCATTACCCATGCCTTGGTCAAAGGCAAAGGCGGACGCCCCACCCATATTTTGTCAAACGGTTCCTCAAAACTACGGACGACAAAATGCGGTTTCTCGTCAGTATTCACATAGCCACGCTCCTCAAGCCAATCCTCAATGCCCTGGTCCTGTCCAATCCGCATTAGGCTGAATTCCGTTCCAGCCAACTGATCCGTAGCCTGTAGCCAATATCGCGAATCAGTCCACAGCAGAGCATCGTCCATGGTCACCACAGCATCACCTGCACTACCAGTGAACCCTGTCAACCAACGGCGGCATTGCCAATGCTCAGCCAAATACTCACCGCCATGCGGATCATCGGCGGGGACTATCAGTGCCCCAACACCATTCTCACACATCCACCTACGTACAGCCAATAATTTATCCTCAACCGTCATTTTTTATCTGTTTGTATGGCAAAGATAGACTTTTCCAAATAAAAAAGCATTATCTTTGCACTAAAATATTATATTGGAAATGGCAATTATCAAGAAACTGGCAGGCATGCCTGCACCACGTTTTGGAAAACACTGCTACTTCAGCGAAGGAGCTATTATCGCAGGAGATGTACAGATGGGCGATGACTGCACCGTCTGGTTCAATGCTGTCATCCGCGGAGATGTCCACTATATAAAAATTGGCAACCGCACTAACATACAGGATAACAGCTGTATCCATACGCTCAACGGCAAGGCACCATGCATTTTGGGAGACGACGTAACCATTGGGCACTCCGTAACACTGCACGGATGCGAGATATGCGACGGAGCACTGATAGGAATGGGAGCGACCGTCCTTGATCATGCCGTAGTCGGATGCGGAGCCATTGTTGCAGCCGGAGCACTGGTACTAAGCAATACCAGAATTGGAGATGGCGAGCTTTGGGGCGGCGTTCCCGCAAAATTCATTAAAAAGGTAGATCCCGAACAGGCAACAAACCTGAACAAGACCTATGCACGCCATTACATCGAATACTCCGACTGGTATCGTAGGGCCGACTCCGACCCATCCAATACCCAAAACATCAGTACCAGCGAGGAATATATTTCAGGAAAGGTGTAGGAAAGGCGTAG